>JANPHO010000406.1:0-12251 GCA_031424515.1 Saprospiraceae bacterium
GTGGCTAAACGGAGCGTAAGCGACTATTTGACTAAGTAATTAAAAAATGACAAAACAAGCCGCCTTTACCACCGTGTAAAAGTAAAAATTCTTTCTATTATTTATAAATCTTTGGAAAGACAATTTTAGCATGGTTTTTAAACAATCCATCTAAAAGTCAAATTGATTCTCGGTTGCTGCTTTTTAGATTCTTTAGGTACGGCGTGTTGCCAATAATGCTGCATTTCATCGGTCATTATCAAGAGTGAACCATGGGTGAGGAGTATCTCTTTTTTAAGATTTTTATCTATTTTATGCCGTATTAAAAAGCGACGCGTTTCACCCAAATTGAGCGAAGCTATGGTGGGATTTCGCCCCAATTCCTTTTCATCATCCGAATGCCAGCCCATTGAATCCTGCCCATTGCGGTAATAATTCAATAAAACAGAGTTGAAAATGGCTTTATACTGAGGGGGTGTTAATTTTTCACATTCCGTTTCAATTTTATTTTTAATGCCTTTTAAGGTATCTGTCCATGCCAAAGGTGTTTGTTTTTTACCTGAATATGTATATTCCTTCCCTTCATCGCCGTACCAAGCCGTGAGCCGAGGCTCTAAAACTTTTTTACCGAACATCATAATTTCTCCCTGTTCCCATTGAATGTTTTCAGTCAAATCTAAAAGTAGTGCATCCGCTTCCTCTTTTTTAAAAAAATGTTCTGTAAAAATGAGTTTGGCTTGGGGTAAATTTATTTCCACTATGTCATCAGAGAACAAAGAAGCGTTCATAATTCAATAATTTTTAATTGTTTTTATAAAATGTTGCTGTTCAGACAATTACCATTGATTAAAGTTTTGTATTTTTAAAAAAAATTGCAAAACTTGTTGTCTGAAATTAAGTTCAAATTGTAATGAAATTTTAAACCCATTATTAGCATTAGGAATGAAGTAAGAATAAATTTACATTCTTGGGTAATTCTAAGAGGTGCACAATTTTCAAGTTTGCCCCATACCCCCGAAGGGGGATTACACCGCAAAAAGTTAGAAATTTCGACTTTTACTTAATTTAATCCCCCTTCGGGGGTATGGGGGCAAACTTAAAAATTGAACCCTATTCAATTTTATACCACAACAAAAGAATGTAAGTTTATTCTTACTTCATTCCTAATACCTTAAATTATACCTCAATTCTGTTTTTCAAAATTAAAAAATACATCCTACACTATGGCAATATTAAAAGTTAAATTCGGCGCTGGAGAATTGGTACTCACCAAAAGTACTAAGTTCGCTGGAATTAAAAAAAGTCAAACTCGAGGCCTCATGGCTGATACAGAATTAGACCAACAGGTACAAAAAGTCATTCATCCTCACCTTGGAGGTTTTGAAGTTGTGGCTGTCAATAAAAAAAAGAGTGAAAAAATAGAAGGCATATTGGATGGTATGCGCTCGATGGAAGCTGTGGATGTGGGCACCCATGTGTATCACGCGCCGGGGAGCGATAAGCCACTTGTGCCAACGGGCTCCATTTATCTCACTTTTGCCAAAGGTGTTACTGAAGCCCAACAATTGGCGATATTAAAAGAATACTATCTCGACCTTAAAGAGCGACGAAGCGATGATAAAGTGGTGGCAACGGTGACCTATGATTCGCCAAACCCCATCAAATGCGCCGTAGCGTTGCAAGAGAAAAAAGAAGTAAAATGGGCAGAACCTGATATAGATGCCCCGCTTGACCATTATGCTTTTGCTCAACCCGCAGCACGCCTTTGGGGGCAAATGTGGCACTTGAAAAATACAGGGCGCATTCCAGATAATTCCTCTGTACGAATGAAGCCGGGGGCAGATGCTAAAGTTGAAGAAGCTTGGCAAGTATTGGATGGCTATGGAAATCCGAATATAGTTGTGGCTATTATTGATAATGGAATGGATTTATCGCATCCCGACCTTAAAGATAAAGTGGTAAAACCGTGGGATTTATGGACAAATTCATCCAATCTATCAACGGGAGACCCTTCCTACACGCATGGTACACCCTGTGCAAGCGTTGCCATCGCCCCTCAAAATGGGGGTATGTGTGGTGCTGCGCCCGCCGCTCGTTTTATGCCATTGAGTGGTACAGGATTCAGTATTGAAAGCACAGAGGCATTGTTTAACTATGTCATTCGCAACGGTGCTGACGTGGTAAGTTGCTCATGGGGCACCGTGGATTCTAACTTTTCATTGGGTATTGATAAAATTAATGCTATTGCCAAAGCCGCTCGTGAAGGACGCGGGGGCAAAGGCTGTGTCATCTGTTTCGCTGCAGGAAATGAAGATATGGATGCTCTCAATGTCTATGGGAAGCACCCCGATGTGATATGTGTAGGCGCCACTACCAGTGATGATGAACACGCAGATTATTCCAATCGAGGTCGTGAATTGACGATTTCAGCCCCTTCTAATGGTTCTTGGCCTATTTTAGCGGCAAGAGCTTATTGGGATCAAGGTATTCCGGGAGAAGTCGGAGCGGGTAAATGGTATTATGGCGATGGTGTGGATAGAGGTAATCGTTACCAACATTTTGGCGGCACATCAAGCGCAACGCCTTTAGTAGCGGGCATTTGCGCTTTGATTTTATCCGCAAATCCGAATCTAACGGCTCGGGAAGTGAAACAAATTTTAATGCTAACAGCTGATAAAGTGGGTTCTCCATCTGAATATTCCAACGGGCAATCGCTCAGATTCGGTTATGGTCGCATCAACGCTGCCAATGCTGTTCGTGAAGCCCTCAGAAGAGCGGGTAAAACAACAGGAACTATAACAACACCGAGTACACCTACTCCTACGCCCACTCCCACAACCCCAAGCAGCCAACCGGGTAATGCCCCCGTTGGAACGGGTTTATTCCGTTATACCACCAATGCAAGAGTTGCGAATAAAGGCTTCGCTGTTCAAGCAGGCAGTTTTTCTCAATGGACAAATGTGAAAAGTCTTGCACCGGGTATCGAAGCTAAATATAAACAACCCGTTTTAGTGCATGTAGTGGGCTCTGGTTCTTCTACCATTTATAGAGTTTTATGTGGACAATTCACGACATTGGCGGAGGCTAATAAACTTTTGGCAACTATGAAGGCAGGAGGAATATCAGGTTTTGTAAAAGATTTGAGCACTTTAGGATAGGTGATGGGTGATGAGTGATAGGTGATAGGCAGTGAATGAAAATACGCTTATTATCACTCATCACCAATCACCCATAAAAAAATGACCCCCTCAGTATTTTACTACCGAGGGGGTTTTTCGCTTGAGTTTTATAATCGGTTAAAATGAGTTGACGAATTTTTAAAATTAATCGGTTGTAGGATAAATTTTGTCGGTTATGAGTACGCAATAAATATAAATGAGTTTTCTTTCTTCTTATAAAACAAATATAGTGACGGGCGATAAAACAATTTTAACAGAATTAAGCGCCTTATTGACATATTTTAAAACGCATATCACACATTTTTATTACATTTTAACATTTCAAAATGAATTTTTTACCCCTTCATTTTTAATATGTTTTACGCTTATTTGTGACGAGATTGCGTATGCTTAAAAAAGGTTATTATGTCCTATTATGTTCCATAGAACACGAATTGCTCGAATTAATACACGAATAGCACCAATTTAAGTGCTATTCGTGTATTAATTCGTGTAATTCGTGTTTAAAACGTAGTAGGAAATTTAAACCACCAATAAACCATCTTGCATTACCAAACGGCGGTCACTCATATTGGCTAACTCTTCGTTATGCGTGACAATGACGAAAGTTTGATTAAAATCTTCTCTAAGTTTAAAAATCAGATTATGAAGGTCTTTGGAGGATGCCGAATCCAAATTTCCCGAAGGCTCATCGGCGAAAACCACGGCGGGTTTCATCATCAAAGCACGAGCAACGGCTACGCGCTGCTGCTCACCGCCCGAAAGTTCATTGGGCTTATGCTCTACCCTATTTTTTAAACCCAAATAATCCAAAAGTTCAAGGGCGCGTTTTCGGTTCCCCCCCTCAGTATCACCATGAATGAGGGCGGGCATAATCACATTTTCTAAAGCCGTAAACTCTGGCAATAGATGATGAAATTGAAAAATAAAACCAATATTACTGTTTCTAAAAATGGCTAAATCCTTAGAACTCAAAGCAGAAATATTTTTATTATTCACTTCCACTTTGCCTTTATCCGCCACATCCAAAGTCCCTAAAATGTGCAAAAGGGTACTTTTACCAGCCCCCGATTTGCCCACTATCGATACCACTTCACCTTGTCCGATTTCCACATCTACCCCCCTCAGTACTTTGAGCGTTCCGTAGCTTTTTTCTAATCCTGTCGCTTTTATCATTTGTTATTCGTTATTATGGGCAGATTTTTAATTGATTTATCTGTTTTTTATCAGCAAAATATCTATTTCTCTGCTAAAATCATGTTTCAAATTTTAAAAATGGGTTTTATACTGAGGGGGTATCTAATCGATTTTATACCAAAAAATTCTCCTCATCCAAAACCCTTCCATTCTGACAACGAATTATCCGCGCAGGAAAGTGTTGTAAAATGCGATAATCGTGCGTTGCCAAAAGGACTGCTGTGTTGTTATTGATAGACAGATTGCGCAACAGGGTCAGAATATCATCGCTGGTTTCGGGGTCGAGATTTCCGGTCGGTTCATCGGCGATGATGAGGGCGGGCTGATTCAATAGGGCGCGGGCAATCACAACCCGTTGCTGCTCGCCACCACTCAGTTGATTGGGCTTTTTAGCGTTAAAATCGGGTAAACCAACTGAATTTAATACAGAATTAACCCTTTCAAGCATTTGCGATTTGCTTGTCCAACCCGTTGCTTTTAATACAAAAAGCAGGTTTTCTTCCACGTTTCTATCCGAAAGCAGGTTGAAATCTTGAAATACAATGCCTAATTTCCGCCTTAAAAGCGGAATGCTGCGCCGATTTAATTTTTTTAAATCAAATCCGCATACCAAAGCTTCGCCCTGACGCAACGGCAATGCACCATAGAGCGTCTTTAATAATGTGGATTTGCCACTTCCCGTTTTACCGATGAGGTAGGAAAATTCACCCTCCGATATGGTGATGTTGATATCGCCCAATATCAAGTTTTTTTCCTGATAAACCGAAGCATTTTTGAGTTCTAAAACCTTATTGCCTTGCATTAAGTTATATTTTATGAATGTGCCATGTGCCGAGTTACCTGTGCCGTTTACATAAAGTGAATATTTAAAAGTGGCACAAGGAACTCGGCACTCGGCACATCTAATCACATTTAAGCTCAAATTTAGAATTGTTTATTATGAAAAAAAATTTAAAAACAATCTAAATTGTGAATTAATAAATAGAATGACTTTCATCATTCAGTTTCTATGTAAATATGTGTAATTTTGCAGCGTCAAGAGTCATCTCTTATATACATTCAAATCAGAATTTAAAATTAAAAATTCATTTAAAATGAAAACCATTCATATCGTTGCGCTCATCACTATCGCCATCGGCATCGCAGCCCTCACCATGCAAGCCAAAGATGTGGCGACTTATTCTAACTTTTCGGAAGCTCAAAAATCAACTGATAAGGTGAAAGTAGCGGGTAAATTAGTAAAATCCAAGCCCATTACTTACGATCCAGTTAAAGATCCGAATCAAGTTAGTTTTTATTTGACTGACCAAAAGGGGCAAGAAGTCTTTGTGCACCTTTTAAAGCCGAAGCCTCAAGATTTTGAACTTTCTGAGCAAGTTGTGGTTACAGGTGAAATGAAAGGCGAAGTATTTGTTGCCAATGAAGTATTGATGAAATGCCCTTCAAAATATAAGGATGAGGAGATTTATATGAAAAAAAATAAAAAAGAATAATGGTGTTTTTTTTCGGTCGATTAAAATCGCCCGAGCCCCAAATACCGATTACAAACGCTCAAGAATTTTAACGCAACCATAAATTAATGGATATTCAATATATTGGAGAAAACCTTGTGCCACGGACTATTGGGCATCTTGGCATCGTTTTAAGCTTTGTATCAGCACTTTTAGCGTCTATCTCCTACTTTATTTCTACTCAAAAAAGGGAGAATCAACCTTTGTCAAACTCATGGCGCAGCCTTGGGCGATGGAGTTTTGGAGTGCATGGCGTAGCCGTTTTATCGATCATTGCCATGATTTTTTATGTAATGATTAATAAGCGGTACGAGTATTTTTATGCGCATTCGCACGTGGATGACCATTTGGAATTCCGCTACATCTTCGCGGCATTTTGGGAAGGGCAAGAAGGGAGTTTTTTACTCTGGATGTTTTGGCACGTGGGGCTTGGCGCGTGGATTATACTTAGGGGGGATAAAAATGCTTGGGAATCGCCAGTGATTGCGACTTTAGCGTCCGTTCAAGTCTTTTTATCGTCCATGATATTGGGTTTACATTTTGGTTGGGGCGAGCACATCATCAAATGGGGCAGCAATCCGATACTTTTATTGAGAGAAGCCAACGACGCACCCATTTTTGCCCAAGCCGATTATTTAGAAAAAATAAAAGGCTCAGCAAAAGGCTTAAATGCACTTTTACAAAATTATTGGATGACCATCCATCCACCTACCTTGTTTTTAGGTTTTGCATCTACGACCATCCCTTTCTGTTTTGCAGTAGCGGGACTTTGGACGAAGCGATATACTGAGTGGTTACGCCCAGCACTGCCTTATGCGCTATTTTCAGGGGCAATACTTGGTACGGGTATTATGATGGGTGGTATGTGGGCATACGAAGCCTTGAGTTTTAATGGCTATTGGGCATGGGATCCCGTTGAGAATATGTCGCTGGTGCCTTGGTTGGTACTTGTAGCGGGCATTCACACACACTTGGTTGCCCGAGCAACGGGACATTCGGTGAGAGCAACCGCCGTTTTTTATATTTTGACCTTTTTAATGGTGCTCTATTCTACGTTTCTCACGCGCAGTGGCATCTTGGGCGACACATCAGCTCATGCGTTCACTGAAATGGGTTTGGAATGGCAATTGGTTTTATTTCAAATGTTTTATGTCGTTTTATCGGCTTTTCTTTTAATAAAACATTATAAACATATACCGAATCCAGTAAAAGAAGAGGCGGTTGCGAGTAAGGAATTTTGGATGTTTATTGGTTCATTGGTCTTTATTTTATCCGTGGTATTTATCACATTTACGACTTCCATTCCCGTTTACAATAAGGTTTTAGGCTATTTCAGTGAGATATTTCACTTTAAAAAGCCCAATTTCACGGCACCTTTAGACCCCGTGGCGCATTACAATAAAACACAATTGTGGATAGGTATTTTCATGGGTTTAATTTCAGCATTTGCTCAGTTTTTAAGGTTTAAAGAGTTCAATTTCACTTCTTATAAAACCCCTTATTTAAAAAATATGGGCATTGCAGTAGCATTATCTGCTGTGTTGACGGGTTTGGGGTTGACGTGGATAGAAGCGACTGCATGGCAATATAAATTATTGCTTTTTGCGGGCGTTTTAGTCCTCGTGGCGAATATTCAATATGCGGTTACTTTCCTTAAAAACAATCCAAAAGCTTCGGGTTCGGCGGTTTCACACGTTGGATTTGGCTTGCTGATAGTGGGGATTATGGCTTCTGGCATCAATAAAAACTGGATTTCGTCCAATCCGTTTGCGATGGAAGGTTTGGTGAATTTTGACAAAGAGCAAATGGGTAAGTACGTTCTTTTGATGAAAGGAACTCCCCTCCGCATCAAGGATTACGAAGTGACCTACACGGGCGATACTTCACACAACAATCAACGCTTTGTCACCGTCGATTTTAAAAGAAAAGATAAGGATTTTAAAACGACTTTGGATTCATTTACTACACACCCTTATTTTATTGTTGATAAAAAAACGGGTAAATTGACCCAAAATCCCGATACAAAGCATTATTGGAATTTTGATGTATTCAGTATAGCTAATTTGCCAGCGGGTGAAATCGACCCCGAAACGGCTCGAAAAGAAGAAGATAGCTTAAAATATATCCACTATGATTTGGCCATAAATGAATCATTCAAACCTACAAATCAAGATAAACTGACCCCTCAGTATTCAATCAAAATTGAGGGTATTGATAAAAATCCGACCCATCCGAAATACGTACCAGAAGAAAAAGATGTGGCGTTGGGTGTTAAAATGGTTTTGACAGATGAAAAAGGTCGTGAATTTAGAGCCATGCCGCTCGTTTTACTGAGGGGGGAGAATATTTATCAACTTCCTGCCACTGTCAACGAAATAGGTGTCCGCTTACACGCTGAAGCAGAGCTTTTTGATAAACTTTTCATGCCTGAAAAAGAGTTAAAATTTCAATCCTATACGCTCAAAGAAGGCGGAAGTGTAACTATAAATGGTAAAACGGTCACTATCGCTGGAGTGAATCCAAATGCAGTACCAAAAGGTTTTAAAGTAGAAGCATCGGATTTAAAATTGGGTTTACAGCTGAATGTCAAGGCAGGCGATAAAACCTATCAAGCAGAACCGACTTACATTATCAGAGGCAATTCGCCGATACCTGTGAGAGACGAAATAGAGGCTTTAGGTATGCACTTTGTGGTATCGAAAATCAATCCAAATGATAAAACATTCGTTTTAGAAATCGCGGAACGAGACCCCAAAACCATGAAAATACCAATTGCCATAGCCGAAAATGCACCTAAAACGGATTATATTATCTTAGAAGCCACCGTGAATCCGGGTATCAATTACGTGTGGGCGGGTTGTATTATGATGATGATAGGCTTAGCAATGGCAATGTTTTATAGGATTAAGCAATCCTGATATAATATTTGAATTAGGATTAGTAGGGTTTAAAGGATTGATTAGGATAAAAATCCCAATTCATCCTTTAAATCCCACAAATCCTAATTCTTTTTATACCCCTTTTTACAACCAAATCTTAATCTTCACCGCTTTAGAAGCCATCTGATTACTGGCGTTTTCTATGGTGACTGTCACTGTAGAATCCGACCAATCCGGCACCTTTGCTACCCACGCAACATTAAATGTGTTATTACTAACATCCTTTGAAGTGAGGCTATTCGTATAGTATATCATGCCTGTTTTATCATCTATTACTTTAATAGTGACTGATTTTAAAGTAGCAGCATCCACAATATCGCCTTTAATGGTGATGGATTGCCCATTCACAAATTGGTCGCCTTCGATGGGTAAAAGCACTTTTACGGTGGGTGCAGTGGGCGTATCGTTGCCCATTTTTATATCTTTTATGCAACCTGTCCAACACAAACTTGATACGAGTAAAATAGCCGTAATTATCTTGAAATATTTCATTGTTTTAATTTAAAAAGTGAGAAGATAAAAATACGATTTATTTTATCATCTACGGGATTTTGGTTGTTGATAGTTTCTATCAGAGCTAATTTTAGTAAAATACTGAGGGGTACCTCCCTACAAATTAAACCAATAATTCATTTTTAAAACCAAAGCCCGATTTTGTTTCACAAAAGGTGATGTACCATGATTATCGGTAAAAACGATGAATAAATCGGACATGGGTTTGTATCGCCATTGCAAACGACTATTGACATTAAAATTATTGGCTTGGGTATTATATTGCAAAAAGGTCGTCCAAATGAGGTTTTTAGTAAAACTAATCTCCGTTTTGCTGTTTATCAGATACAATAATGAGTTTTTATGAGGTTCTGGAAATTGCAAATCGTAGCGTTCGAGCCGTAAACCAAAAACCCCATACGGGGTATAGCGATAACTAAAACCCGCCACCATTGACAACTGTTTCCCGTTATAAAAACCACCCGCAGTCAAGCTTGATGACCACGTCAAGTTCTTTCTTTTATCCGTACTATAATCCACCGTAAAATTGGTAAAGACGTATTTTGCGGGCGGTAAAGGCTCAAAATCCGTAAAAGACGTATAGACAGGCAATCGGCTATCTTCATTGCTCATTGATAGTGTCAACTCAGCTGTATTTTTAAATTGAAAAGAATTTTCTATATTTAAAACCCTATTATTGAATGAGTTATCAGGATTCCAGACGAATTGAGAAAAGACTTCAAAATCACTTTGTCCCAATATTTTACTATTTTTAGGGACATATTTATAACCAATTAAAGTACCATTTTGGTTATATCCCATTTTGATAGTCGTATCTCTCAAGACATCATAATTATCAATACGAGAGAAGAAATCCATTCCCGTAGAATAATTAGTGCCTACCAAATTGGTAAAATTCAAGACTTGCCAACGCTCATTGTGATACCAAATCCCAGCTTCTCCATAATTATTTTGATTTTTCACATCGGGCTGAATGGAATGGTGCGCTATCATCCAACCATCCCAAAGGTTATTTTTTGAAGTAAAAGAAGCCTCGACTCCCAAATCACGTGAATAATCCGTTTTTGATAATTTAAAATCATTGATACCCTGCTTATTTAAAAAATTTACCTTCACAAATGACCTTCCAACGAGTGCCTGTTGAAAAGCCACTGCGGCATAATTATAGGCTGGTTCACCGTCAGTTTCGGCAGTTTGCATATCCAAGGCGTTGACTCTAAGGGTTTTATTCAAATTACCACTCAAACGCAAACCGAAATGAATGGGTACCCGCTGCCCTTTAGCATCCAAACCGATTCGTCGTGAGAAAAAAGGACGTTGATTTGGTGGGCTGCCCAACTCCGCTAAAACGTCACTATTTTCAAGGAAAAACGTTCTTTTTTCGGGAAAAAATTGATTAAAACGGGTCAAATTTGTGATTTGTTCGTCTACATCCACTTGTGAGAAATCGGGGTTAATAGTGGCATCAAGGTTAAGTTGAGAGTTCAAGGCAATTTTAGCATCGAGTCCCCCCCTCAGTATTTTATCAGTTTTAGTGTCATTTTTAAAATCTTTAGAAGCCCCCGTTAGCAAATACGGAATCAGCGCAACGTTGCTTTTTTCTAAAGGTGGCGGCGCGTCCCACACCAGCGAACCATAAAAACCCAAGCTAAAGCCATCAAATTGCAAAGGCACGCGTGCCCAAGTGTGATATTGCCCATGTTTTATGTCATTTCTAATAAAATTGATACCCCATTGCGTCTTCCCCGCTTCATATCGCAATGATTTGAAAGGAATTGCAATCTCCACAGTCCATTTATCTGCATACTGTTTTACCTCTGAAAACCATTTATTATCCCATGAAAAACTCGGGTCGCCGAACGACTGAATGGTCGTCTCGCTCTGAACACCCAAAGGACTCACCCCAAACATATAGGCATTTGACTGCCGATTAATGGGGTCTAAAACCACTGAAATGCCATCACCATCCCAATAATTGACATCCCGTTTCAAAGTAGGAATAATATGACGGCTCGATGAATCATAGCATGTGAAGCCAATATATAAAAAATGAGCATCATACGTCAGTTGGGCTTCCGTTTTGGTGTCGGCTCGTTTTTTATTATCAGGAAATTTCATCCAAAAATCTTTTGCTGGATCCGCATCCCCCCAATCTTTTTCATCCAACACACCATCGATAACGATGGGAATCTGGGCTTTTTTAATCGAAACTTGGTAATCCGTCGAGTTATTGCGTTGATCGCCCAAAGTATCTTTTTGGGCATTAATTAAAATGGGAATGAAGAACAGACAAGTAAAAATGAGCTTAAACATGGCAATATTCGGTATTATTTAAAATTTCAAGGCATATAAAGCCCCAAATATAGATAGTAAACATGGGAAATTATCTCAAAGCCTTTCAATTAATTATTTTAGGCCCCCTCAGTATCTCAGCATTTTAACACAAAAAGCCAATAAATATTGACTCTTCATTAAAAATTGTCGAACTTTACGGCTCTATTAATTAATGTTAAAAAACAAATTTCCTATGAATAAAATTAAATTACTTCTCGCTTCGGCCCTCATTTTAATATCCACTTTGGGACATAGTCAAGCGCCCCTTGCACCGAAGAACCCCTCAGTAAAATACCCTATAATTACGGATATTGAACGCCGCACTCCGCAAAATTTAAAGAAAGAATTCCCTTACAATATTGTTTTAAAAGACAGTTTGGGTAATTTTTTCAGCTCAAAAGACGTGTTGGCTACCAAAGGTAAACCCCTCGTTTTGATGTTTTGGATGACTACTTGCGGACCCTGCCGCCTTGAATTGGACGCCATGAAAGCGAACTTTGAAAGTTGGCAAAAAGAAGTAGATTTCAGAATATTGGCCATTTCAATGGATTTTCCTGACCGTTATCCGAATTATGTAGAGCGCGTAAAAAAGGAAAATT
>JANPHO010000407.1:0-1886 GCA_031424515.1 Saprospiraceae bacterium
TTTTGAATTTAAAAAACGCTCTTATCTTTGCAATTTTTAGCCTGTTTGACTAATACCTTTCTTCTAAAGCGATGCAAAGATAGAACGGTATTTTAACCTGTGCAAGCCTTTTCTTTTTTTTTTTTACGAATGTTGTTTTGATGGAAATTAAGGGGAAAATAATATTTGGCGAGGCGTTTTTAAACAAACCCTTTACTGTACAATACAGTCCTGTAGTCAATATTCTATTCTTAGTTTCTATGCTTATTATGAATGAAATTTTTTTTCAAAAACTTCTATTATTTCTACGTTAAGTTTTTCATTTTGATGCGTATCCATTTAAAAATTATTAATACACTAAAAAGAAGTACGAAATTATACACAAAGTCATCCAAAGGAATGGTAATAAACCTAAAACCAAAGTATTCTTCTTGGTTATAAAAAACGATTGGTTCCGTAGTAGCAACCCCAGTAAGTATTCCATTGACCAAAATAAAGGGAATTAGACCCACCAAAAATGATCGATAAAAATCCGCCCTTGTACTTTTATCCCCAAATACAACATGCCAAGCCAATAGTGAACCCGCAATTATGAAAGTAGTGAACGTATATGAATGCCCCCATTTCAAAAAACCGACAATCAAGAACAAGAAAATGAGCCCAATACTGAGGGGGTACTCTATTTTATTAAAAAAAGCATTTTTAGGAAAGTAAGCATTCAGACACTCATATATAAATATACTCGCCCAAGGAAATGTGAAAAAGAACAGCCACTCTTCAATAGGAAGGTTTATCAACGACATAGTATAATAATGTGTATTAAAACCCCAAACACCAATAGCCGTTTTCCAAATATCCCAAATCCAAAAAACAATAGCTACTATTAATAATGCAGGAAACAGGTATTTCCAATTTTTATAGAATGCCACCTTTTTATCAAAACTTAAACTGAATACTGGGATAAGCGCGAACAGGTGCATATATATATATGTGTAGTGTGTTTCAAAAGCCCTCACCTGCCATTGATTATTAACGACCATAGTGAAGTTATTGGGCTTCACAGAATCCATCATACCATGTGAAATCACTAAGCCTATTGCCAATAACGGTATCAGCCATTTTAAAACACTTTTACTATTCACTTTGCAATCTTTTAATAAAACGAAAAAGGGCATTCTCAAATGAAAATGCCACTGGTAAATATAGTTAGATTTGATGCAAATATCGAAATTAAAGCATATTTAAGCTATTTTTAAAAACAGAACTACATAACAAATATACTTTCCGCCTATCACTCACCCTGATTCGCTCTTGCTGAACACGCTCTGCATTGGCACGCTTGATTTTTTCAAAAAGATTGATATAGTAAATATAAGCCAAATATACACCAAGCCTTGCCGACTTTGGCAATTGCACAATGCCTGAATAACCTTTATCAAAATCCGCTTTTATATCTTGCTCAATGAGTTGTTTTTTATGATTATCGAAATTACGGAAATCAATACCCGGAAAATATACACGCCCGCGCTCATCAAAGTCACTTTTCATATCTCTTAAAAAATTGATTTTCTGAAAAGCTGAACCCAATGCACACGCTGTATCTTTCAATCTATTGTACTCAGCGGTATCCCCCTCAGTAAAAACACGCAAACACATCAGCCCCACAACTTCCGCTGAACCATATATGTATTGCTTATATAAGCTATCATGATAAGTATTGAAATGCAAATCCATTTCCATTGAATCCAAAAAGGAATCAATCAATTCCCTTTCAATATTGTATTTGAAAACAACTTCTTGAAATGATTGCAATACAGGATTTAAGGATATGCGCTCATCAAGAGCCGTGTACGTATCTTGACGGAACCTTTTCAATAATTTATCTTTATCGTAATCATGAAAAGTAT
>JANPHO010000408.1:0-6267 GCA_031424515.1 Saprospiraceae bacterium
TATAAACTTTATTCTTATTTTCGGCTTATATACTCCATTGACTTTTAGAGCTATTGGGTCTTTATATAAAACAGTGTGAGAGTCGTGAATAGATTCTATTAAAGATAAAATAGCGTTTCGATATTCTCCTGCATTTTGTGCATTTGCAAACTTTGGTATCATTTCTGAAATGACCTCATTCCAATTTTTTTCGGTTATGGTATATTTATAGGGATAATAATATTGGATAATATTCCAAAATCTGTACAGACATAAAAGACGAATTTCAAGATTCGGGTAGTTGCTTGTATCGTATGCCAATTCATTTGTAAACAAAGGTGGAGCTTCATTTTCCCATACAGAAACATAATGGTTTTTTTCTGTATTTCGATGTGCTTTTATATCTAATAGCTTTTTTACGATTTGTGCATTCATATATTGTGTATTAATCCAAGCGTAATCGGGTATTTGTTTATAATCAGATTCAATTGCACAATCTTGAACCTTAGTTGATGGAAAACTTCCTACATCATCTATCCATTTTTCTATAATCTTATCTCTTTTTGATTGGTTGTTGGCTTCTAAAACTTGGGGAACAATGCGAAATAGTACAGAATCCCAATTAACGTTACCTATTGCAACTATTGGGTGATGATATTTTAAAAATCCCCATATTTTTCCCACTAAGGCTAAATTGATAACTTGTTCTTCATCAAGATTAGCTATTTGAGACCCTAAACGCACTTTAGATTTTGAATCTCTATTGAAATTTTCTATTTCTGCATGGGCGATTATTGAGGTTAAAACCAATAGAAATAAAATATAGGCTTGTTTTTTTGACATGAGTTTATAGGCTTTAATTGCTTGATTAATATCTTATCTTCTAAGTTTTGTCTATAACATTGAATCAATACTATATCGTTTACTATTTGTTATTAATTTTTTCATAATCTTTATTTAATGAACGGGGCTTTTTTGGTTTCCGAGAACGTCAGCATGGACGCAGTGCTGCCCTGCGTTGGCTTTGAGTTAGGCTTTGGGCAGCATAGGCGACCATGCTTTGTTCCTTGCTCACGCACGGTCTGTGACCGTGTGTGTCTATTTTGTGGTCTTTGCCCATTCAACATACTACGGTCAAAGACCGTAGAATATGCACACACGGTCACAGACCGTGCGCGAGCAAATACTATCACTGACCCAATCTCTTCCCTTTAAAATATTCAATAATGCGGGCAGAAGGGTATTTTTTACTGATTTTTGATAGGAAATTCTCCGTTTCAGTCCAGCCTTGAAAATAACCAATCAAATAGGATATTTCACCAGTTTTAAGGGTTTCAGAGAAAATGTCCGTTGACACGCCTTGGGCAGCCATATCATCGGCAATCATTTTTAAATCAGGGTCGTTGGCGGCTAATGCGGTTTTAGAATTAAAAATTTCAATTTTATAACCCGAATAATCGCCAATACTCATCAATGATGATGAACCCGTTTCAAGCGGTTTTTTATCTTTATCAGTATCAACCACATTTGATTTTTCCTCCTGTACTGAGGGGGTAGCTTTAGAAGCAGGTTTATTGATTTTTGGCTCAACTTTTAGAGCTTTTGGCGTTGTTTTGTTGATGGTTTCTTTTTCATCAAACGATTCAATGTGGGTATCAATGGGCGTGGTTTCTACTTTTGGTTCTTTGGTTGCTTCTTTAGAAACTACTTTAGTTTTATCAGTAATTACGGGTTTGGCTGCTTTGGGTAGTGCCGTTGGTGTTTTTACTGAGGGGGTAGTGGAATATTCTTTATCACTTTCACCACTATTCACAAATTGCTGAATTTCTTCTTCATGCATGATTTCAAGCAGGCTTCTACCATCATAAGTATCGGTAGTAAAGCCTACGACTTTGAGTTCAGTTCTTCTATTTTGTAGGTGTTGCTCATCCGTACAAGGGACGCCATTTTTACAATTATTGGTTAATTTGGTTTCGCCATAACCTTTTGCTTTCAGCTTTTCTCTACTCACTGAATTGGTTGAAGTGATATAATCTACCGCCGACTGTGCGCGGGCTTGCGAAAGGGTTAGATTATAATCATCCGTTCCCCTTGCATCAGTGTGTGAACCCAATTCAACAATTAGCCCTGGATTTGTTTTTAAAATACCCACGACTTTGTCCAACTCCTTTTTGGATTGCTCAGTGATGACGGCACTGTTATAATCGTAGTAGATATTTTTAATGACGATGCTTTTATCCAAATCAATTTTATCCAGTTCGACATTGGCGATCAAAGTTCCGAGCATATTGTCCTCTGCCGATGTCAAATTGCTCACCACACCTGGGTTAACCGTGCCGAATCCATCCATGCACAAATAACAACCGTTAATATTGACATTAGCGTGGAGCCTTTTATTGTAAAAGCCTTTTTTACGCACTAAAATCGTATATTCATTTCCCTGTTTTAAAGTAATGCTAAAAACGGGGCTTTTAGAGGAATCTATCACAAGTTCCTCTTTTTTAAGGGTATTATTGTATATTTCGATTCGTGAACCGTTTACAGCATCCACGGAAATGTCTTCTGATGCTCTTTTTTCAGCAAGTGTAAACTCGAGCAGATAACCAGGTTGCCGCTCCATTTCTAATTTTACGAGTATTCTCTCGCCTGCTGAGATACCTCTGGCTGATAACTTTTCTCGTTTATTGGCGAATACTTTTTTACTGTAATCAATAAAATAATCTTTACCAGCGGTACTTCCATGGTGAAATGACCATCAATATCGGATATAGTTTCGCCAATCAGCACTTCCGATTCATCCAAAACGGCTATTTTAACTTCATTTAAAAAGCCCCGATTGTACTTTTCATAGACATATCCATCTAATAAAATTTTTTGAGCATGAGTTCCAATAATCAGAGTAAATGTGGAAAGAATTAATAATAGCAACTTTCTCATTAGGTAATTAGCTTTAGCAACTGTGAAATATTAAAATGTGTACTTTTAACGTACATTTAGACTGTAAAAATAACAAAGGAAACGCAATTAGTTTTTTTAAATGATAAAAATTCATTTTTAAAAAATATAAAATCATATTTCTAAAATTCCTCTACAATCTAAAATAAGCGATTTTTAATTTTCAATTTCAAATGTTCCTCTATATTTGTACCCCTTTTTAAAGTAAAACGGAACTCCAGTTCCGAAATAGAAATATGTGTTTTAGGGTTTAAATTTTAATTGCGGAGCTGGAGTTCCGCTCTTCAATAAATATATTATGAATCAAAAACATCTTCAAATTATTGCCGATACGCTCGGTATTCGCCCCAAACAGATTGAAAATACGGTTGAATTATTGAGTGAAGGAGCGACTATTCCCTTTATTTCACGCTATCGCAAGGAGGTAACGGGCTCGCTCGATGAGGTGCAAGTTGCTGATATTCAAATCCAATACAATAAACTGAATGAATTAGAAAAAAGACGAGAAGCGATTTTGAAAAGCGTAGAAGAGCAAGGAAAACTGACGGATGAATTGCGCTCAAAAATCAACGCCACATATAATATGACTGAGTTGGAGGATATTTATCTTCCCTATAAACAAAAGCGCAAAACCCGTGCTTCTATGGCGAGGGAAAAAGGTTTAGAGCCTTTGGCTAATGAATTATGGGCTCAAAAATCCAATAATATTGAAAAATTGGCAGCCGCTTTTTTGAATGAGCAAGTCGCAACGATTGAAGATGCATTGTCTGGTGCACGCGATATTATGGCTGAAAAAATTAGTGAAGACATGAATGCCCGTAACCTTGTAAGGAACCTTTTTGAGAGAGAAGGCGTTGTGAAAACCAAACTTGTCAAAGGAAAAGAGATAGAAGGTGCAAAATATAAAGATTATTTCGATTTCCATGAACCCCTCAGTAAAAGCCCGTCTCACCGCATATTGGCGATGCGTAGGGGAGAGGATGAAGGTTTTTTACGGTTTGCGATTTCACCTAATGATGAGCCGTATGTTTTAGAAAAATTAGAAGATGAATTCGTGATAGCGGATAATGAAGCGAGTGATGAAGTGGTCAAAGCAGTTCATGATGCCTATGAGCGTTTATTGGCTCCGAGTATTGAAACCGAATTTAGAAATATTTCAAAGGAAAAAGCGGATGCCGAAGCAATTCAAGTTTTTATTCAAAATTTGAGGCAACTATTATTATCTGCTCCGTTGGGTCAAAGACGGGTTTTAGGTATTGACCCAGGGTTTAGAACGGGCTGTAAAGTGGTTTGTTTGGATGAAAGTGGAACGCTTCTTTTTAATACAACTATTTATCCGCACCCACCTCAAAATAATGAGCGAGAAGCCGTTGAAAAAATTAAGGAATTGGTTAAAAAATACCAAATTCAAGCCATTAGCGTTGGAAACGGTACAGCAGGAAGAGAAACGGAGACTTTATGCAGAAGTATCAAATTTGAACACCCCCTCAGTATTTTCATGGTTAGCGAAGCCGGTGCGTCTATTTATTCCGCTTCGGATGTTGCGAGAGAGGAATTTCCTGAGTTGGATTTGACGGTGCGTGGAGCAATTTCAATTGGCAGAAGATTAATGGATCCGTTGGCGGAATTGGTGAAAATTGACCCTAAAAGTATCGGCGTTGGTCAGTATCAGCACGATGTGAATCAACCTGCTTTGAAAGAGAGTTTGGATAGAACCGTGGAAAGTTGCGTGAATCAAGTAGGCATCAATTTGAATACAGCCAGTAAACATCTGTTGACCTACGTTTCAGGTTTGGGACCCAGCTTGGCGCAAGCGATTGTAAAGCATCGGACTGAAAATGGTATGTTTAAAAACCGAGCTCAATTGAAAAAAGTGGCTCGATTAGGCGACAAGGCTTATGAGCAATGCGCTGGATTTTTAAGAATTAGAGAAGCCGAAAACCCGCTTGATAATACTTCGGTGCATCCAGAGAGTTATCATGTGGTTGAAAAAATGTCTAAGGATTTAAAAATATCCGTCAAAGAATTGATTGAAAAAAAAGATGTCAGAAAACAAATAAAACTGAATGATTATGTCACTGAAAAAGTCGGTTTACCTACTCTGAATGACATAATGAAAGAATTGGACAAGCCGGGTCTTGACCCGCGCGGTGAAGCCAAATCCTTTGAATTCGCTGATGTTCACTCTTTGGAAGATTTAAAAACGGGGATGGTTTTACCCGGAATCGTAACGAATATCACCAATTTTGGGGCATTTGTTGATATTGGCGTCAAGCAAGACGGTTTGGTGCATATTTCACAAATGGCTAATCGCTTTATTAAAACACCGGGTGAAGTAGTCAGTTTGCAACAACACGTTCAAGTTAAAATTATAGAATTGGATTTGACTCGTAAAAGGGTTATGTTATCCATGAAAGATTTATAAAAGATAAAAAACGGATGAATGAGCCTAAAGCGTTGAATAAAGGGCGAATCTTTATTTATACAAGTTTTGCACTTATCGCTTTTGCTGCCAACTCAGTTTTAAACAGATTGGCATTGGGAGGCAATACGATTGACGCAGGAAGCTATATCGGTATTCGATTAGCATCTGGAGCCTTGACCTTATTGCTTCTCAATGGCATTGATAAGCGAAGTTTTACCTTTTTGAGAAGTGCATATTCGGATTTATTTGTAAAGAACATATTGCCCGCATTTTATCTTTTTACTTACGGTGTAGCGTTTTCGTTTGCTTATCGAAGTTTGAGCTCTGGCACAGGCGCATTTATTTTATTTGGTACTGTCCAAACCACAATGCTTTCCATGGCTTTATTAAAAGGAGAGCGACCTTTTATTTCAGAATGGATGGGTTTGATAATTGCCATTTTAGGCTTGGTTTATTTGGTTTTCCCGGGTTTATCTGCACCTGATCCGCTTGGTGCTTTTTTAATGATTATTGCCGGCATAGCATGGGGATTTTATACTTTAAAAGGACGGGGCGTGAAAGACCCCCTCGAATCCACTGCGTTGAATTTCATCGTGTCAGTTCCGATGGTTTTGGCTGTAAATGTCTTCACATTCTCGAATGCTCACTTTTCTACTGAGGGGGTCATCTATGCTTTTATCTCAGGCGCCATCACATCTGGCTTGGGTTATGCAATATGGTATGCAGCGTTAAAAGGACTCACCACTACACAAGCCGCATGTCTACAACTTTTCGTACCCATTATTGCTGCTTTGGGCGGCATTCTCTTCCTTTCTGAAAATATCACATCTCGACTTATTGGAGCAGGCTTGCTAATTATTGGTGGTGTCGTTTTGGCTTTAATTGGCAAGCGTTATTGGAAGTTTTAA
>JANPHO010000409.1:0-2101 GCA_031424515.1 Saprospiraceae bacterium
GTCATATTTTAGCGCAGCCATTTCAGATTCTGTAACTGGTCGTAAGGCGGTCATATCTAATCATAGGTTTCGTCACCTCAAAGATAAGATTCGCCTTACTTTTTTGTCAAAAATACGGGATTTTACCCCGTTTCATGTATATATGAAAAAAGTTAAAAAGACATTTAATACATTAAAATGTTTTGTTATTTTTGTTACAGCTTAGGCAAACATCCTCGCCTTTTTAAATACATTTTCTTGCGTCAATACAATGACTGTTTACATATCGACGCAATTGATTGCGTCAACACGTATTTTTCGGTGCAAGCAAGAAAAAAAATCCGAAGTAAAATTAACAAAAGTAAAAGTTTATAAAATAACGATAATCAATATTTTATTAGGGTAAACGCATCAAAGTATTGTTATAAAATAGAGTTAAATAGCCCTTAGAAAATAGTAATAAAAGTTAGAACTTAGCGACTATGAAAAGTCGCATAGAAGAAATATTTAGTACAATAACTGACCCACGAGTAGCGGGTCGATGTTCGCATAAGCTCAGCGATATATTAATGATAGCCTTATGTACGCTTATAGCTGATGGCGAAGATTTTGAAGACATGGTGGTATTTTGTCATGAAAAAGAAAGTTTATTAAGAACTTTTTTGGAACTTCCGAATGGAATTCCCTCGCATGACACTTTTAACCGCGTCTTTCAAATCATTGATTATCAAGCACTTGACAACTGTTTAGGGCTGTATGGTAAAGAACTATTAGATATTATTGCTGAAAAACAAATATGTATAGACGGAAAAAAGCTCCGAGGTGTCACGCCTACCAAACGGGGTAATCAAGGTTTATATATTCTTAATGCTTGGGTCAGCGAAAATCGTTTTTGCATCGGTCAAACCAAAGTACAGGACAAATCTAATGAAATTACCGCTCTACCTGTGCTCATTAATCAACTTGACATTAAAGATAGCACTGTCAGTATTGATGCTATTGGTTGTCAAAAAGATATAGCCGAGGCAATTCGCTCTAAAGAGGCACATTACTTTTTGAGTGTCAAAAAGAATCAAGAAGACCTTTTTGAAGAAGTTAGCGAATCGTTCAAATACCATAAAACCATTCAAAGTGTACAGGAATGGGAGTATGAACATGGCCGTTATGAACAAAGGCAATGTTTTATACAGTCAGCCCGAGAGGTATTAAGTCCTAAGCTATTGGCTCAGTGGTATGATGTACAAACTACCATTAAAATTGTTGCTCAAAGAACTGTTAAAGGTGTTACAAAAGAAGAAATACGCTATTATATTAGTAGTGAAAAATCTGATAAACCTTTGTATTTCAATAATTTAGCGAGAGGACATTGGAGTATAGAGAATCATTTACATTGGCATTTAGACGTTACTTTTAACGAAGATGCTTCCAGAGCCAGAACTCGAAATGCGCCTTTAAATCTTTCTACTATCAGGAAAATTGCTTTACATTTGATAAGCCAAATGCCCGATAAAATCTCTTTTAAAAAAAGACGATACAAGGCCGCTCTGAATGACGATTATCTTTTATCAATAATCGGGATTCGATATCAGCAACCTTAACTCTTTTTCTAACATTACTTTGATGCGTTTACCCTAAATATACATAGAATTGACGATTATTTACGTAACCATTTTTACAATATAGATAGACCTTTTTACAATAAAAGTATCATGTTTTAATATAAAATATTTCTGATAGAGTGTTTACATTCTCAATAATATTTATATTTATTTATTTTTCAAATGGCATTAAGCCAATAACAGACATAACAGGTACTTGAACACAAAACACTTTTTTTATGTGCTCCTTTCTGTTTTGCTTTCTTAAATGTAAATATATTAATGAAGAAAAAACTTCTAAGCATTCTAATAAGCGGTTCTCTATGTTGGTGTTCATTTTTAGAAGCACAAAACTCAATGTTTAAGTTTGGATTAGGATTGTTCACAGCGGATTCTGAATCTATTGCTTTTTAAGGTTATGGGAGGTAAAATAAGCAATAGAGAATTTTGGTTCTCTAAAAATTTTAATGCTAATTCAAGATATTTATAGTTTAAAACCTAAAATGAGTGATTTATTAATTTCT
>JANPHO010000410.1:0-4030 GCA_031424515.1 Saprospiraceae bacterium
CTTTCGGCAAACAACGCCTTCGCCCAAGTGGCAATAATGGCGGGCACAATGGCTTAAAACACATTGATGAAACGCTGGGCGACAATAATTATGCTCGCCTGCGCATTGGCATCGGCAACGAATTTGGTAAAGGAAAACAAGTGGATTATGTACTCGGTAAATGGACTAAAAAAGAAGCCGAAGAAATCCCTTTTATCTTGCAATATGCTGCTGAAACGGTGAAAGCATTTGGGACGATTGGTATTCAATTTACGATGAATCAGTATAATAAAAAGTGATATTTCTATAAAATACTGAGGGGTACACCAACGTAACTCGATATACAAAACAACGTAAAATAAAGCATGAAAAAAGAAAACTTTATCGTTCATCCATATTATGAAGGCGGTAATGCAGCCATGGAAAAACGCATAGCCGAGAGTTTGAAATACCCTGAAAATGCTTTAATTCATCATGTTGAGGGCACCGTTTCTTTAAAATACAATATTGACATCAAAGGACATGTTATTGCGGCAAAAATCATTGCGGGCATCGGTCATGGTTGTGATGAAGAAGCCATTCGATTGGTAAAACTATTGAAATTCATAGTGCCCCGACAACCGAAAGGCTTAAAAGTCATTTTTAATAAAGAAATTCATATCCATTTTCGAATACCAAAAGTTGCTCCTCAGCCCATAAAACAACCCGAAGACACACCGACACCACCCCCTCAGTATTCATACAGTTATAGAGTTTCAACAATAAAAAAAGAGATAAAAACTACTGAAAAACCAGTGGTTTCTTATTCAATGACAGTTAAAATCAAAAACTAATCTTATTCAAATTATGTTAAAAGCACTTAAAATACTGCCTCATTTTCTCTTATTCTCTCGCCTTATTTTAGGATTTATTATTATTGTTTTAAGCATTGAAAAAATACATGATTTTAGCATTTGGGCTATCATCATACTCTCGGTAGGATTATTGACGGATATTTTTGATGGCATCTTGGCTCGTAAATTAAATATCTCAACCCCTACTTTTCGACGTTTAGATTCTACGATTGATGTTATTTTTTGGATTTGCGTTGCCGTTGCCGCTTATTTTCATTCTCCTACATTTTTCAAGGAAAACGGATTCAAAATCGGCCTTTTAATAGGTTTTGAAGCACTGACTTATATCGTTAGTTTTATAAAATTTAAAAAAGAAATTGCCACCCACGCCATTGCTTCCAAAATTTGGACATTAATACTATTTGCTACTTTGATAGAGGTTTTGGCGACTAGTCAATCCAACCTTTTATTCAATTTATCCTTTTATATAGGCATTCTAACGCGCCTTGAAATAATCGGTATCACCATAATTTTAAAAAGCTGGACAACAGATGTGCCAACCATATTTCACGCTTTTCAATTAAGAAAAGGGCGAAATTTGAAACTAAATAAATGGTTTAATGGGTGAAATACTGAGGGGTACCCTCATTTAAACTTAATCCATCCTAACACGTTTATTGAACAGAATAAAATTATTATAAAAAGCATATTGACAATTTAAAATTAATCATTATCTTTGCATCAGATTTTTACTCTTGGGAAAAGAGGAGGTGTTGACACATCTCCTCTTTTTCGTTTTAAAATGTTAAAATGATTGAAAATAAAATAGAAGAATTGCTCCTTGAAAAATTTCAGGAAGCTGAATTTCAAGACTGTTTTTTAATAGAAATCAATATGACTTCTCAAAGAACAATTGAAATTATATTGGATGCGGATGGCAGTTTGACGCTTGAAAAGTGCCAACGAATCAGCCGCCACGTCGAAAATTGGTTGGATACTGAGGGGGTCACTAATGGCATTATTGCTGATGATTATACGCTTGAAGTTTCGTCACCAGGCGTCTCTCGCCCATTGATGTACCCACGCCAATACGTAAAACACATTGGTAGAACTTTGGAGATTACCTTAAAAAATGATGCACCTATTACCGAGATTCCAAGCAGTTCATCAGAACCTATAAAGCTGGAAGGCAAGTTACAAGCGGCTGATAATCAAGGGATTACAATCGAATACGAGGAGGTGCGTAAAGAAGGCAAAAAGAAAATAAAAGAGAACATTGTACAAGTAATACCGTTTGAGAAAATTAATAAAACATTCGTAAAAATATCTTTTAAATAGATTTTTAGCAGTCAGTTAATCAGTTGTCAGTTATCAGATTCTGACCACTGACTACTAAAAAACTAACTACTAATTATAAATCATTAAGAATCATGATGAATTTAGTTGATTCGTTTTCGGACTTTAAAGCGGGTAAAAATATTGACCGTGCTGCGCTTTTGCGCGTCCTTGAAGACGTATTCCGTACCCTTATAAAAAAGAAATATGGTACTGACGAAAACTTTGACGTCATTGTCAACGCCACTCGTGGTGATTTGGAATTATGGCGTGTGCGTTCAGTCGTACCCGATGGTGAGGTAACTGATGAGCGCGCTCAGATATCAGTATCAGAAGCCAAACTCATTGATGAGGATTATGATATTGATGATGAGTGTTATGAGCAATTGGGCTTAGAGGAGTTTGGTCGCCGAGCGATTCAAGCCGCTCGCCAAACGCTTATATCGCGTATTATGGATTTGGAAAAAGATGATATTTATAAAAAATACTCTGAGCGCGTGGGTGATTTAGTCATCGGTGAAGTAAGCCAAGTAATGAAAAAAGAATTACTTGTATTGGACGATGCTACTAATAATGAGGTCGTATTACCTCGTACCGAGATGATTCGCGGCGATTTCTACCGCAAAGGCGATGCTGTGAGAGGTATTATCAAGCGCGTTGAAATGAAAAATGCGACACCTATTATCGTGATGAGCCGTACTGATGAGGACTTCTTAGCCAAATTATTGGAGCAAGAAGTTCCCGAAATTGAAGATGGTGTTATCACTATTAAAAATATCGTGCGCATACCGGGCGAGCGGGCTAAAATCGCCGTTGAAAGTTATGACGATCGCATTGACCCCGTTGGTGCGTGTGTGGGAATGAAAGGTGCGCGTATTCACGGTATTGTCCGTGAGTTGCGCAATGAAAATATTGACGTAATCAACTACACCACCAATCTTCAATTGTACATTCAACGTGCTTTGACACCTGCTAAAGTGAGTGGTGTAGAAGTTGATCTTGAAAATAAACGCGCTTCTGTTACTTTGAAGCCTGACCAAGTGTCATTGGCAATCGGTAAAGGCGGTACGAATATCAAATTGGCAAGTAAATTAACGGGTTACGAAATTGATGTATTCCGTGAAGAAGATGAAGTTGAAATTGATGACGTTGACTTGTCAGAATTCAGCGATGAAATCGATGCTTGGATCATTGAAGAATTCAAACGCATCGGTTGTGATTCTGCTCGTGACGTATTGGCTTTGAGCAAAGACGAAATTGTGCGCCGTACTGAATTGGAAGAAGAAACAGCTGCGGAGATATTACGCATCTTAGCGGCTGAATTTGAGGAGAATTAAAATTTAGAAATAGAGTTTTAATATTAAAAAGCGGTGAAATATTCATTTATTTCGCCGCTTTTTGCGTTTATACTGAGGGGGTAGCTTTTAATTAAAGTGAAAGCATTATGTCATTTTAATGGCATAACTCTTGATTTCACCTTTTAAGTATCTAATTTTTAAATTTAAAATTTTTAAATATATCAAATTAAAACTTTCATCACATTTATGAAAACCATCATTAAGTTTATCTTTTTTTTCTTTTTACTCTCATTTCATACTCTTTCCGCTCAAAAAACAGATTCTACCAATGTGGTTTGGGTAAAATTTGATGTTGACCCTGAGTTTCCTGGCGGAAGTCGAGCGCTTGATGCGTATTGGAAAAACAATTTTAGACCTAAAAAATATAAAGCTAAAGGAGAAGGTAAAGTGGAATTTACAGTGAATGCCAATGGGTCTATTTCTAATATCACAATTGTAAAACCATTGAGTCCAGAAGCGGATGAAGCGGCCTTTAAAGCAGTTTCAAAAATGCAGCGTTGGAAACCTGCCGTGTACAAAGGGCTT
>JANPHO010000411.1:0-5025 GCA_031424515.1 Saprospiraceae bacterium
TATATCATGTGTTAATTCCGTCGAATCTCCTTCAATTTTCACAGGATTCGTATCATCAAAATTGGTTAAACGCTCATTGACTGATAAACTAACAGGTAGATTTTCATCGAGAGCAATCCAAACATTGACAGATTGGGCATCTACTCGTATAAGTATGGGTCCAGCTAATAACATTTGGTTAGTTAATTATATCGAGGTTAAAAAGTAATATTTTAAGTTCTTAAATATTATGCATTATTACTAATATTCAAAACAATGTTAATGTTTATTCGGATTTATCAAAATTTTTATTTGATAACCAGTGTCGATATTTACCTATTTTTATCAAATATCTTTGCCTTTGTAACCTCTGCAAGATTGAATATTGCTCAATTAGGTTTTAAATTACTATTGTAACGTGGATTTTAAAAAAAGCCAAAGTATCAGTATCTTACAAACAAGGCTTCGACCTCTATTACTAAGGTGTATCATAATCCTTTGGTAAAATGAATATGTGTATTTTAAAATAAAATTTTGGAAGCACAATTACCCCTCAGTATTTTACTTTATTGAGGATTGAAAATGTACGACTATAGAACTTATTTTAACATTCTTAAAAGGAATAAACGTTGGGGGCTTCTCAGGTAAGTACAACTCATCTAAATTATACCAAGCAGCAAGATATATTCAAAAAAAACTTTTCAAAAAGGTAAAATGAATTATATTTACAAACTCTGGATGTAGATACCCATATTTCTAATTGTTAAATCCGAAAATCATGAAACCAAAGAAATCCTTTCCTCGTGTCAAGCCTGCAAACCTCGCTCAATATATTGAATTTACTACAGTCTTTACTCGGCGTCGATTCACTAATTTCACTAAAACGCTGGGACTTTCAGTTGCCCAAACTTATGAAATAGTTCAATTATATGAAGAAATTCATGTAAAAGGGTTGGATGACGAGAAAGGTGTTCTCTTATTGGAAGAGGTTGAAAGAAACTTGAATGATATTCATACAAAACTGCACATCGATGTCCAAAAGCAGTTGGCTAAGTTAAAAAAACTGAATGCAAGCTTAAAACTTGGCGATAAAATCAAGACATCTATACCAATTATTTCTCATGTTTTGCGTTATGATATTGATGGGAATTGGAAAGAGACTTTCGGCAAGATATGGTTGAACCTAAAAAATGGAACAGTTTTCATATCTGAAACTGAATTTTCTTCAAAAGGCTTTGGGGATATTAGTGCCGATAAAACTGCAGTTAGGCAAGTTTTAAGTACAACTATTTACAAAACCGCTGAGGGTAATTATGAATTTACTTGCGGGACAGCGATATGTGTAGATGGTGCACCCGACGCTTATGGACCAAAAGATAGCGGTTCTGATTTAACTTCAAGTGCAGGGCACAATAAAGGAGATGTTCGAAAATATAAAAGGGACAGTAACGGGAAGTTTTTAATCGTAGATGGGGAAAAAGTACCTGAATTATTCTACGAAGACACTGCTTGGTGGGGCGTTGTGACGGGTCAAGATGGTAAGCCACTTGTCAAGCCTGATGGTTATTATATCTCAACTACCGCTTATGTTTACTCAGGCTTCCCCGATGATGTTCAGGAGCGGTACGTTAATGCTAATATTGTTCCTTACTCTGTGTTATCCGAAGTGTCCAGAAAGGCTTTAGGATTAGTGAAAGGTGACCTTGTTTACGTGAAAAACAATAAAAATGGTCTTGGAAAATGGACAGCTTTCCTTGAAACCAGAAATGCAGACGATAGAATTGGTGAAATATCAAGTGCGGCTGCCAATGCGATTGGGGTCAATAGTAATCCTCGCAATGGCGGTCAAGAGGGTGGGATTACTTTTACTTTTTACCCGAATACGGCACCTAAAGGTAATTTCAAAAATGATGCAGAAGCTCGAAATTATATTCATCGAAACGGTAAAAACATAGAAGCTGGCAAACCAGTGGACAAAAACCCTCGCATTATATGACAGGGATACGTAAATAGTTGGGCTAAAATAATCGCTGCTATCTTTTTAAGTCGGCTCTGAAAATGGTACAAAATACTCCGCTTTGCTCCGCATTTTGTACCATTTTCAGCCCGAGGATAGCAGCATTTATTTCTTTACGCCTACTTAAAACATGGGTGCAACCAAGAATTGTAGAAAATTATCTAAAACTCATATTCATGCCACAATTACGTATATGGAACCACGAATTTTACGAATTTAACCAATCTATGTGTTGACAAGAAATTATACCGAACATCACCAAAATTGCCCTAAAGGGCAATTTATTAGTAAAATTCGTTAAAATTATCAACACATAGATTGGTTAAATTCGTAAATTCGTAAAATTCGTGGTTCCATACACGTAATTGAGGTACAAATCAGAACTTCAAAATTTTATGTGCTTTTTTAATTAGTTTTCTACAAAATTTGGTTACACCCTTAAAACATCAAACAAATGCGCAATACAATCATTTTTTTCTCGATTTGGCTTTGCCTTCTATTTCAGAGTTGTGATTCACCAGCGAATCTCAATCAATCCAATGATGCAGGTAAAAAAGTAGGTTCTACAACCCTGCCGTGTGATGATGTTTTAAAAAATGACAGCGCAAAAAATTTACAGAAAATCTATTTTGATACCGTGGCGTATACCAATAATTCTCTGCTATTTGTAACTCGGGATTCAGCCCTATCGGTATATAGTCGAAATGAAAAAGATTGCTCTCTTCTACTCAAAATACCGATTGATAGCACTGATTTATATACTTACAGAGATGGGAGTCCTCTATTTTTAAAAGATTTGGATGGCGATAAACAAAAAGAAGTACTTGTAACAGTTCAAAAAAACGGTGGTAATTCCAATTTTAGAGTGTACAAATTGGCTAAAGAGAATGGTCAAATCTCTTTAAAAAAAATACAGAATTTTGAAAAAATTATCAATCCTGAGTTGGATAGCTTGACGGGGTTGGTTCGCTCTCATTGGTATGAAAAAGGAGATTATGAATTAGATGAATATTTTCAAATATCTAAAGAAAATCAGCTCATTTTCATAAAAGGTTTTGAAAGAAGTAACGGTAAGGATAAGCGATATGAGGCTAAAGAGGGTTGGTGAAATTTAGGAATTGATACTTTGCCTTGAAAAATGGTTTATATTAAAGTTTTATAGGAAAATACTGAGTGGTTATTCGAGTTAACTATGTTGGGCACAACTTTTGAAAAGTTGATAACTTTTCAAAAGTTTATGCAAAAAAGAACCCGACACTATTAAATTGACTAACTACTGAGGGGTAGAACAAAGAAGGAGTAGCAAATCAACAGACTTGCTACTCCTTTTTATTTCAAAAAAAGGAAAATTAATACCCTGGATTCTGTTTCAAAGTAGGCTTGCCGTCCACGCTGCTATTGATGATTTCAGCTTGTGGTATTGGGAAATATTCATGCTTGCCTGCCACAAATTTAGCACCTTTTAGATACGTCCGTTTATTTTGCTCGAAAGCGATATAATCATTTATCACTTTATCGGCAACCTTCCAACGGACTAAATCGAAAAAGCGGTGTCCTTCCATTGCCAATTCAAGACGGGTTTCGGTACGAACGGCTTCACGAGCGACGTTTTTATCTGTCCACGGAGTCGTGTATATACCGATTTTATAATTCGCTTGATTGACAGGCGTTTGTACAAAACCTGCGGCATTGCCTGCACGAGCACGGATTAAGTTAACATATTCACGTGCTTTATCAACTGTACCCACTTCTACTTCACACTCTGCGAGCATCAAAAGGACGTGAGCATAGCGAATCATGCGGTAGTTATTGGCATTTTGGCGTGGGTTTGAAGCAGCTGTTTTACCAATATCACTTTTGTATGGTGCGTTTTTCTTAGGTGAAAATGGTCCTGCGTAAGCCAAATCACGCACATAAGCAGCTGCGTGTAATCCCCAATCCAAATACTGGATGCCTTGACGACCAACTGTCCAATCTAAGCGAGGATCCAGTGCACCTGTGTATGTTTGTGAATTTATCCCCGGTACGTCTGTTGCATTTGGATTCGCATCAGGCAGGCCTGTTGTAGCATCTGTTTTAAAAGCATTGACCAAACTTTGAGTAGGTTGGAAGAAACCACAACAAGTTGTTACCCCACCACCATAAGCGTAATTGAGCGTTCCACCACGGTTGCCATTATTATTGATAGCAGCACCGTCATTGATTGAAAACTCTACTTCTAAGATAGATTCCTTGTTGTTATTCATTTCAGCACGGAAATTATCGTGGTATTTTGCCATTAACTCGTACTGTTTGCTGTTGACAATGGCATCAAAAAGAGGCTTTGCTTCCGCAAATTTGCTTTGGAACATATAGGCTTTGCCCAATGTGGCAGCCGCAGCCCATTTTGTTGCTCTGCCGGGGAAACCAGGCCATGTATTGGGCAAATTGTCATAAGCAAATTTCAAATCGTCAACAATATTTGTCCAAATGTCTTTATCATTCGGAATTTTTGTGCTGTTTGGCTCAGCTGGATTGTAGGTTTTATCATCTATAAAAGGTGCGTTGTTCCACATCTTTTTAGCCTCAAAATGATAGTGTGCTCTTAAAAAACGGGCTTGAGCAGTTGCTTGCGTTTTTTCAGCAGCTGTCATATCAGTGGCTTTTTCAATGGCTTGCAATACATCGTTCGAGCGCGCTACCCCATCGTACACAGCCCGCCATTTGCCTCTGAAATGTATGAGTGCGGGAGTGGTATTATACGACTCAATCAAAGCAATCTCTGGTTGGTCATTGGAGTCAGAACCTTTGACTGCATTATCAGCAGTGACTTCACCATAAACCCAGTTGTCGGCTGAACCTTGCCAATCTGAAAAAGCTGAACCGACGTTGGTTTGAACGCCGTCGAGCATGGAATAAGCCCCGATTAGAAGCAGACTCACGCCTGTTTTATTCTGTAGACTACTTTGATCTAAAACACCCAAAGGTTTTACGTTGAGGAAATCATCTTTACAAGCTGTTGAAAATACGCTTATCAACAAGGCAGAAAG
>JANPHO010000412.1:0-4761 GCA_031424515.1 Saprospiraceae bacterium
TGACAGTCAATAAGTTACCTTCAATAAGCAATTTTCCCGCAATAAAATTTAATGTATTTGAAACAGATATATTTTTCTTTGAAACGACATCAAAACTGTTATCAATGGTCAAATTTGTAACCGTTAAAGTAGCAGTACCAAATAAATTTTGCCTTTTTGAACCGTTAAAAATCATCAAACTTGTACTATTTGACCCAAAAGTACCACCTACATAAGTCAAATCCCCAGAAATATTTAAAGTCGCACCTGAGAAGTTAAGACCGGCTAAAAAACCTGTTTTGGTCAAATTTCGACAATATGCCTGCGTTCCAGAAGCAATAACGCAATGTTTGGAAACTGAAACATCATCATTCAGCGTTGGCACCGCGCCACAACTCCAATTGGATGCGTTAAACCAATCAGTATTAGTTGCTCCTGTCCATACATTAGGTGTAACTGTCAATGTTTTATTATTAGAAGCTATTCCACCACCACATCCATCATAAACAATGCATTTATAGAGATAGCCATTGTACAATGAGTTGGCACCCGTAATGTTCAGCGTTGCAGTCGTTGCATTTGAGTAAACGGAATTATTCGCAATATTTATGAAACCCGTGCCCGTATTCACTTGCCATTGATAAGCTGTTATATTACCCGTTACCGCAATTGAGAAAGAAGTATTGCCCCCCGAACAAGTCGTGGCATCGCTCGGTTGAGACGTAATTGTAGGCGTGCAAGATTGACTTGTAACACCCCAATTTGAAAAGCTGGAGATACCCGTTAGAGATTTCGTCCAAGTAGTTCCAGAAGTATTCGTGGCAGCACCTGCTTGAGTGGAATATCCCGAATAATCCAAATCAGTCCCATCACTTTTTAAAACTCGACAAATAGTGCTGCTGTGGTTAAAACTGCTGCCTTCATGGCTTGCATCCCATTGCAGAGTCATTGAAGCCGTATTTCCACCAGCGGTAGTTTCTTCAACGTGCCAAGTTCGCTGCACCGATTCTGTCGCATTCGCCCCAACTAAGGGTGAATTATCCACAAAAACCTTAAAAGTCTCGTTTGGACCACTCGTATTTGAAATAGTAATCGGGTTATAACTGGTCAAACTCGAGCCTATAGGAAATGTAAAATTTGCATTAGCGGCTATAGTTTTACGAATACCTCCATTTACTGAGGGGGTACCAAATTCATCGCAAGTACACACAAATCGTGTGTCGCTTGCTGCTGAAATTGTGTTCACAACCAGAATATTATTGCCTAAAATAATCTTTCCCGCATTTAGTTTCAATGTATTGGATACTGTGATATTCGCGTTATTGACGACTAAATTTTGACTGTTCGTGAGTGTCAGATTGGGTACGATTAGCCAACCATCATTCAAATGTTGGGTTTTATTGCCATTAAAAAGTAAAAAACTGAAATTATTGGTTGCAAATGAACCACCAAAATACGTCATATCACCTGAAACATTCAATGTAGCCCCCGCAAAACTCAGAACATCAAAAAAAGCATTTAAGGTAATATTCCGACAAAAAGCCTGTGCATTGGGTGCAATTACAGGCGTTGGCAATATAAAATCAACGTCAATGTTAACATCGTCATGATTGGTAGGCACTACTCCGCAACTCCAATTGGATGCTGTATGCCAATCGGAGTTGGTTGCGCCCGTCCAAGTATTCGGCGTGATGGTAAGTGTTGTAATGTTAGAAGGAATATCTCCACCACAGTTATTGTAAACGAGGCATTGAAACGAATAACTATCGTATTCAGAATTGACACTCGTTAAAGTGAGGGTTGCGGTCGATGAACCCGAAAAAACAGCGTTGTCTGAGATATTATTGAAACCTGAACCTGTATTGATTTGCCATTGAAAACCCGTGATGTTTCCTGAAGTTGCTATGGTAAAAGCTGCATTACCACCCGAGCAAGTTGTCGCATTTAAGGGTTGAGTAGTAATGAGGCATTGGGCAGAAAGAGAAGTTATTTTAAAAAATAGACAAAAAATGGAAGAGTAAAATAATCGGTTTTTAGTCGTTACTGATAGCATGCTCATTGATTTATATTGTGAATTAATTTTAATCAAAGCTATATGCTTCTTAATCCACAATACCGAGCAGATTGACAACAGCCGTTTATCGGCTTAATAAAAGATGTATTTCATTGTATAAGTGCGATTTGTATATAATTTTATTTTTTATTTAAATTTAAAATATATTTAAAGTAAATTAAAAATGGTATATTCAATATAAGCTTACCCACTCATTAAAAAGCCGCTAAGAATGAATACTCAACGGCTTTTTAAAAAAAAATATCGAATTCTACTTCGCAGCACCTTCGTGCAACAACTCCAGACCCACTGACGAGCGGGGTTTGAATCCTGTCCAAAGTTGAGTATTTGAATTGGCTTTCACATCCAAAAATTTACCGAAATCACTCTTTTTCAAATGAATACCCAAAAAAGCCGTAATAAAATGCTGATTGATATTATTAATCCGCTTTTCATTCCAAGCAGGCTCAGCATAACGATAATATTCATCAATATGCAAACCCGCTTTCATTGACTCCGCAGGGGGCGGATTGGGCGCAACATTGTGGCGAGCATTCATGTAAGTAAGCAAATAACGATCAGCATTGACAGCACCTTGATAAATGGCTTTTATGCCATCTTCATAGCCCGAAATATCGTCTTGACTGCCTGCAATGAAAAAAGTAGGCACTTTTAAGCCTTTTAAACCTTCTAAATCCCACGTACCCCGTTGCATTCCCCACGGCGCAAAAGCTACAACAGCTTTGATTCGAGGATCAATTGACGCTCTATATTCTGGATTACTGGCTAACCGTGATTTTATGGCTTTGCTGCCGCCTGTCATGGAGGCAAAAGTCGTGTCCATTTTTGCGCTGTAACCCGCACCCGACGCATTTAAAACACCGTATCCGCCCATTGAATAGCCAATTAAAGCAGTGTTATTGGCATCCACTAAATTCGCTAAAAAGCTTTTAGAGCCTTTTTTACCCAATTCTGCCATCTGATTGAGTACGAATAAAGCGTCTTTTGCTCTATTTAAAAGTGTACTTTGAAAACCTCCCGCATCTTTGAATGTAGATTCAGTATGGTCAATGGCAACCACAATATAGCCTTTTGAGGCTAAATTCTCCGTTAAATACGTTAAAAGCAGCCTTGAACCCACATAACCATGCGAAACGATAACCAATGGAAAAGCACCTTCTGAATACTGAGGAGGTGCATTGCGCGCAGCTCGACCCGTAAAAGTAAATGGAATCAAAGGTCTTTTTGGATTATTGGACATGCCCAAAACCTCATCGTAAGTAATCATTTCCTTTACGCCTTCCGCGATTATAGCTGGATACCAAACCTCCACTTTCAGGGGTCTATCGTAGAGCGGCTCCACCCCTGCTTTAGCTTTTAAAATGTCAATTTGACCTTTATTGACCAAATCCAACGTTTGAACACCTACTTTATATGAGCCTCTTGCTGCCAATTCGGGCGCATCTGGTAAGGCATCGCCAATGACAAAATGTTCAACACTCGCCTGTGCTTGCGTTTTAATAACCGTAAAAAAAACGAAGCCGATAAGGATAATCAGCCCTTTTAAAAAAGAAAATTTCATAATAAATTGATTTTTGATGCTTGTTATAAATGTTTATTGAATTAGTCTTAGCTTATAATCGCTTTCGCGATACTTAGCCACTGATTTCGCTGATTAAGACTGATTTTACACTGATTTCATGTTAAAATTTTATATAAAATCAGTGTAAAATCAGTCTTAATCAGCAAAATCAGTGGCTAAGTGGAGCTTTAGCGACGTATCTATATAATTGCTTATATAATATGAGATAAAATCATTTTTCATTAATCTCCAAGATAACACTCGTCCTTTTATCCGTCAAATCAGGATTAAAACCTATGGACATTAAATACTCACCCGAATACACCCCCTCAGTATTTAAGGTTGTTTTAGTATCGCCATAAAGATTGAGCTCCTTAATGGTGTATTTTTTAGAGGCATTCAAACCTTTCAATTTTATGGGTTTTACTGTCAAGGGATTATAAAAATAGCGATTGGTAGTGACATAGTTAAACATGACTGCACGGGTTTGTGCTTCGTTGACGACCATGGATGAAGCCAATTCGTTGTCCCAAGGGTTGACCAAACGGTAAAAATCGCCTTTCCAAATCACATCTTGAACAGATTTATAGTTCTTCAACGCTTGTTGACTGAACGCTAAATCTTTTTCACTTAACTGGCTCACTACAATATCATAACCCATTTTACCCATCATGGCCACATCTGTACGGAACTTTATAGGCAATTTTGCCCAATCGGTGATGTGGTTACAATGAGCTATTAATGGGAAATAATAGGACGACTCCCATTGTATAAAAATTCTTTCTAAAGGGTGCGTATTATCGCTTAACCAAAATTCAGTAAAATATTTCAAGGCTTCATAGTCCACTCGACCACCTCCGCCAGAACACAACATCATCGGTACTTTTGGATATTTAGCTCTGATGCGTTCCAAAACTTTATATAAACCCTTCACATAATCCACGTACAGTTGCGACTGTTTCTGACCTGTTTTTTGTAAATAAGCCGAATTTGCATTATAAAACACGGCATTGCAATCCCATTTTATGAACGCCAATTCAGGATTTTTAGTGAAAAGCGTATCTAAAACCCCAAAAACATGGTCTTGTACTGAGGGGTTCGACAAATCCAAAACCAATTGATTTCTGAAATAATGTTCAGGCCTTTC
>JANPHO010000413.1:0-2563 GCA_031424515.1 Saprospiraceae bacterium
TTAACCATTCCCCTCAAAGCAGGACCTAAATCACCGTCTCCAGCTATCCAAAACACTGCGTTTTCGATATATTGCATAGCTTCAACGGCAGTTTCTAAACCTCTACCTTCATTCAAATTTCCTTGATATAGGATTATTGGCGAAGAAGGGATAGACGTCGGAGGCGGTGATGGTTCTGTGAAATTGGGTAAATTCCTAATCACCTCAAACCGGCTGCCATATCGCCTAAAAAACTCATCCGCCACACTCTGACTGACAGTATATTTATATTTTAACTTTGGCACCACTAAACGCTCCACCCAAAGCCAAATCGCTCTAGTCTGTGGGCGGCGAATCACTTCTGGCACTTCCGTAAATAGCTCATGTGCGTCATACACGCACGGCTTACCCCCCCTCAGTATCGAAGCAAAATAGCAAGGTAAAACTGTATCCAAATCAATCCCACAAACAATATCAAACCGCTGAAAAAGCAGCCAAAAGAAAAGTCGAATATTATATTCAATATAAAATAATTTGCCTTTATTGAAATATAAATTAAATCGTTTATATTTAATATATTGATTAATAAATGGTTGCGATTCTTTTAGTTTTCTACCGACCAATAAAACATCATACCCCTCAGTAGCGAGCGATTCTCCAATGCGAATCATTCGACGGTCATAAACCAAATCATTCGTAACTGTGAATAATATCTTTTTTTTCATTAAAATGTTAAATAAGTAGGCGTTTAAAAATAATCGACAATTTCTGTCGGGCTTAAAATTACAGAATATACGGAGCGGAGCGGAGAATTTTCTGTAATTTTGAGAGCCGACTTAAAAAAGAAATTGTCGGCCTGCCTGCCTGCCGGCAGGTTATTTTAGCCCAACTTCTTACAGCCCTGAATGTAGTATCAAGGTTTTACAGAAGCCTTTTTTTATTTTTAATAAGCGCAATAACCCCAATCAAAATCCATATCAAATTCAGCGCAGTAGAAGGAATAGCCTTATGATATACTGTATTGATAAGCAAGCAAAAACTGGCAACCATATTAAGCGATTGATATTGAATAGAATTTGACTGCACTTTCCCATAAGAGTTAAGTCCATAAGCCAATAACAGCAAAGCGGCTCCAACCCAACCAATTGATTCTACTAAAAAAACTTCCATATTTATATCTGTTTAAAACTTTTATAAAAACAACAACCCAAAATCATTCATTCCGTTAAACGGCTTATTGTACCAAAAGGTCTCAAAATCATCTAATTCTGCCGTTTCATAAGCCGATTTTACATCTTTAAAAGTGAGGATTTCTGCATTTTTAGGCGATAATTTGGGTAATATTTGAACGAGCCATTCTGCTTGTTTTTTACCAATTTGTAGCGTAAAAGTCTCTTTTTTATCGTAAAAAGTAAGTGTTGCCATCTCAAATTGCTTCCCCTTTTTAGTTTTAATAAAAAACTCAATAGTCGGCATTTTACCCAACCAAACGATTTTAGCGGTCGGTTTTAGGGATAAAATGGGGTCATTCTCCAATGCAAGCTCAATATACTGAGGGGGGACTTTCGTACGAGGTGTTTTAAAATCAAACCAGTTCTGTAATGGCAATTCAAAGCCAATTCCGTGCATATAATTGAGCAGCGATTTTTTTAAACCATAGCTAAAAGCATCATGGTCAGCCCCTTTAGGGTCAATATGAACGATGTCATTATTAGCAAAAGTGCCAATAGCTTCCGTCTCTTTTTTAACGCTGAATTTTTCGGGATACATGCCCACGGGACTGTGCGCTGTCATGGCGAATTGATGCCAAAAACCCGATTGCAGAATGCCTAATTCAAACATTTGACGCACCATTTCAAGCGAATCAATGGTTTCTTGTGCCGTTTGAGTCGGAAAACCGTACATCAGATAAGCATGAACCATAACGTCCGCTTCGGTAAAATTGCGCGTCACTTGAGCCACTTGTGCCACCGTGACGCCTTTCTGAATTAAGTCCAAAAGCCTATCAGATGCCACTTCCAAGCCACCCGAAACGGCAATACAACCCGAGGCTTTGAGCAAGCGACACAAATCCAGTGAAAAGCTCTTTTCAAAACGAATATTCGTCCACCAACTGACCGTTAAATTGCGTCTGATAATCTCCAAAGCCAAGGCCCGCATCAAAGCAGGAGGCGCGGCTTCATCCACAAAATGAAAGCCATTTTGACCCGTTTGAGCAATTAATTCCTCGATTCTATCGCACAAAAGATTAGCAGCTACGGGCTCGTATAACTTTATATAATCTAAAGAAATATCGCAAAAAGTACATTTTCCCCAATAGCAACCGTGCGCCATCGTAAGTTTATTCCACCGCCCATCGCTCCACATGCGGTGCATGGGATTCACAATTTCAATGACTGAAATATACTTATCCAGCAGCAAATCGCTGTAATCGGGCGTACCGACATCAGCCTGTTTGTAGTCTTTTGTAAAACTATTATTGATGTATTCCACCTTGCCATTGATGAGCGTAAAAGTACGTTTTAAAAGCTCAATTGGGCGTTTGCCATTAATGTGCTCAATCAGGTTTTCAAAAGGTGCTTCC
>JANPHO010000414.1:0-2626 GCA_031424515.1 Saprospiraceae bacterium
CAGTAAATTCAGTAAGATGGGCTTTATTTTCTGTAACTATTGCAATCCTATTTTCTTTAGGAGTTTGGCTTTTTGTAAGAGGAACATTCAAAAATTGGTTTTCACAAGAAAAAAAATAAAACATTATGTCAAACCCATTTCAAATACAATTTACCCTACGGCAGCATACGCCGATGATACATTTTCAACACGATCAAGATGGAGCTACGCTTCGGGCAACGGAGGTGAAGCCTAAGTTGGATAGGTTTATTGTAGAAAAAATTGGTAGCCAACATCCCGTTGCTGAAACGACACCTTATGACGCTGGCGTCGTTTACGCCAAAACGCATAAATGGCTAATCGGGGAAGGAAAAAACGGAATTGCTTTAGATTATCAAAAGCGAATTATGGTTCTTGAAGCTCCTCAAGCCACGACAATTCTTAAAGGAGTTCAATTCCCTTGTTTTTTTGCAAATATGGGTGATGACTATAGTGAAAATCCTAAAAAATTTGTATTCCATAAAGAAAATTTGATTCTCCAAATTAATTGCTTTCATACGGAACTAAAACAACTCATAGAAGAAAGTTTTAGTGCTTTTATTGCTCAAACCAATTTTGGGATGCGTCAAAGCAAGGGTTTCGGCTGCTTTACTGTTTTAGGTCAAAGAATTGATAATGCTGTTTCTTGTTTTACGATTGACAAGACTAATGACAATAACAGTAAAGAGCTTTTTAAAGCAATTGATATGTTCTACAAAAGTATTAGGGGCGGAGTACGCAATTACGACGGTGGACCTCCAGCTAAGTTTTATTTCAAATCTCTTTTGGTTGCTCATTATCACCAAACTCATCCCACTAAAATGTATGATAAGGAAGCGATTAAAGATATTTTGATTCAAAAAAATAAAAGTTCAAATGGTATTGACGTTAAAGATTTATTAGGATTATCTACAACAGAGAAATGGGGAAATGACGCAACAATCCAAAAAAGTGACGAAAAGTTAGAACCGTTAGTAGATCGTTTTGCGTCACCGATTACCTTCAAGCCCATTTATGATGATAAAATTGAAAAATGGACGATTTATCTTTTTGCGCACGAAATACCTCACTTGTACAAAGATACAACTATTGTAGCAAAGACTGGTCGTGGAAACGCTTCACTAAAAATGTGGGAAGATTTTGACCTAATTGCTTTTTTACAATTAATTGAAAAATACAATGATGAAGAAGATTTTGACAATCATATACAATTATACGGTGGAGACGACAATTACGATAATTTTATCAGACATCCAGATTGTATCAGTCTCAAAAAAATATACTCAACCTATAAAATCCTCTAAAAATGCCCAATAAATATATTATTTTATCCATCGGTCCAATTTATAAAACGATGCTTACGGCTAAACGTACTCGTGAATTGTGGGGTGCGAGTTATTTGTTTTCGTGGATAATGAAACAGATGATTTTGCGGCTGCGAGCAAAGGGTTTTAAGGAAACTGATTTTATTGTGCCCTACGTTGCCGATTCTATTTTCAATACGCCACCAAAGGGTGTAGGATTATTCCCTGATATGCTATTGATTCAACTAAGTGACGGACACGATAAAAAAACGTTTGAATCAGCATTGATTGAGCTTAAATTTAAGCTTTCAACTGAACTATACGACGAGACGGATAAAATAGAGGGCAACCCCTCAGTATTGGGCTTTGTCAACGATTATTTTCGATTTGTTTATCAAGAATTTGAAGAAAAAAACGATGAAAAGCCTATCATCACGGCGGGTAAAATTTGTGGGCAATTAGAACTTCGTAGCCGCATTAACAATCAAAGTTTTAATCCCCTTACAATTTTATTAAATAGAGCGAATAACTCTTTTTTGGGTTGTGATGGTTTTGGGGATAAAAAGCAACATTTTCCCACGCTTGTAGAAATTGCCACTAAAGAATTAGAAAAAACCAATGAAGCAGGATACGACAAAATCTGGAACGAATACGGTAAAAAATCAAATGAAACGGACAAAGAAGATAAAAAGGATAAAGCTTTCGTAACCGCTCTGAAAGCGTCTCCTTTTTTTAAAGATGGCTTTTGTAATTACCATAAATACATTGCCATCATCAAAGCAGATGGTGATAAAATCGGTAAAACAATTCAAGGTTGGAGTGGCAATTTAAGAGATTTTTCCAAAGAGTTGTATGATTTTGGCACTTCTGCCACGCAATCTATAATTGATTATGGAGGCATGCCTATTTATCTTGGTGGAGACGATTTATTGTTTTTTGCCCCTGTTAACAACGGAGAGTCCGATATATTTACGCTTTGCGGCAATCTATCAAGTAGTTTTAGTGAAAAGTTTGATGTTGAGAATCCGCCCACTTTGTCTTTTGGTATTTCTATTGGTTACTATAAATATCCGCTTTATTCAGCCTTAGAAGAAGCAGATAACCTTCTGTACCACGCCAAAGAACTTGAAAGCCGCAATGCTGTCTCTTGGAAAGTGTTGCAACACAGTGGACAATATTTTGGTGAACGCCTTTCTCAAAGTGAAAAGGTTTATCAACAATTTAGAGATTTATTAGATAGTCCAACTTTGGAAAAGGAACATCTTAAATCCGTTGTGCAGCATTTCCGAAGAACCGACCCTTCA
>JANPHO010000415.1:0-1827 GCA_031424515.1 Saprospiraceae bacterium
AAAAGCTCAAAATTTTGATATTGCGTTAGAAGATTTGAAAGACTTCTTATAAGATCGTATACGATCTCATACGATCCTATACGATGATTTTATTTAAACCTATGGAGGCCAAAATGGAAAGTGAATATGACAAATTTAGAATTGAACTGGCTTTAACTCTGATTGATGCAGGAGCTTCTAATATTCAATTTACAAAGGAAAGCTGGTTGGTCAATTTTCAAATTAAAGGTCGCAAATTCTATTGTTTTTTCGATGAGGGTATTGACTGTCATGGGGAATTCGGGGAACCATTCTTCTCCCCTCTTGATTGGAATAAAAAATTATTGAACGAGCTGCGTTACAAATTACAAAATGACTCAGTTGACAACATAGATTAAAATTATCAAGTTATGGCCTTTATTGTGGTAAAGAAAACGGTCGTCTATTTTAAATCTTTTTGTCAAATCTTTTTATCCCATTTTTCGCTCCCTCTAACCTATTTTACCCCCAATTGAAATAAGCAATTGCTAAAGCCACATTCGGCATTACACCATCGGAGCATAAAGCCCTCAAAGGATTAGGCACTGATAACCTGCGTGACAACATGACCAACTTAGAACTCATATTCTCTATGTTAGCTATCTTGGGCGAAGAAGTCACCCGTGGGCTTGCGGAGGATAGTAAAGCCACGGGATTTGAAGAAAACCGTGAAGTAGCTGTGAAAGGCGGCAAAGCAGCCGGAGAAGCGCGAAAACGACTGGAAACAGTAACGGGTAAAAAGGTGGTGAGTAAAAATAGTTACAAAACACTCAAGGACGGCGACCAAAAGGCGTTGCTGTAATAAGCCGTTAAATAAGCAGTTGAATAAGCAGTTGAATAAGCCAAATAATATTTTGTGGTTTTAGAATGCCTTGAAGTGGCTCATGTCCGATGATATTGAGCCACTTTTTCATGCATGAAAAACCTAAAAAGGTGCTAATGGTCAAAAATACAGGTGCTCGTTAAGCTATTTAGTAATATTGAGCTATATTTTTTATATTTTTCCCAAATATTATTTCGTTCACTATTTTATTCCTTAAAAAGTGACTCAGTATCATCGTAGTGAGTCACTTTTCGCACTTATGAACTGAAAATGGGTAATTCGAGCACCTGATAACCAAAATAAGCCGTTAAATAAGCCAAATAATGTTTTGTGGTTTTAGAATGCCTTAAAGTGACTCATGTCCGATGATACTGAGCCACTTTTTCATTCGTGAAAAACCTAAAAAGGTGCTAATGTTCAAAAATACAGGCGCTCGTTAAGCTATTTAGTAATATTCAGCTATATTTTTTAGCGTTTTCCCAAATATTATTTCGTTCATTATTTTATTCCTTAAAAAGTGGCTCATGTCCGATGATACTGAGCCACTTTTTGCACTTATGAACTGAAAAATGGGTGATTCAAGCACTTGATAACCAATCTCGAAGTTATACGGCTCAATGTTTTTGCCCAAAAGCCATACCCAACCAAAATGCAAGCAAGTGCTTTTGTTCTCTATTACAAGGGAGCTTTACCTCTTTTGCCGCCGTTTTATGGCAAAAAAAATAAAGTGGCTCAGTATCATCGGACATGAGCCACTTTGCGGGTATTCTTCGAGAGCGCCTCGATAAACCTTCGGGGATTTACGGCATTTGCGCCAAAAATCAAAAAAGTGGCTCAGTATCATCGGACATGAGCCACTTTGCGAGTATTCTTCGAGAGCGCCTCGGTAAACCTTCGAGGATTTACGGCATTTGCTCCAAAAAACAAAAAAGTGGCTCAGTATCATCGGACATGAGCCACTTTGCGGGTATTCTTCGAGAGCGCCT
>JANPHO010000416.1:0-29827 GCA_031424515.1 Saprospiraceae bacterium
TGAAAGTGTCGGAGTGACTTGAAGTCACTGACACTTTCACACCACTAAAATTTTCAGAGAACCAATTTTCAGAGAACCTTAAATTTTATTCCAAAAGAAAAATTCAACCTAAATATGGGATTTCCAACTTTACCGCATTAAACATGACCTACAGATAAAAATACTGAGGGGGTATATTTGAGAAATAGAAAAAGGCATGTATATTTGCAGCCGCTTTGAAAGGAAAGCGGAATATGTATCATTCGAAGTATAGCTCAGTTGGTTAGAGTATCGCCTTGACATGGCGGGGGTCAGTGGTTCGAATCCACTTACTTCGACAGTTTTAAATAGGCATTTAAATAAAAAAGGAGAGTTGACAGTCAGAATTACCTTAGTAATTTTAACTTTCAACTCTCCTTTTTTATTTTTACGCCCTTTTAAGCCACTTTAGTGAGTAGATTATTTGGCGCGTTTTCAAGTTTTACTTGTGAAATTGTAAAAAAGAAGGTAGTTCCACCTTCTGGATTTTGTTTGAACCAAATATCGCCACCGTGCATTTTTACTACTTTCCTACAAATTGCTAATCCCATACCCTCACCCGGCAAATGTCTATTATCTATCCGTTGAAAAAGTTTGAATGCTTTATCTTGATAAGCTTCATCCAAGCCAATTCCGTTGTCTTTTACCGAAAATAGCCATGAATTGTTGTACTCATTTTCCACTGCACTTATAGTGATATGGGGTCGCTCATTGGCGCGATATTTAATAGCATTATCAATTAAGTGGTTTAAAAGCTGGACGATACTGTGTTTTTGAATCCATAGTTGAGGCAAATTCCCACATTCAATAGTTGCATCGGTAGAAGCAATCAACTCTCTTTTTTCGTATTTAATGGCTTCAATAATCCTGTTAAAATTACCTAAGCTCAATTCAGATTCATTATTTAATCCACTATATTCGAGAATATGAGTAATAGTATCACTCATTATTTTGGTATTATCCACGATGAAATCAATGAAAGAGTCTGCCTCTTCACTAATCACATTGTAATACCTTTTTTTAAGTAATTGAGAGTAACCTGAGATGTTGCGCAAAGGACTTTTTAAATCATGTGAAGCCACAAATGCAAACTGCTCTAATTCATAATACGAGAGCTGAAGCGCCTGCAAATGTTGCGCAAGTTGTTGTGATTGGGCTTCCAACAACTCTTTTTGCTGTAATAACTGATCATTTACCTGAGCGATAATGTCTTTTTGAACCTGCAATTCATTAACAGTGGTCTGTAACAAATTGATAGTCATTGATTTAACTTTCTCATTTTGTTTATTTTGAAACGTGAGTTTAGTGATATCTTTACCGATATCCTCACATAAACTATGTAACTCTTCTTTATCATTTTCAGAAATTGGCAGTTCGAATAATTTCTTTTTAAATGATAATATTTTTTGGTCCATTGCTCAGGTTCAATATTTTAACTTCACTAAAACAGAATACAAAACTTTTTGGATAAATCCGTAAGTCCTTGCATTCGTAATGGTATTCTATTTAAAACAAGTTTTATAGTGTCAAAGTCGGTATCAACTTTTATAAAATATTGAGGCAGAATTATTCATTTATATCTTTTTAAAAAGCGATTTTTAAATAATTCTGCCTCATTCCAATTCATATCCTATTTTTGTCTGATGGTAACGAGGCTACACGTTTCATTATGAAATTCGCAAATGCCATTTTTAAGGTTCCCGAATTCGCCATAAGTCAAAAAGCCAACCATGGGTTTTTGCCATTTATTGTAAATGCCTTTTACTTCATCTTCAAGGAACGGACCAAAGGCGGCAGAGCGACCTATACACGAAAAAAGAATCAAGGCATCCGCATTCGGAACAGTTTCATAGAATTCTTCAAACTCTTTTACCGTTTTATTGACAACTTCAACACTTGGCGAAATTGAAAGCCTAAATTGATTGCCTTCTTTTACCGAACCCGTCAATGTTACACTCTTTTCAAGAACATTAGTAGCTATTGGTAAGCGAATAACCTCACTGGTGTTATCTTTCACCAATTGAAATGGGTAATCATGTGCGACCAATTCTCTTGAATTCATTTGCTTCGAATCACTCTCTTTATTCATAAACCGCATCAAAAAATCCAATGCAGGTTCATTATTGATAGTATAAATCGTATTTTTTTCTGATTTTGTAACTGTATTAAAAGAGCCAACTGCTTCCCATCCGCTTGTAGCCAGTCCTGATATTTCTATGTAATCGCTATCAAAAATAACGGCAGCGATACCATCATTCGATTGAATATATCTCGTAAAAACATAGGTTTTATTGCTACCTGTATCACTTCCTGCTAAGCCCCCAAAAATGGAAATCTCGTTATCATAGCCATGTTTGAAGCCTTCCAATATTTTATCACCATCACTACCTATGCCCGATGCACTTATGATAAAACTTGGATTATCAAATTTAGATTGACCATACAATCTTAGTTTTTTACCCGTTTCAAACACTCCATCTATGTTGCGTTCGAAGCCAATTGAATAGTATTGCTTAGGTATATCCATCAAAAGGCACGTAATACCTTTCTCTGAAAGAGTATCATTGCTGATTTCTCCAGCAGTAGTACTACCCATTAAATCTATATTAAAGCAATCGAAAACAACACTCAAACGTTGGAAATCATACGTAGCAGAGCAAAATACAACTGCAAGTGTTGGTTTAAAACCCCTCTTGAAACAATCTATTAAATGATCCTCAAGTAAGTTAATGTTTCTAATTAGTAAAGATTCAGCTTTCATCGTTTATTGTAAATTAAGTTATAGAATTGATTTCATTATCAATATAGGTGCAATATAGATGCCTCAGATTCCTCAAAAAATAACGATTGACAACAATTTGTGACAAGCAAATTAGTGTGTTTTTAGGTAAAAAAATTTCATGGATTGCATAAATATTGTTATACCGAATATTAAAAGATACCCCCTCAGTATAATTAACTTTTCAAGCATAAATAAAAATACAATTAGCTCTTCTTTAATAAACTTAAATGAAACTTGCTTGTTTATCAATTAAAATATTTGATTTTAGAAAAGACAATATATTATTACCCCTAATACTATCATTTTATTCCCCCTCTTTTATCTCTCAAAATAAGTGCAAATCTTCAAGTGAACGAAACACTTAAATATTCCGACAGAGTGTGACAACCACCTTGTTAGAAAATTTATCTTTTTAAAAAACTATTGAAATGGCAATTAAATCTAATAGTTTAGGTAATTTTGCCTCGCTTTTTACAGTAAGGTTGAGAAAAGAAGCTTAATTTGTTAAAACTATTACCAATTATTTTTCAACATATTTCGTTATATCCGAAAATAACTCTGATTGATTTTTATGAAAGTTACAGAATATTTCAAAGCCGCTAAAGAAAACACACTCATCTCGTTTGAAGTATTGCCACCGCTGAAAGGAGGCTCAATGCAATCTATTTTCAACACTTTAGATCCTTTAATGGAGTTCAAACCGCCTTTTATAGATGTCACCTACCACCGCGAGGAATTCATTTATAGAAAAAGACCGAGCGGATATTACGAAAAAACCGCTATCCGCAAACGCCCAGGCACTGTTGGGATATGTGCAGCTATTATGCATCGCTATGGTGTTGACGCTGTTCCTCATCTCATTTGTGGCGGTTTTTCAAAAGAGGAAACGGAGAATGCCTTGATTGATTTGAATTTTTTGAACGTCAATAATGTCCTCGCACTGAGGGGTGATGCCGCCAAATTTGAAGATAAATTCAATCCTCATCCAGATGGTCATGCGTACGCCCTCGATTTGGTGAAGCAATTGAATGAGATGAATAACGGCACTTATCTCGACCCCAATATTTCCAATGGCTTAAAAACTGATTTTTGCATCGGCATAGCGGGCTATCCTGAAAAGCATTTTGAATCACCAAGTTTAGCTACTGACTTAAATTACACAAAGCAGAAAATAGATGCTGGTGCTGATTATATCGTTACTCAAATGTTTTTTGATAATAAAAGCTATTTTAAATATGTTGAAGATTGCCGTGCGGCGGGTATCAATGTTCCCATTGTACCAGGTTTAAAACCCATTACTAAAAAAGCGCAATTAGTGGCTATCCCACGCGTATTTTTCATCAATTTCCCCGATGATTTGCTTAAAGAAATCAATAAAGCGCAAACGGATGAAGCGGTAAAAGAGGTGGGTGTAGAATGGTGTATCGCACAATCCAAAGAGTTAAAAGCGGCTGGAGTGCCTTGTTTACATTATTATACGATGGGCGATTCGGCTACTATTCGCCGAATTATTGAGGCAGTTTATTAAGAGTATTTTTTGAATATCAAAAAGAGAAAAGCGTTGATACCCCTCAGTATCAACGCTCTTTTTTTAATAAAATATAAAATTAAAGGAGTGAAAACAATATGTCTTCACTCCTTTTCAATCTAATAATTTTCTCTTTAAGCAGGCTTGCCTTTATATTTCATAAACTCGGAAGCCATGTATCTCAACATTTCTTCCATTGTATCGAATCTATTGAAAAGTTCATCAAATTGTTGTCTCCCTCTGCGAGCCGAAACATGCTCAATAATATCAGCATCAGTGATTTCTTTTCTATCACGGCATAAAATAATTAAACGCTCTACCACATTCCGCAATTGACGAATATTACCTGACCAATCTATATTTTGAAGAGCAACAATCGCATCAATATTAAAAGTCTTTTCAGGAATACCGTATTCCTCACAAATATTTTTAGTGAATTGCTCCACCAAAAGAGGAATATCTTCTTTGCGCTCATTGAGTGAAGGTACATAAATATCAATCACTTCAAGGCGGTTGTATAAATCCTCGCGGAATCTACCTCTCGCAATTTCTTCTCTAAGGTTTTTGTTCGTCGCTGCAATCACCCGTACATCCACTGAAATATCTTTTTCACCACCCACGCGCGTAATTTTACGCTCTTGCAAAGCTCTCAAGATTTTGGCTTGTGCATCAAGACTCATATCCCCTATTTCATCAAGGAATAAAGTACCGCCATTCGCTTGCTCGAATTTACCAATTTGATCTTTAATAGCCCCCGTAAAAGAGCCTTTTATATGACCAAACATGATACTTTCAATCAATTCAGAAGGAATAGCTGCACAGTTCACTTCCACAAATTGACCTTCCCGACGTGGACTTTTTTCATGAATCCAACGTGCCACAAGTTCTTTACCTGTACCATTAGGCCCCATAATCAACACACGCGCACCATCCACAGGGGCAGCCAATTCAATTTTTTCTTTTACTTTACTGATTGCTTCAGATTCACCTATAATCTCTTGAACCTTGGATTGATTCACTCTTCTGCGCAAAACTTTTGTCTCTGTTACAAGATTTGAACGGTCGAGCGCATTGCGAATAGTGATGTGGATACGATTTAAATCAAGCGGTTTGGCGAGATAATCAAATGCTCCTTTTTTCACAGACTCAACTGCCGTCTCGATATTGCCATGACCAGAAATCATAATCACAGACGATTCTGGACTCACAGTTTGGAGTTGCTCTAAAACTTCTAACCCATCAATCCGAGGCATTTTGATGTCCATGAAAATGACATCGTATTTTTTTTGTTTTACCTTCACAAGGCACTCGTAGCCGTCACCAGCTTCGTCAACCTCATAAGGCTCCATTTCAAGAACGGATTTGAACGTGCGACGAATAACTGCTTCGTCATCTACAATTAGGATACGTGCTGCGATATTTTGTTTCATTACACTGATTGAAAGCGTTGCGTAAAAATATTCTTATTTTTAAAGATGCGCTAGGTAGAAGAGTGATGTATTGAACGTCTATTTTTATCATTATGTTGCATAAACAATTCTATAAATACGACTCAGCAAAAACCGTGCAACTCTTTGAAAACAAGCTACAAAAATATTGTATTTTTTATTAATTGTAAAATAAAACAAATGTTATAATACTTAAATGTAACGTTCTATTTACGAAACGGTCATTTTTCAAGATCACAAGTCATGTTATTTATATTGTTTATGCTATTTGCTCCTATGTGTTTGATTCTGTCGAGAAGTTTCGCACCATAGTCGAAAGTTTAAAAGTAAATAGAAACGATTATCACATCTTTGGTTATAGTACAAAAATAGAACTTTAAGAAAAGTCTCCCCCTCAGTATTTAAGCCTATTTTCAAGCTATATAAGTATAGTCTACCTCAAATTTTAATGATTATTCAAAGCGCATTACTTAAACGATAAATTTCTTTATATTTGCCCCAATTTTTCAATAAAATATTAATCCAACATTACAAAATTTAAACAATTACAAAGTGATAATTCTATTGGTTCTATTAGTCATATATATTTTAATGAGCATCACGCTCATGAAAGTTTTTGAAAAAGCAGGTGTAGAAGGTTGGAAAGCACTCGTCCCAGGGCTTAATTTCGTAGAGATATGCAAGTTGATTGGGCAACCTCTTTGGCATGCAGCCTTGATGTTAATACCGATAGTCAATATTTTTATTTATGCGGGCATGAAAGTGGATTTAGTAAGAGCTTTCGGGCAATTCAAATTCTCGGATAGTTTTTGGGCAGTCGTATTCTCACCTTTTATTTTCAATAAAATAGGTAGAGGCGACGCTAAATATGAAGGCGCAATTGTACCTAAAGAAGAAGAATACCGCAAGCAATTGCACGAAGCACACGCAAAAAAAGATCAATTCGCACTCAAACGCCTCGCCAGTAGCCCCTATAAAAAAGGTTCTGCTCGTGAGTGGGCGGAAGCAATTGTGTTTGCAGTGTTCGCAGCGGCGTTTATCCGTATGTTTTTGATTGAAGCGTACGTGATTCCGACTTCTTCGATGGAAAGTTCATTGCTTGTTGGCGATTATTTATTCGTAAGTAAGGCGCATTATGGCATTCGAACGCCCATGACGGTTCTTCAAATTCCGCTTTTGCACAACCAAATACCCGTTATTGGCTCTGAATCATATATAAAAGACCCTCATTTCGGCTACCACCGCTTACCAGCTATTGAAAATATTCAGCGCAATAAACCTTTTGTATTCAATTGGCCCATTGGCGATAGTGTAGTGATAAGAGGCGACCGCCCCTATAGTGTAGGACAGTTGAACGAAATGGGCGCTCAGCAAATAGCATATTTCGGAAAAGCTTACACGCCAGATGAGGTTATTGTCCGTCCTGTGGATAAAAAAGACCATTACATCAAACGTTGCGTGGCTATTGCAGGTGATTTATTTGAGGTGAAAGATAGACAAGTTTTCATTAATGGTCAACCTGAAGCCAATCCTGAAAAAATGCAGTTCATGTATGCCATAAAAGGAGCGGTGAATGTAGATAAATTGGTTGAGTTTGAAGTCAACGTCAATGAAGCCCGCAGAGGTCAAGGTGGCGTAATAGCTGCGCTGAACGGTGAGCAAGTGGCTAAAATTAAAGCTTTAGGGCTCGACATTCAGCTGATTCCGAATAATGACACTCGTCCAGATATTTTCCCTCAAGATACCGCTCATTACAAATGGACAGTTGATAATTTTGGGCCTTTAACCATACCTGCGCAGGGTGCGACAGTTCAGCTTTCAATGGAAAACATTGCCATTTATCGCCGCATTATTTCGGTTTATGAAAACAATAAATTTGAGATTAAAAACGGTGAAATCTATATAAATGATGTAAAATCAACAAGTTATACATTTAAACAAAATTATTACTGGGCAATGGGCGATAATCGACACAATTCAGAAGATTCACGCTTTTGGGGTTTTGTACCAGAAGACCATATCGTAGGAAAACCTTTGTTTATATGGTTCTCTAAAGGTGAAAATGGTATCCGTTGGAACCGTATTTTTTCATCAGCAGTTAAGAACTAAAACATATATTTTCGCTATTAAAAAAGCTATTTCGATTGTCGAGGTAGCTTTTTTTTTACCCCCTCAGTATTTCAGCAAAATTTCACCTAATTTTGGATTTTAAAAAATAGAATCAACTGTATTTTCAAATAATCACATCATTTTAATTTCGACCAAAACATTTAAATATGAAAAAAGAGATAAAAAAGAATGCCTTTCCTCAAATACCAGATAATGATATTTTCAAGGATACCTCTCGTAAAGATTCTATTCTAAGCAGCTTAGTCAACTTGCCTCAATCCTTAGCCAATGGTGTAAACTATCTTCTTCATGGTAAAAAAGAGGATGTCCATCAAGAAACTGACCGCATTATTCATCCTTTAGAAGTTCAACAGCACCATATCCTTTTGGTGATGCTGTGTATTTTGGGGATTACAATATTACTATTTTTAAAGATTCAATCTTCCCATCTAAAAACATAGAAGTAGCAAAAGAAAAAAACATTGTAATACAACCGCCAAGGAGTTCTTCTAATCCTTTAACTTGGGAGGTAGAAATCCCCACGGCGGTGAATGTGAGCGATTTGCCACCCAAATTAATTACCCAAATGTCGGCATTGTATCCAGATGTTGAGCCTAATTTTTATCGTTGGTTCCGCACACCCAAGGGTTGGAGTGCTTATTATGACTTTAAAAAGGCAAAAGTGAAGTTTAGTACTGAGGGGTATTGGTTAGAGACCGAAGAAAAAGATTTCCCAATTGACCAGATACCTGAATATTTACTCGCAAGGATAAAAATGGCATATACCGACTACACTTTAATTAGTTGTGAACTTGAAACATTATCCTCTGGTAAATATTATGAGCTCACCTTGAAAAGAAATCGCCCTGATAAAGTCAATGAAGAGTTTATTGTATATCTGAGTGAAAAGGCGAATAACTATGCGAATCTTTATGAGGGTGATGGGTATTAATTTTATTTTTCATTCCTAAAAAGCAGTTTATACTGAGGGGTGCCATTTCATTAATGATAAAAATTGAGAAGCCTCCCACCGAATATTTCGGTAGAGAGGCCATCCCAAAAACCAATTTCTTTATTATGTTAGATGTAATTTGTCAATAAATTAGATGTTAGATGTTAGTAAATCCTAATTTCTATATCTTTTAGCACCTCTTTCTATTTTCTTTTCAGCTTTACTGATTTCGATACCCAAAGTGACCTCGTGTGCCGTGCGCTCATAAGACTTAAATTCGGCAAGAGAACTATTGTAAGAATAATAAATTGAGAAACCAGGTTGTTTTGTACCTACTAAAAAGCCCACTTGTCCACTTTTACCCGGACGTACTTGCAGTGCAGTAACAAGTTTATTTTCAAAAAGGCTTGCTTTAAAATTTGCATCCACTTCAAATGAAGATTTATATACTTTACGAAATTGTATCGAAGGCTCAAACGTAATTTGACTCTTCGTGATACGATATCCACCCATTAATATAAACTGCTTGAAAAGTGTTCTTTCATTCTTTGTATTATCTATTTCACCCAAGGGTATGCGAGCCAAGTTAGGCACTGTTAGAGATACAATAATTTTATCGTCAAATAAAGCGGTCGCTCCAAATGCTGCATCGAAATAAGTAACACCTTTAATCCTATCCGTGATTACTTGGTCATTTTTATCATTCAAAGGATTCAAAGTCGGGTCATTGATTGAAGCGTCCATTTTACTGCGGCTAAATTCCGTAGAGAATCCTGCACTCCATTTTATGCCTTTGCCTGCATAGCGGTAAGCATAATTCAACTGACCTTTAAATCTATTCATTGGTCCGAAATTTTCGGAGAGAATGACGCCACCCAAACCTACTTTTTCAGTGACTGGTAAATCAACAGTCAAAGCATATGTTTTAGGTGCACCAGTGAAACCCGACCATTGGTTGCGCATGTGTCCAAATATTTGAACATTATCATTAAAACCAGCCATTGCTGGATTAATAAGCATCGGATTGACAATATAATGGCTGAATATAGCCTCATCTTGAGCTTTCACTGAAAATGATAGAGCTATTGCAGCGGTTATTGTGAGTATGATTTTTTTCATCGTTATAAGGCTTTTGATTTTTGAGAATGAAAAACTTTTAATGGTTGTTGGTTAATGGTTATTAATTGTTGGTTATTGATTATATACTGAGGGGTACAACCAATAACCAACAACCATTTATTCTATTGTCTTAAGATGGTAACTGTGTTCTTTTCAACTTGTTCAAGACCATTTGCTTTGAAAGCTCTGAGAACATACATATATACTCCTTCAGGAACTTCCTTTCCATCTCTTCCGTCGCGGCTATAGCCTTCCCATTGATCGAGATAGTTACTGTTTTCATAAACCAATTGTCCCCAACGATTGAAAACTTGGAATCTTACATTTTTATAATCACATCTTTCAATGATGAATTTATCATTTTTACCATCATCATTAGGTGTCAGAACTGTAGGTCCTTTTAAACACTCATCTGTACAAACAACCATACCTACACCTGGGTCAGTAGTACACTTGTATTTATCCGCAACAACTACATAAAAAGTAGTTTTAGTGGCTACATTACTTACTCTTTTAGTAGTATCACCTTTTGGTGTTGACCATTTGTAAGAATAAGGCTCGACACCACCTTTAACGTTTGCTTCGATAGCACAATCAACTGAAAAAGGTATAACGGTAGCCTTAATTTCATCTGGACCTTTTATAGTAATGCTTGAATTACATGTTCTTCCATTAGCGCCAATGACGGTTACTGTACGAGAGCCCGCAGCTAACTGAGATGCCGTAGGACCCGTTTCACCATTGTCCCAACGATATTGGAATGGCGGGGTAAGACCTAAATCAGTCACTGTAGTTACCGTTGCCGAAGCGTTTTTATCATTAAAACATTTGATATTGTACAAATTATCAAATAGCGTATTGATACGGACTGTAGCACAAGTAGAAGGCTCCACAGATGCTTTTATAGTGTCATTAGCAGTTGATTTGAAACAGCCTTTTGAATCTGTTACTTGTACACTCAAAATAGTATTAGAACAAAGGTTGAAACGGTCGCGAGAAGTACCACCATCATTCCAGATATAAGAGTATGGTGCTTGACCTCCAGAGATAGCCAATACTATGCTACCACTACAGTTGCCCGCATCGTTTTTCACCGTTTTATTGATGATAATTTCAGAAGGTTGAGTAACTATCGTATTGATAGTCAATCTCTGGCCTTTTGAGTCAATAATAGAAACATTGTAAGTCCCTGCAGTCAATCCTCTGATTTCGTAAGAAGCCGTTCTGCTCGGTGCATTACTGACATTGATTGAATCCGTAGCACTCCATTTGATGGTATAACCAGGTTCACCATTTGTGATATTAACTGTAATAGAACCATTTGCATCACTAAAACAATTGGCAGCCTTAGCCGAAGCAGTAGCATTCAGTGGACAGAAAGATTTATCAACTTTTATATCTTTTTTATCAGAAAAACAGCTGTTTTCATCTGAAACAGTTACTGAATATGTACCAGCTTTAATACCTAAACGATCTTTTGAGGTAGGACCATCATTCCATACATATTTATATGGGGCAGCACCACCCGTAATGTTTAGTATGATTTCGCCATCGTTACCATTACAAGTTTCGGAAGATATTCTTGAGACGCCTATATTGATAGCAGAAGTAGAGCCTTTTACGTCAATTTCACCAGACAAGTATTTCTGACCAATGGCATCCGTAATTCTGACACGGTATTTCCCAGTAATTAAACCTGTTTGATTTTGTCTTCTATCAATAATTTCACCCGCTGCATTCAACCATTCAAAACTAAACGGCGCTTGTCCACCTGTGAAAGTAATATTGATCGCACCTAAATTCTGACCCGGACAACCCGCAGGAGATACAACAGTGGAATCAGTCAAGCGAATAGGAGGCGCGATTGTACCTGTTATTGTAAATGACTTAGTAGCAGTACAGTTATTAGCATCTTTTACTGTAACTGTATATGTTTCATTCGGGCATAAGTCCGTTTGATTTTGATTATTTGCTTTAGCCGGTGTGATTCCATTACCCGTCCAAGTATATGTGTATGCACCCGTTCCGCCTGTTACATTTAAAGTAATAGTACCCACACAACCTACGACTGTATTAGAAGTAGTACCATTTATTGAAATAGCAGTTGGTTGGGTTACAGTAGCGGTTGCAGTAGCTTTACAGCCATTTGCATCAGTTGCAGTTACAGTATAAGTGCCCGCTGCAATATTACTTTGATTTTGTTGTGTACTACCACCATTCCAAAGGTAAGTATAAGGAGTAGCACCACCTTGTACTGCTATAACGATAGCACCTGTGGATGCACCATTACAAAGCACGTTTGTTACTGAGGGGTTACCTATTGCTACTGCTGTCGCAGGTTCTGTAATAGTAACTGTTGTAGTAGCAGAACATAATTTCGCATCTTTTACTACTACGGTATAAACACCCGCAGCTAAATTAGCAATTGTTGAACCTGAGCCCATATAACCATTTGGTCCAGTCCAAGTGAACACATTCGTTCCATTTCCACCATTAGCCGTTACTGTGATTGTACCCGTAGAAGCGCCTTTACAGACAATATCCGTTTTTTGAGACGCACCTAAAGTCAAAGCATTCGGTTGAGTAACTGTTGCCGCAGATACAACTTGGCAACCAGTAGATGTTTCAGTGACTGCTACTGAATAAGCACCTGCTTTTAAATTTGAAATATCTTTTGTAGTTGCTGTAATTGCACCTGTCCATGCATAAGTAAATGCACCACTTCCTCCAGTAACAGTCAAAGCAACTGCACCGTTTGTTTCACCATTACAAGCTACATTGGTAACGCTGTTTGTAACTGTAAAAGAAGGATTGGCATTAGATACAGGAATCGCTGTTGAAGTCATTTTACAACCCGCACCATCTGTTACTTCCACTGTGTAGCTACCCGTAGCTAAGCCTGTAATATCTTTAGAGGTAGAAGTATAAGTACCGGGACCTGTCCATTTATATGTATAAGCTGGAGTTGAAGTACCACCCACTACTGTAATAGCAATCGCACCGTTAGATTGACCGCAAGAAGCTGCTGTTACTGAGGGGGTCACTGTAATTGCTGTCGCCTCTGCAACATTTGTTGGTCCTGATGTTTGGGCGCAGCCTTTACTATCTGTTACAGTGACAGTATAAGCACCCGCTTTTAGGCTTGCAATATCCTTTGTTGCTGCTGTGTAATTATTAGGTCCCGACCATACATAAGTATATGCCGTTGTACCACCCGCTACTGTTAAAGCAATTGCCCCTGTTGAAGCCCCATTACAAGTAATATTAGTAACAGATGGGCTAACAGTTAATGCAGCCGCAGGTTGTGTAATGGTAGTTGTATCTTTTAAAACACAGCTTTTAGAATCTGTGATAGATACGATATATTGACCAGCTGCTTTATTAGATATACCGATTGTTGTTTCAGCGCTACTCCATAAATAGGTATACGGAGACGTTCCTCCTGCAGGAGTCAGCGTAACGCTACCCGTTGATTGACCAAAGCAATTGACATTAGTAGATGTCTTAGTTGTGGTTAATTTAGTCGGCTCTGTCAAAGTGAAGCTATCTACTTTAGGCGTAGCAGAACCACTTGAAATAGTCACATAATATTTACCAGCTTTAAGCCCTGTAATATCTTTAGTTGTTGCTGTAAAACTTGGGCCCGTCCACGCATAAGTAAATGTACCAGTTCCACCTGAAACCGTTAAATCCACTTTCCCATCACTTCCACCATTACAGTTTAGATTTGTAGCTGTACCAGATGCGACAATCGCAGGCACTGCTACGTTATTAATAGTGATGCTTCCCGGTATAAGGATGATAGGAGTTAACTTATTGGCTTCGAAATCTGACACTAAAACTTTTAAAGGAAACCCATCAATCGTAAATGGAGATGTAGTCCCTGCCCCACTGTTTAATTTTAAGCAAACATCTAACACTAAAGTGCTATCAGCTGTAAAATTAACTGGGTTATCAAATAAGCCCGCATAATAACGCAAAGAACCAGTAAGTGAAGTATTAAAAGTAAGTAAATTATTAGAAGTAGTAAATGAAGTACCAACAAGCGGATTTGGTAAAACCAAAGCATCTTGAGGTCCCACACCATGCAAAACTCGCGCCTGCACAAGACTCATCTTAGATGAATCCCAGTGCATTGACCAAGTTGCGGTACCTATGTTTTTGAAATTTTTAACAAAAACTTTGACACACACAGTATCACCAACATTACCAGCCACTTTATTTGCTAAAATAGTCACATTAGTTGAAGCCGCTGGATTAGTAATGGATACAGTACCATTATTAGGGTTTAGAGTTGCTGTAACACTCACACCTCCACTTATCCTGAAAAGTTCACTACCAGCGGTTAGCGTACTCACGGTAGTAGAAGTACCCGCTGCGCTCAATGCCGTAAAGCATATTTTGTATAATGTATCACCTGTTGTTACAGTTGTAGCTGTTCCTGAGTTCCATGAAAATGAAAGGCGTCCTTTAGCTACTGCGTCGGTAACAACAAAATTTGTTGCTCTCGTAAGGTTTAATGTAGTGTTCAATTTGGTCAAAGAATCATACCGCAATACAGTAGAGTCCCATTTCATAGACCATTTGGCACTGGTCATATTTGAAAAATTATCAGCCGTAATTCCAACACAGACGCTTTGACTTGCCTGAATAGAATGAGTGGATGATTTCACCGTTACTGGCGAATTGGTGCTACCAGGAGGATTACCTACATTACCAAATGCAGGATTGACACTACTACCAGCCTTAATAACCTCTATTGAGGTGCCATCACTAGTAAAACGAACCCAAAAGTTTGTGGAAGCGGCTTTGGCTTTCAGTATTAATGTGTAAGCAACCGTTCCATTGGGGACAGTTTTGTCGGCACCATTAGCACTCCATGCCACAATCATGGCACCAAGAGTGTAATTATTCACTCCTAAATTGGTAGTGTCCACCATGTTTTTACCCTTTGCAATTCCAATATAGTCAAATAGATTGGGATCCCAATCAGTTGCATACTGGAAGCTGGTCATATTGGTAAAATTATTCAAAACCACGTCTAATCTTACAGTATCACCCACATTCGGGGTCACTGTTGCAGGTGTCAAGGTAAATGTTACTTGTTGTGCTTTCAAACTTAAAGAGGAAGAAAGCAAACCAAGCACTAATACAAGGTAAGTAAAAAATCTACTTGTCATTAGAGATTGGAGTTTGGGAAAGTTAAGAAATCAAGTTTTTGGAATAGACGAAAACTCGTTTTCGCCTTAAATCAGTTTTAAAAAATTATATTTAAACAAAAATTTACATTTTAATGAGCGTTTTTGAGGTAAAGCCTTTTGACGTTCTGATGCCATAAAGATACATACCTTTTAGCAGCACCCCCTCAGTATTGAACTCAATTTGATGCTTGCCAGCGCCATAATTTTCTTTCCTTTGAAACACCTGACGCCCTACACTATCATACACTTCAAAACTAATACTGTCAGATTCTTTTAATTCAAAAGGAATATACGTAGTACTGTAAACTGGGTTGGGTACGTTTTGCTGCAAAGATAAAAAACCTGTATTATCTTTCAATTCTTTCACGGCACTTGTCATAGATACTGTTATTAAACCATCTTTGACCACAACAGGCAAACTCTCAATTCTCGGATTTAAAGCTTTTACTTTGATGACGCTGTTCGTGAATTTCACACCGCTCGTGGTACCTTTTTCGCCAATAGTTTTGAAATTTACTTTAAAAATCATTGAACTATCCGCAATCTTTATCCCATCTGAAGCACTTGAGAGCCATAAAAACTTCAAATTACCTTGCGATATACTTGTCAGTCCGAATAAATCATCACCTGATAAAGGGAGACCAATGCTATCCACCGAACGAAACTCCAATACTGAGGGGTTCCACTCAAGTGTAAACTGCAAAGCAGAAATTGTATCTTTAGTTTTCACGCGGATATCAGCACCAAAAACATCTCCTTTAGTGACACTCTTGCTGGGTGCAATAAAGGTTACCTGTGCAAAGGAAGGAATTACAAACGTAATAAAAAATAATGAAATGTAAAAACGCTTCATCGGTACATGGTTTTTGCGATGTTCATAGAATTTTTTTTAAGTTTGGCAAATTATTTACATGTCATGGTTATCATCAAAAAAAAATGATAAAAAGCCTTCTTAAAAAAAATGAAAGGAAACAATGGGAATTGTCAAAAACTGAAGCCAGACCCTATTTTCATAAAGAAAACAAGGTACTATAGAAGAGAAATGTATTTCTATAAGAATGAAGTTTTGTAATCGGCACTATGCATTTTTATATCGGTTTAAATGCTTCTCACAAAGTTCATAGGATTCTGGTTTTTGGAATAAAAATCTTTATAAAAAGATAATATTCATTCTTTTCGGATACAAAGTTAATGTCTTTTATGATTACAAAGGTACTATAAATAGGGTATTTTTACAAACAAACAAAAATTTAACAGTTAACAGGTATATGTTTCATATTAATTATTTCACATATTAATACAAAAAAAATAGTCGGAAAAGGCATATTGCTTTCCGACTATTTAATATTTAATAATATTTAAAACGTTTTAAATCAACTGATTGTCATAAGCTAAGCGAATGAGTGACGCTGTGCTGTTGACACCAATTTTACGCATAATGTTCTTACGATGTACCGCCGCAGTTTGCTCGCTTATATAAAGCTCTTTTGCGATTGAACCATTGTTTCTCGCTTGTGTAATGAGGCGAAGTACCTCAAGTTCTCTTTTTGTAAGGCTGAATTTCTTCTGAAAGATATCTTCAAAGCTTGAAGTTTCCGATTGGTGATTGGCAACGCTCACACCTTTTCCGATGTAGACCTCACCATTGATAACCGTTTCGATGGCATCCAAAAGTTCATCTTTACCACAGTTTTTAAGAAGATAGCCATCCACATTCATGTCAAATGCAGATTTGATAATTTTAGGGTCGTCGTACATTGTCAACACTAATATACGAGTACCTTTCAAACCTTTTTTCACTTCTTGCAATACTTCCAAACCGTTTTTAGCGGGAATATTGATATCTAATAAGAGCAAATCTGGTTTGTCTCCTTTCAAGATGTTAAGAAGTTCATCACCTGTGTAAGCCACACCAGTGATATTGAAGTGATAAGCATCAGTAGATTGCAGAAGCAAACGAAGGCTTTCTACAAATAGTTGGTGGTCATCTGCGATGACAACATTTAGAATCTTATGTTCGCGCTTTTCGGTCATGGGAAAGCCCTTTTTTATTGTTTCGAAATAAATAAATTTGATTTTTTTTCAGAAAGAGCGTTTTTCAACACTCTGTAGGGTACTATTCAAAAACTAATCCAAAAATGGTAGATAGCAAATTTTAAAATTATATATTTATTAAAAACGGTTCACTTTTCAAGAAAAAAGCACCGTTTAATAATATTTTAAACCTTTTTAAGAGAATAATTTAATCCATTTCCCAATTCCAGTTAGATGGATTTTGCTCTCTGTAAGCCTGCTTTGTTGCTGCCCTCAGCTTTTGTCTTTCCAAAACAGCTTTTGCTAAAGCCGTATGAGCAGGTTCTTCATTACCTGGCATAATAGCTTGTGCAATCTTATTTTCGGCAACATCTAATCTGTAAAGTAAGCTCATCAAGAAGTCCATCCTATGCTCCATCATATAAGCAATTGCATCAGATAAGTAATCGAGAAGCCCTTCTTCACTCAAAGGTTCATTAGGTACACTAAGCTCGAAATCGCTTAATATAAGTTGAGTTGTAGCGGTATTTGTTGTATTATTTGTCAAATCCTTTGTAAATATAAAAAAATTAGTACATCACAAAAGTAACCTTTTTTAAATAAAATCCATATTCTTTTTCTAAAAATTGTGATAACGATGGAAAATAAAATTGATGTATTAATCAGGATAACAGAACATATTAGTATATATCTTACTATATTTCGCTTTTTTTCAACGCTTTGGTAAATAAATTTCCATCAATCGCCGTTATGACAACACCATTTCTCAAGCACATCAGTTGATTTTTTTCTCTCATCTTTCGGCTTGATTTTTGAAATATTTAAAATATTAAAATATCTTATTTTTAACACCCATATTCAAATGAAAAATGTGTTAATTCACTATTCAGAGATTATGTAACTCTTTATTGCTTGAAACCAAACATTACCTATTTCGATTCAAATACAGTAGTTCAAAATAATAAAAGGCGCACTTTCGTGGCTTCCACAATGTTTGTGGATATAAAAGGGTTTACTCCTTTAACCGAAAAGCTTTTACTATTTGGAACCGAAGGGGCTGAAGTTCTCTCAGAAATACTCGACGAGATTTTCTCACCTATGGTTGCTATTGTTGCTGAAAAAAAAGGTATTATTCCCCATTTTGCCGGAGATGCGTTTACCGCAATTTTTATAGATGATAAAGGTGAAGCTGTACTGGACGTGGCTTGGCGTATCAAGCAGCACTTCGATAATAAAGAATTATTTAGCACACCTTTTGGTGATTTTGATATAAACGTCCGCATTGGACTCTCTTATGGTGTGGTGGAATGGGGTTTAGCAGATGAAAAATCTCATGCTTACTATTTTAAAGGAGCCGCCATTGAACGAGCAACTTTAGCTCAGCAACAAGCGCAATCAGGGCAAATTGTTTTTGATAAGTGGCTGGGTGAAAGTATCAAAACTCAAAATATTGAGGCTTTGGATTCAGATAGTGAATTTGCCGTTTTAAATGCATACCACAAACACCCCCTCAGTATAGAGCACGAAAATGAGCGGCTTAGCTCTATATTTCATGAAAATATTCCATTTATTCAAAACGCACAACCTACTGCCTACTCCACTAAAGGCGAATTCAGAGATGTCATTGCCGTTTTTATATCTTTCACGAATGCTCACGAATTTCGTGAATTAGAAGCCATCGCTAAAATAGTCTTGACTGAGTTTAAAAATTTCGGTGGTTATTTCAAAGAAATTGATTTCAGTGAAAAAAATGGAATCATCGTAGGCATTTTCGGCGCACCTATCAGCTACGAAAACAATGCGCACCGCGCTTTAGAATGCGTTTTAGCCATAAAAGACAATATCAATCACCTCCATACCAAGCACCCTTTTCGCATTCGCATTGGGATGACTGAGGGGGTCGCTTTCACGGGCATGATCGGCAGTAATTTGCGCAGCCAATATGCAGCCGTGGGTGACAGAGTCAACCTTGCGGCTCGGCTCATGCAAAATGCCCAATGGGGAGAAATTTTAACGGATAAAAGCCTTTCACACTTAAAGTCATTTGAGTTCATAAAAAAAGGGACACTCTTATATAAAGGTATATCATCGGAAGTTGAAACATTTCAACTCATTAAGAAGAATCTCGAAGAAAAGCCTTTTTTCGCGGGTAGTATGGTAGGAAGAAGCAGTGAACTGGATAAATTATGCGCTTTTTCAAATAAATCCATTCAACTTCAAAAAGGTGGAGTCTCATTTATCAATGGCGAAGCAGGAATTGGTAAAAGCCGCTTGATGTACGAATTAAAGCAAAATATCGAAAGTAAAATATCCGTCAATTGGGCCATTTGCCCCGTTGACCAGATATTAAAAAAGCCTTTTAACCCATTTATTTATTTTTTGAAACAGTATTTCAAGCAAGTTTCTAATGATCAATCATCTGAAAATATCCATAATTTCAAAGGAATTTTCAATCATTTATTGGCTCAACTCCAAAATAATTTAGAGAAATCGCTCGATGTAGAACTGGCACGAACCGAATCCATATTATCTGCTTTAGTAGGATTGAATTATGAGGATTCTCTTTGGGAGCAGCTCGATGCAAAAGGGCGATATGAAAATACACTGGCGGCTTTAGAGAATTTTTTCATTACTCTCTCGCAGTTTCAACCTTTGGTTTTAGAAATAGAAGATGCTCATTGGCTCGATAGTGATTCCATTACTTTTTTAAATAATTTTATTAAAAAAATACCGAAATATCCCATTTTTATTCTTTTTACATCCCGCTACGATGATGAGGGTAATAAGATTATTTTCCTTGAAAAAGATTTATTAAAAAATAACCATATTCGATATATTGAAATTGACCTCACTTCCTTTTCAAAAACCGATTTAAGGGTTTTTACTGAAAACAAACTGAGGGGTCGTGTACACCCTGAGTTACTCAAAACCCTTTGGCGCACCTCCAATGGCAATCCTTTTTATGTGGAGCAAATTTTGGATTATTTTATTGAAAATGACCTTTTAGAGCCCGTTGAAGAAGTAAATACACTTGGAAAAGCATCGGAATCAGGAAAAGAATGGAATATTGTGGATAAGAAAATTAAAATATCCAATTCCATAACGGGCATCATGACCGCCCGCGTGGATAGGCTTTCTTATATTTTAAAAGAAACGGTAAAAACGGCGGCAGTGATAGGGAGAGAGTTCGAGTTACCGATTTTGAGTGAAGTGATGCTGTCGCATGAGGAGTATATCAGCCGAAATGGCAATGGTAAAATCGTTTTACAGGAGCAAATCCAAAACGCTGAAAAAGGGCAAATTTGGCAAGCCATGAATGAGCTGCGCTATATATTCCGCCATTCTTTGCTCCGTGAGGCTATATATGATATGCAACTCAAAACTCGGGTACGAGAATTGCATGCAATGATTGCTCAAGCTATTGAAAAAATACATTCTAAGCAGCTTGAAGACCGTTATATTGATTTGGCATTTCATTACGAGCACGCTCAAAATATACCTAAAACCAACGAATATCTTAAAAAAGCGGGCGATTATGCCAAACGCAATTTTCAGAATCAAAATGCTTTGGATTTGTACGATCGCCTACTTAAAAACCTGAAAGAAGGTACCGAACGCATCAAAGTTTTAATAAAAAAAGGGGAAATATTACAGCTCATAGGTGATTGGAATCAATCCGAAAATTGCTACAAAGAAGCCCTTAATATTACTCAATCTTTTAATGATGTTTTATTAAAAGGACGTGCACAGAATGCGCTGGGTCAGGTTTTAATGTTAAAAGGTAATTATATAACAGCAAAAGAACATTTTGAGAAATCAGCCGTATATTTTGAACAACTAACTGATATTCAAGGTATTACAAAGTCTTATGGCAACCTCGGAAACCTCTATTTCCGACAAGGTGAATATGAAAAAGCTAAAGACTATTACACAAAAAGCATAAAAATGAATAGAGAAAATAATAAATTCAAAAACACACAAATTGTCTCTCATTTAGGTTTAACTTATATGAATCAAGGCAATTATACTGAGGGGGTACGTTGCCAAGAAGAAGAACTTCAAATATGCGAAAGCCAGAATGATTTGAATGGCATGTCAATCCTTTATATCAATATGGGCATTATTTTATCCGAAAAAGGCGATAATGACAGGGCCCTTTCCTACCTTGAAAAAGGGCTTGATTTGGCTCAAAAACTGGGTAATAAACAATCCGTAGCAATAGCTCTTGGTTGCTTAGGCAATTTATGGCTTCAAAAAAGTGATTTTGAAAAAGCAAGAGAATACTTCGTGCAAGATGTGAAAATGACCGAAGAGTTGGGGGATAAACAGGGCATCGCTATCGCCTGTGAACTGCAAGGAAGGTGGCATTCAGCAAAGGGTGAATTTGAAGAAGGCATTGTTTATTTCACAAAAAGTATAGCCATTTGTAGGGAATTAAATTATCAAAAAGGAGTAGCAAAAGCCTTGCAAGGTTTAGGTGAAATCCATGCATTTAATTGCGATTATCTGGATGCTTTGAGTTGCATTGAAGAAGCTATTCTTATCGCTCAAAAAATAAAAAACCTCTCCATTTTATGTTATTGCTTAACCGACAAAGGCAATATTTTACTTAAATTAGGAGACTATATGGGTGCTAAAGCACTTCAAAATGAGTTAAAAGCCTCCATCAATTTTTCGGAAAACCAGAAACTTTTTGATTATTGCAGATATTTTTTAAATAAAATATAAAACATTGATTATCAAATTTTTATATCGATAATCCAACAATTGAAAGTAGCAAAATCTGAAATATTGAACACAAATACACCGTCACAAATACACACATTTAAAAACAATATTTTTTCATAGATACCTGAGTTAGGTTATTTTTTGGTACAGTTTTGTAATTACTAAAAGCCGAATCTAACTATTCTTTTAACCATAAAATCTGTCGGTAATCTATGACTTTAAAAAACGCTTTATTATCAGCGGCTGTACTGCTTAGCACGATGGCATATGCCACAAATGACCCAGCCACAGATCAGCCCTACTACAATCCCGAACCACCTTCTAATTTCCCTTATGACATGGCTTATCCATACGCTTATTTCGAGCTGGATGATGTTATTAAGAAACTTTCAGGTTTGAGTCCAACCAATGACCCTAAAGTAGTGGCTGGTATTCAAGAAGAGGAAGGAAAAATTTACATGATTGACAAAAAAAGTGGAAAAATTGCTTCAAGCACGTTTTTCGTTACTGAAGGCGAATTTCAAGGTATTGAGATGGTAGGAGATGATGCTTATGCCCTTAAAAGCAACGGTCAGCTCTACAAGATTTCTAACTTGAAAGGTGCTCAAAGAACGGTAAAAATGTTGAGAACCAACTTACCACGCACTGCCAACCTTCAAGGCTTGGCTTATGACATCGCGAACAATCGTCTTTTGATTTGTGCTAAAGGTCAAAAAGAAGGTGAATTTTCAAGACAAATTTACGCTTTTGATGTAAAAACTGCTCAGACTAACCCAGAGCCAGTGTATGAGATTTCTTTAGCTTCGTTTAAAGAATTTTTATCTGGTAAAAAAGAAAAACAGTATTTAGGATTGCGTTCGGATTACGTAGAGAAAGCTTCTACTAAAGGTTTTGAATTCGCTCCTACAAGCCTTGCTATTAACCCAATGACAGGCAACTTACATATTCTTTCAGCACTTAATAATACTTTGGTTACCATGAACCCACAAGGTGAAATTATTGAAATGACGAAATTGAAAAAAGAACACCATTTGATGCCTGAAGGTATCGCTTTTGATGAAGATGGTACAATGTTTATTGCTAACTCATCAATCAATGGTGTGCCAGCGAAATTATATGAGTATAAAATGCAAAAAACAGCGATTACGGCTTCTCGTAAATAATAGACAGATTATTACAAGCAAAACAGAAAATAACGGGTGCTGTACTTTCATTGGTACAGCACTTTTTTTTATTTAAAAAAGACTGTCTTTTACTTGTTTTTCTAAGAACATATATAGACTTTTGTATGCGTTTTTTATCAGCGTGTTTCGTGTTTCGATAGCTCGACATACAAAACACGATATACGAAAAAATAGAAAATTAGATATAATTATGGCTGTTATAGAAATAAAAGTACCCGCTATTGCGGAATCGGTTACGGAGGTGACACTCTCTCAATGGCTCAAAGCAGATGGTGAAATGGTGTCTCTTGACGAACCTATTTGCGAATTCGAGTCGGATAAAGCTACTTTAGAATTACCTGCTGAAGTGGCAGGAAAGCTCAAACATATAGCTACTGAAGGTTCTGATTTAAAAATTGGCGATGTCATCGCTACCATAGACACATCAGCTGCCGGTGCTACTGCTGCTCCAGCGTCTGCACCCGCACCAAAAGCCGAAGTGGCTCAACCTGCTGCCCCAGCTGCACCCGCTACTGCTAATTATGCTACTGGTACACCCTCACCCGCAGCGGCTAAAATAATAGCTGAAAGCGGTGCTCAAAACGTAGAAGGAACAGGAAGAGATGGTCGTATAACAAAAGAAGATGCTCTTAAAGCAGCCTCAGCACAACCTGCTGCACCCGCTCCAAAAGCAGAAGCACCAAAAACTGAGGCAAAACCAACCACCACCTCAGTACAAGCGCCACCAACAGCATTTAGCCGCAATGTACGCCGTGAAAAAATGAGCCGTATGCGTCAAACGATTGCAAAACGCCTCGTTTCTGCTAAAAATAATACCGCTATGTTGACTACTTTCAATGAAGTGGATATGTCGGCAGTAATGGCTTTGCGTGAAAAATATCAAGATAGATTCGTTAAAAAATACGGCGTTAAACTCGGTTTTATGTCCATTTTCGCTAAAGCTTGCGCTAAAGTTTTATTGGAAATGCCCGATGTGAATGCGATGATTGACGGCACGGATTTTATCTACAACGATTACGTGGATATTTCAATGGCAATTTCAACACCTACGGGCTTGGTAGTGCCGCCCATTAAAAATGTAGAAAGCCTTAATTTCGCTCAATTTGAATTAGCATTAAAAGCTTTGGCTGAAAAAGCGCGAAATGGTAAACTGACTTTAGAAGAAATGCAAGGTGGTACGTTTACCATCACCAACGGTGGTGTTTTCGGCTCGCTTATGAGTACGCCTATCATCAATGAACCACAATCTGCAATTCTCGGTTTGCACGCTATCAAAGACCGTCCAATAGTTGTTGGTGGTCAAGTAGTCGTTCGTCCGATGATGTATTTGGCATTGAGTTATGACCACCGCGTTATTGACGGTTCTACTTCTGTAACATTCCTCGTAAAAGTAAAAGAACTCATCGAAGACCCTACGGCTTTGTTGATGGATATTTAAAAAAAGTAGCGAGTAATAAATATTCAGTATCAAGGTGTGTTACTCGTTTGAAAATATAAAAATCCGAGCGTTTAACCTACGTTCGGATTTTTTAGTTTTAGAAACATTTTAATATTAATTCAAATTTCAAAGTAAACAATCAATGATTAATCAACTTTTAGCAGCCAAAGAAAAGCTATATTTTAAACCCGAAGAATGGGAAATACGAGGTTTAAACCCATCTCCAGATGAAACGCAGAATGAAATGCGTCAAGTAATACATGAATTTATTGATTTAGCTATTGAAAAAATAAAAATAAAAGGTAAAATTGGTGAAGATGATATTATAGATAATTTAAAATTATTGAAAAAGGGAATATATAGCAACTTTGATACCGAAGAGCGAGAATGGGTAAGCGACATCTGGGCTGAAATTATCTCAGATTTAGGGCTTGATATAAATAAAATAGAAGAAAGAGAATGGTCTGATTTCCTATCCACCGATATGTTAAAAAACACTTTAAAAGAAGTTGAAAATGCAGGGTTTAAATCAAATGACCCCACCATTTTACTTTTCAAGCAAACAGTGGCAAGGCAATTGAAATCCAATAATGAACCAATTGAAAATATAATAAATATTACAGGTTTAACGGAAGAAGAAATAGGTAAGTTAAGCGAATAACATAACGGCATATAGAATAATGTTTATTATATTAATAAATAATATAATATTAAATCTAAAGTCTAAAACTCTAACATCTAAAGTCTAAACAAAAATGGCAGAAGATTTAAACATCATAAAAGGAACAAAAGAAGAGCAATATCAAGCAATTATGCCCCAAATCAAGGCTCTTACTGAGGGGGAGACGGATTTAATTGCCAATCTCGGAAATATTGTAGCCGCCTTGAAAGAGCAATTTGGCTGGTTTTGGGTAGGTTTTTATTGGGTCAAAAATGGTCAATTGGTACTCGCACCTTTTCAAGGGCCTGTAGCTTGTACCCGCATCAACAAGAGAAAAGGCGTTTGTGGCGCATCGTGGGAACAAGCTGAAACGCTCATCGTTCCCGACGTAGAAGCATTCCCCGGGCATATTGCGTGTAGTAGTCTTTCAAAATCAGAAATTGTAGTGCCTGTTATTCGCAACGGTGAGGTATTGGGCGTTTTGGATGTGGATAGTGATGAGTATGACCAATTTGATACAATTGATAAAATCTATTTGGAGAGAATTATAGCCGAAATACCTATTCAAACAATCTAAAAATTCAACTTGGTTCAAGTTTGAAACTTGAACCAAGTTATGTGAAATATTTATACTGAAATTTAAAAGTGGCAATTACTCAAACATAACTATTTGAGAGTCAACAGTAATTCCGTATTTGTAAGAAGAGAGCCGTAGGCTCGGTAGATTTGGTAGCGGCGGATTTCAATCCGCCGTAAAATATAAGATGAGTTTTCAAGTACCGTAGGTACGGCAGATATAGCTTTTAATGATTGATAATCAATACTTTGCACCAAATCTGCCGAGCCTACGGCTCTTTTTTCCCAAATAAGGAATTGCTGGAGAGTCAATAATTTTTCTTTGAAATCCGATTGCCCGTGGGCCGCTGCATACGGCTTCTGTGACGGCGAACTGAATCACCTGTTTCATCAAAAATCATCTCCAATTTAGCCGCGTGTTTCGTTGCTCGACCATGTACACGAGCGCGCCACTTGCGCCAATTGCGCGGGTGCATTTGATGTTTCATCACCTCTATAACCTCCGCTTCACTCAATCCGAATTGCGCTTTTATGGCATCAAAAGGCGTTCTATCCTCCCACCCCATTTCCACGATACGGTCTATTTGAAGCTGAGTAAGCTGGTATTTTTCAATAATTTTCATATCTAAATTCAAGCATTTTAATAAAAAATTAAACAGCGTCAAAGATGATTTAGTTTAAAATGGTGCCATAAAAAATAAACACCCGTTTTTGAAGCGAAAACTCAATGCTCCATTCAAAATCTTATTTTAAAATGAAAAGAGGTTTAAAAAATTAAATTTCCCAAGCATACCAACTCAGCCTAACATTATATCTAATTTTAAAAAAGGAAAACCCTAACACATTTACTTAACATATAGAAAGTAATTTTGTGCATCAAATCATTTATTTGTAACAGCTAAATCCATATCCAAAATGAGCAAATTCGATGAAGCCATAGAGTCATATACATCGTTTATGACTGAAAAATTAGAAATGCCCAGTATCAATGTCGAACTTTTAGTAACCATTGCCCAATCTTTAGGAACAGCTATTTACGATGCGGATGCATCATTAGTGGCTTGTTCTGATAAAGGTGAGTTGGGTAGAGTCCGTCAAAACTTCCTTTTAGGGCGTCTTTTTTTAGAAGATTCTCCCGAACTTGATAAAGCCATCAAGGCAGTGTGTACCAAAATGGGCACTTCTAACCGTAAAAAATTCAGAGTTGTTTTTTATTACCTTTTAATTCAGTTTTTCGGCAAGGAAAGCCTGATTTTAGAACCCGCAGAAAGCAATTTGTTTTAAAAATATATTTTAGGAATTTTAATGAAAGTGAGAAATGGGCATTAGTCCTGTTTTTCACTTTTTTTATGTCCTTTTTCCTCAAAATACTGAGGGGGTACACATTAAGTAGAATTATTATTGGTATAGATATTGAATATTAAAGGTTGTTCGCAATCTTTTCTTTCACTATTAAAACCGATGTAAAATGTTAATTTTAAAAAAATCAAGTTTCGTTGCTCTACTTTTCAGCCTCCTATCTTTTTCAATGCTCAATGCATCCAACGAACCACTTATTGTTGAACATCCCAAAAACATTGCTGAATGTATTGGTGGGGTGAGCGAATTAAAAGTCACTTTAAAAGAAGGTGTAAAAGCCCATTTTCAATGGCAAAAATCAACGGATAAAATGCAATGGAGTAACATTGATAAAGCTAACGAAGCCGCTTACACACCCGAAGCCAACACACCCAACAAAACGTATTATCGCGCCACCGTTACAGTAGTAGGTGTGAGTCCACAGTCAATTATTTCAGAAGTGGCAGAGGTGACAATTGCAGAAGCCCTCTCAGTGACTGTCGAGGTTGCATCACCTAATCAAACAATCTGCTTGAATGAACCGTTGGCTCTAAAAGCCACAACAAAAGGCGGAGCGGGCGACTGCAAACTCCAATGGCAACTCTCAAAAGACAATGAAATTTGGGAAGATATTGAAGGCGAAAATGGTGAAAAGTTAGTCATTGGCTCAGGATTAAAAGCAGAATTACGATATAGAGCTAAGTACAAATGCTCGGGCAGCGGATGCTGTGATTAAAAATTATAGAAGCTACTGAAAAGGCTACTTTGCTTGGGTGAAGCAGCCTTTTTTATTAAAAAACACGAAAATTATAGTAAAAAACCCTCTTTTGGTGCTTTATACTGAGGGGTAAATATTCTCAGAGAGCCATATTTTATCGCTAAATTTTAGTAATCAAATATATGCTCAATCGCTATTTTTTCATCATCCAATTGTCTAAGTAGTTTATCCAATTGACCAACGGGTATAGCCAAAACGATTCTTTTCATTGTTAAATCCGATGAAATGGGTTGAGTGAAAAGTAATTGGGTATTTTCAAAAGCATTTTTATGGTTAGCTGGCAATACAATGCTCAATAAAATAGCTGAATTATTGCCTGCAATTTCCTTAAAATTTTTTCCTTTTTTAGCCAAATCGGTAATCTCTTGATTGAATTTATCGTAACGTGTGAGATTTATCACCGTTGAATCATCTATCACTACGGCAGTTGTTGGCAAGGCTTCATCATAAACTTGTTTTGTACCCAAGCCAATGAGTTTGCCGTAAGCATATTTTACTAACAATTCAGAGGTTAAGATATATCTGCGTTCCAATTTCCGCACCACATTGCTTCCTAAAATAGGCGTTTCAGTCCACAATGCCCCCAATCGGCTTTTAAAATCAAATTCATACCACGGTCTATCTTTTATAAAATCAACGTAATCTTGATTGAATTTTGCGTTGAATTTGTCCTCATCTGCTACAACTTTGTGTGTATCCGTGAGCCTGCCCACCGTTGTTTCATACAAGGCCTTGATGGCATATTCCACGGTGGCACTCGTGCCAATGACCCAAATCATAAAATGATAACCATCATTTTTAGGGAAATTATCTTTGATTTGATTATTTACAATGTCATAACTTTCCCAAATTTGCCGCACATGACTCATAAATGGGAAACTCGTTGATGTCGTTTTTTTAAAATAATTAGCCTGCTCTTCGGGGCTAAAAACCAAATACCATTCTGGAAAAGTAAGGAAAGTTTGGTCAGCGGGGCGGACGTCTTTTAAAGGCGTAATTGGATTTTTATTAATGCCCAACCACTCCTTTTTAAGAATCAGCCCCTCGCCTGCCGCAATGGTAGTAGGGTTTCTCTTTTTAAAAAAGAAAATCAAAATAGCCGCTACAAGCGTACAAAGCGTTAAAATTCTGAGTCGTTTCATTGGTTTATAATTTTGTAAAAGCTATTAAGGTATTATCAGTTGGGTCTTTATCTTGTAAAACCCTTGCGCCACTGTCCGTAAAACCATGAGCTGTGATAATTTTACTCCATTCAGCGATGGGCTTAAAAGATACAAACTCCGCGTTATCCGTTTCATAAGAAACCTTCAAACCTAAGTTAAAAACTGTGTGTACTAAACCCACAAAAGTTGCCATTTCGGGCGTTTTAACATCATGGTCTCGCATGATAAACATCCCGCCTTTTCTCAAAATTCGGTGAATGGATTTTATATATCCATCCAATAATTCATGTGGGCAATGGTGCAAACCAATGTGACAGGTTATTAAATCAAGGCTTTCATCTGCAATATCCGTAATGGGTTGATAATTATTGAGCGGAAAAAAAGTCCCAATTTTGCTTATCTGCCCCCGTTCCATCATATCAGCAATGGAATTATCGGGCGCAATATCGTTGGTGATATACGTATTACCTGAAAGTGCGATGTGTTTGCGCAATTCGCTGATGTATCTGCCCGTTGAACCAATTTCTAAATACCCATTTATTGGGGTTTTATTACCCAATAATTGTAGCACTTGATTCGACATTTCCTTTTTCTGTTTTTTCAATGCGGGCAAGGCAAAGGTCAATTCAGACAAAAAAGGCTTTATTTTAGGTAAATTGGCTTGTACAGTTTTATAAATATCTTCATCCGAGCTTTTCTCTTTGCTCGTGGTGGCTATCAAATGATGAAACTTATCTTCTGGATACAAGTGAAAAATGATTTGTAAAAAA
>JANPHO010000417.1:0-2217 GCA_031424515.1 Saprospiraceae bacterium
TTTCCAAACCGTTGCCCCTTGCTCTTCACAGACCCAAAAGTTGCCATCACTGTCCACATCAATACCTTCAGAGTCAATGCCCCAAATGTCTTTGGCAACTGTTTTTGCAGCAAAATTTGTACAGTCTTTTACGGTATCAGTGGAAACTAATTCAGCCGCCGTGCTACCAAAACCCGTTGGGTTTAATATGCCTGTTGCGTCTGTTCCGTTGGGTCTTTTAATAGTAATAGTTTCCATAATTTTCAACTCCGTTCCCTCGATTTTTACACGATGGATTTTAGGGGCGTAGGTTGGGAAACCATAAATTTTGTCGTAAGTAGGGCGGCAAGCTGCCAAATTAGCATTGGCGGCATCTACATTTACCCCTCTATCCGACACAGTCCAAAACTCTTTTCCGTTGGTATTGGGAATATAGCTCAATCCTGAAAAACCACCTTCACGGAATATAATGCCTTGAAAAGTTCCGATTGTTGCAGAGGTATTGTTTGGAAAATTCGCTTCTAATACAACTTGTGCTTGTAGGTTGTTTTTTAGATTTAATAAAGCGAACATTAAGAACAGGATAGGTAGAATTTTTTTCATTCGTTGGATTTTTTAGTATAAAAAAAATAAAATCAAACGGTGAAGCTACCTATGGTAGATTAAGTAAATATTAAGGTAAGATTAAGCCTGTATTAATTAATGTGGTAATCAAAAAAACTGCCCTCTCAGTATTTTGCTTGAAATACAGCTTTCACTTCTCCAATGTATCATCACTGAATACCCAAAACTTATTGATAAAAAACATCAAAAACCATAAAGTAATAGAGGTGATAATCCGACTGAGCCAAGCATCCATAAAGAAAAAGGTTATGATGAACCAAACGACAATTGCGTTGCCGATAGCGGCGGCTATTTGCCCACTGAAAAATTTAATTGCGTATTTTTTGTAGGAATGGGTGTCCACAAAATTAAAAACCCATTGGAATTGTAAGATAAATGTGATGACTGAACCAATGAATTGACCTATAAATAGTGCCACAAGTGCGGGTACATGTAAGACATATACAAGTGCATAATAACTCGAAAAATCACAGACGGTTGCCAATAAAGAGGTGGCTGTATATTTGAATATTTCGGAATTAAGCCAATAGGATACCCCCTCAGTAAATCGTTTACTAAAGAAGGCATTTTGCGACATTTTTTGATAAAGTTGGTTATTCGTTATGTTTCTAAAACTAAAAAAACTCCCTAAAATACGTTTTACTATCATAATTTACTCGATACTTATTATAACAATTTTGATAAAAACTAAGGGTCTAGAGGGTCAAACGGGTCTAAATGCAAGCACAAAAGGTTCGGCAAATACTCAATATCATGGCTCGAAATGCGCTTTTTACCGATATAGGGCAAGTAGCCCAATTCATTCTCATTGCGTTTGTCAAATAGTGGGTTCATCACATAATCCGTTTGCGATTTTGTGGTGGTAAAAAGACAGAGTTTATCCATTGGAAAACCATAGCGTATCATCAAACGATTGGCATTTCTATAATTTGTTGTCGTATGACGTGCGTGGGGGTCAATGATGATATTTTTCCCATCAATACTTTGTTTAGCCATCAAATAATGCTTCATTTCTACGGCTTCTGCATGGGTCGTTTTGTAGGGATAGCAATAGCCGCCACTCACAATTATAAAAGGTGCAAAACCTTTGCGGAAACGTTCTGCCACAAAATCCAAACGCATTTTGTTCAAAGGACTTAGGGGGGTGTGCGACAATTCAGGCCCATTGCCAGGAACGACAATAGCCGCATATTTATACTTTGCCCAATCTGTTTTTTTTGCTTCTTGAAAAGCCGCTTGATTGTCTTTTTGCTCCATCGGCTCGTGTCGAGCAGGTTCATCACGGTCATTGGCTTGCATCAATTGCAAAGCAACAGCGAGAGACGGCTGATAAAACAGTATCATTGCGTCGGTTCTTTCGTCCAAAACTGCCATAATATCTTTAAGAACTATGCGATAATAGCGACTATTGACCTCATAACTCACCGAATCAATGCGTGGATACCGCATTTTTAAGCCAAAACCAAATTGGTCAATGATGTAATTGATACCGACCACGTATTGTCCCCACGCTTTGAGCCAAAGGTCTAAATTAGTATCGTTTGTAAAGCGTTGGTAGTAGCCCGAAGGACGCAAATGTTGATTGATAAGGGCATCAAAAGCGGTTTTGTTGGC
>JANPHO010000418.1:0-2432 GCA_031424515.1 Saprospiraceae bacterium
CCACTCCGCAAATTTGTAATCCAATGGCGTCATCGTGCCATCCGATAACGTCAAGACTTCATCCACCCGACCCCTCAGTAAATCGTTGGTTAAGTATTGGTCAAGATGCTTTTCTACCGCCCCAATACGCCGCCGAAGATAATCCTTATTTTCTTCCAATTTTCTATCATGTAGCTCTCGACCCCGTTGAACTTTATAGTTTTTCTCCTCATACTGAGGGATTGCCAACACATATTCGTAATACGTGAAACGAGGGCAGTACAGATATTCTATGATATGAGAAGGCGTCAAATTCATTTTTTAATAATTTTTAGTGTTTTGTTTTTAGCGCACAGAGAAGGAGAGTATTGTTTGACTCTACACACTAAAAACTACACACGATACACTAAAGAAACAGCATTTTAATTTCGTCAGTCACCATTTTTTTATCAAAAGCCTGACCCATCAATACGGATTGTTGCAATTCCCCCTTATTCATCGGAAAAATATACACCTTATCTACATCTTCATTAATGAGGCTCTCAATTTGAAGCTTCAAAGTATCAAGCATTTGAGCGTCTATTTCACCCAAAAAACAGGATAACTGCACCCGAAAAAGTCCCGATTGCTTACAATGCTTCGCTATTTTTGTCCGTGCTTTATCATTTTCAATGTCGTAAAGAATCCAAGTAATCATAGTTGAGTGAAAAATGAAAAGTGAAAAAAAGAGGTGTCCTTAATATTATTTTAATCCTTAAAATCCTGATTCAAATTCAAATTAAAACTAAAATTGAGCATCCTCCTCCTCACTCGGCGCACGCTCCAAAAGCGCATTAGCAAAACTATGGCAATCACTTTGCAGGGCATTGCCACGGGTTTCATTGCGATTTTTATGGCGAATTTTGTCCTCATCCAAGTAATTAGCGAAGTGTTCGGCAGCCAATGCTTTGCCTTCTTTATTGAGTGAAATACCATTTGTAAGTTCCTCAAAATGGCTTTTATTGACTTTTTTTGCTGAAAAAAGCCGAAAAACAGCCGTATCCGCCCAAATGCGATAAGGCTCAATGAAATCAAAAACCATTGATTTTTGGTTGTAATCATCGCGGTGAAAAAAGCCCACGTAAGGGTCAATACCCGCTATAATCAATGATTTTTCGACCCGACGATACAGAAAACCATAGCAATAATTTAAAAAAGCATTGTAACCATCCTGTGCAGGTCGGCTGCTGCGCCCCTTGAATTGGTGTTCAGAGGGTAAAACATAACTCTGCGTTTCAAAAAACAAACGCCCCGCTGTCCCTTCCAAACCTCTCAGTGTATCCGCAATGTCAGACATTTTTACCCCTTCTAAACTCTGGATGGACACAATAAGAGCTTCTAAACGATTGATTTTATCATTTAAAAAATCAGCATGTTGTGGGCGGTGTTTTTTCAAATCCTGGATAAAATCCCTTTGATTATCCACCTTCTGTGTAATCCATGATTTCACAAATTTGACCCCCTCAGTATTGAGTGAGGTTTCGAGCTGTCGTTTACGGATTTTGGTTGTAGAGCCCAATTTACCGTGCCATACCCGCCCAATGGGAAAGCCATCATTTTCGATAAAAACAATATCAATATTATTTTTTAAAGCCAATTTGACGGCAGCCGTGCTCAGCATCGTGCCTTGAGCCAATATAATCGTGCGCACTTTATGCGCCGCGCGTTGCTCCGTCCGAACGCCCGTTGGAGCGGCTACATCTTTTATGCGCACCTCAAACATATCCTCTTTCACGTGCAGATATGCCCCGTATGTATTGACCGTTATTTCCATGAAAAATTTCAGGTTTTAATTAAAAAGCTATATTTTTGTAAAAAATCATAAACAATGACTATCGAAAGAACCGTTGATGAAATTATTATCAGAATATCCTCTTCAATGAACGTAGATGATATCCAACAACTGATTGATTATTTGACTTTCAAGCAAATTGCTGGTAAAAGCCAAGCAACCCAAAAAGGAGTTGATTCATTAGTATCTTCTGTTAAAAAAGGGCGTTGGGCAGAACGTCGCAATACTTTTATTAAATGAAGATAGTCATTGATACCAATATCATTTTTAGTGCAATTCTGAATACTAATGGCAAAATCGGTGATTTGTTATTGAACTCGGATGAGATTTTTCAATTCTATTCGCCCGACTTTACAAAAGATGAATTGAAAGAACACCATGATAAATTGGAAAAGCTATCTAAACTTAGTTTTGATGACATTGAAACTTTAAAATCGCTTTTATTCAAACACATTCGGTTTATCAATACTGCCATTATTCCGCTTGACATTTGGCTTAATGCTGAAAATACAATGGCGGATGTTGACCCGGATGATACCGAATTCTTCGCTTTAGCTCAATATCTCGATTGTCTTATCTGGACGGGTGACAAAAAACAACACAATAAATTGTTAGCCAAAAA
>JANPHO010000419.1:0-1919 GCA_031424515.1 Saprospiraceae bacterium
GATATTTTTAAAAGTCTTTTAAATAAAAATACCAAACTCGTTGCGGTAACACATATCTCCAATACGCTCGGCACTATCAATCCCATTGAGGAAATTATTGAAATGGCGCATCAAAATGGAACGCCCGTTTTTATTGATGCGGCTCAAAGTATCACTACACAAGTGATTGATGTTCAAAAATTAAAAGCCGATTTTGTCGCTTTTTCGGGGCATAAATTATTTGGACCAACGGGTGTTGGTGTGCTCTACGGACGTGAAGAATTGTTGAATCAAATGTCACCTTATAAATATGGTGGTGAAATGATTCGAGATGTTACTTTTGAAAAAACGAGTTTTGCGGGTTTGCCACAGAAATTTGAAGCGGGCACGCCTAATATTGCGGGCGTGGCAGCGTTGGGCACTGCGGTTGATTTTGTTGAAAAATTGGGACGAGAGCACATTTCAAAACACATAAAATCGCTTTTAGAAGTTGCTACTGATAAGATTTCAAGCATCAACGAAGTCAAAATTTACGGCACTGCGCCAAAAAAAACTGGTATTATTTCATTTATACTGAGGGGTATCCACCCACACGATATGGCGACCATTTTAGGTGAAAATAACATCGCTATCCGAGCGGGACATCATTGCACTCAACCGATTATGGACTTTTTTGAAATCCCCGGCACAGCGCGCGCATCTTTTTCAATTTACAACGATTTTGAAGATATTGACAAGTTGGTGAGTGGCATTCACGCTGTTATTCGTATGTTTGCAAATTAAAATCTATAAAGTGGCAATGAATAACAAAATAACTTTTCAGTTTATCAGTGAACCTTCGGACGTGAATTTCGGTGGGAAAGTCCATGGCGGAGTCGTGATGAAATGGATTGACCAAACGGCTTATACCTGCGCCCGAACCTGGGCTGAAAGCTATTGTGTAACGGTTTATGTGGGCGGCATTCGATTTTACAAACCCATCAGCATTGGCGAAGTTATTAAAATTAATGCTTATGTGATTTATACCGGCAATACCAGTATCCATATTGCCGTGGATGTGTACGCTAAAAGTTTTACTGAAAAAGAATTTGAGAAAAAAACCCATTGCGTCATCATATTTGTAGCCGTAAATCCAGAAGGTGAGCCAGCAAAAGTGAAAAAATGGGTGCCCAAAACCCAACATGAGATTAATTTGGAGCAATATGCCAAAAGGCTCAAAACACTGCGGGAAGAAATTGATGAGGAAATGAAGCCATTTTTTGATATATAAATCTACTCTTTTCCCTCTGGCAAAGTATCCGAATCGCCTTTTAATTGGTTCAAATAATTTTCGGGTGAAACAACTTTTACGCCCTGAATTTCAGCTTGTTTGACCAAATTCCCTGTAATAATGCCGCCTTGCGTGGCGGCTTCATGATTTTCATTAAAACCTTGAGCATCACTTTCAATGGCTTTTTGTCGCGTTATTTCTTCGCCCAATGCTGAAAAAAGGAGTTCAATATTGGTCATATGATCGCGCAGGTTTTCCTTTTCTAAGCCTTTCACTTGAGCGTGTTCGCTGGGCGTCAGTCCAAATGTGCCTTTGGCGATGGTGGCGGTTAAAATTGAAAAATCCCTGTTTTCGGTGACTCCTCTATTCTTCCATTCGTCGGTTAATTCCTTTCTAATATCAATGCTTTTCAAACGCCTTTCAATCCAATCTTCGGGATAACCTTTGGCTCTATAAATCTCTTTTAAGCGTTCAAAACCCAATTCAGGATTATCTATCTCTTCCAAACGCTCCTTGCCTGTTTGCGCCAACCACAGTTTACACGGCTCAGCTTTAGCGGACGGAATAGCCATGATGATGCGCAGCACCCCCTCAGTATTGGCGCAATCTGTCGAGCGATTTTTACCTTCTTGAGCCACCATTTTCAACTTGTAACAAATCGTTACAAGTT
>JANPHO010000420.1:0-7757 GCA_031424515.1 Saprospiraceae bacterium
CATTTTTCATAGGGCTTTGCCCTATGCTTTTGTATTGCGCCCTTTCAGGGCTTTTTGTTTTTTCATAGTTTGATATTAATCACTTTTGAGGGTGACTTAGGTCATGGTTTACCCCCTCAGTATGCGGCTATATTTGTGTTATAAAAAGAAATTATTTCAAACAATTAAAAAAATATCAAATTATGAAATTCGAAGGCAATCTCGACATGAAAGAAATCATTATTCGCCACTTTTTAGGCTTATTCTTCGGAATCGCAGGTGGATTTTTAGGTCACTATGTTTCACCAATTTTCTATGCATTGGTAGTATTTTCTCCAATTATGATTTTAACGGCAATTTTAGGCTGGTGTCCAATCTATTCATTAATGGGTATCAATCACCTCAATCACGATTAAATATTGAGAAATCAGATACTGATATTCGATTTTAAAATAGCGCCACATTCTATTGAAAATCAATATCGAACATTTAAGAACAACCAATTTTTCATCATTTAAACGCACTCAATCATGAATCTCATCGCTCCAGTTTCTTCGATAATGACAAAAAGCCTGCTCACTGTATCGCCTGACGACCCAATGATGCTGGTAAAAGAAATTTTTGATAAAAATAAAATCCACCACATACCTGTTGTGAGATTGAAAAAGATAGTTGGCATCATCAGTAAAAGTGATTTTTTATCTTATTACACGGGTTTGAGCCGCCATTTTGAAGACCGTTTTATCAATGAAACCCTGCTTCAATTGCACAAGGCGGAGGAGATTATGACTAAAAGGATAGCGAAAGTGGAGCCTACGGATAGTATCGCAGTAGCGGTTGAAGTTTTCAAGGAGAATATTCTGCATGCACTTCCTGTGGTTGATAATGATGACGAATTGGTGGGCATTGTTACCGTTCATGACATTATCAATATGATTTCTAAGGAAAAAATCTTGGACTCAGATTATAAATCAGTGGTTTAAGTAGTTGGGCTAAAATAAACACTGCTATCTTTTTAAGTCGGCTCTGTAAAAAGTAAAAAATACTCCGCTCTGCTCCGCATTTTTTACTTTTTACAGCCCGACGATAGCAGCGTTTATTTCTTTACGCCTACTTAATTCATCTTAATTTTTTAAAAAAGAAAGCTATGAAAACGTTTAAAAAGATAATTCTCGCTACGGATTTCTCTGATAATGCAGCCACAGCTTACCATTATGCCTATCAATTAGCGGCTCGGTTAAAGTCGGAGTTGCATGTATTGAATGTGTACGAAATCCCTATCAATCCCAATAATCCACAATACGTGGACATGATGCCCTCCATTGATGATTTGGAGCAAGTTTCGAAGACACGATTGAGCCGTCTTGTGCATGAAAATCAACACGATAATGGCAGTACAATGGTAGCCAGTCGGGTGAAAGTCACCACTGAAGCTTTGATTGGTTTCCCTGCTGATAGGTTGATAGAACTTTCAAAAGACCCCTCAGTAGATTTGATAGTGGTGGGTAGTGCGGGTGAACATGGTTGGGTCGATAGAATATTTGGTAGTGTGGCCGTGCAGGTGGCATCCGAAGCTTATTGTCCGGTTTTATTGGTACCTAAAGACGCTGTTTATAAAGGCATACATCATTTACTGTATGCATCTTCATTTGATTCGGCGGCTCTTAAAAGCATTCATTTGACCTTGGATTGGACGAAATATTTTATGGGTGGTATTCATTTTTTACACGTCAATACGCCTTCAGAAAAGCATCCGAGAACTGAAACGCTTACATTCAAAAAACTTTTGGAATCGGAAAAAACGAAAGTCCCTTTCACCATCGAAAATATTGAAGCGGAGACAGTGCCTGATGGTATTCGGGCATACACTGAGGATAATCCGATTGATATGATGATCGCAGTGACCCGCCACCGCAGTTTTTGGGAAAATATGACGCATAAAAGCGTTACAAAGGCTTTGGCGTGGAATACACATATCCCGATTATGGTCTTACACACGGATGATATATCTCAGCCTCCAGCATGACATTAGTAATTTTAAAAAGGTTTAAAGCACGTTAATTTTACATCATAAGTAAAACCTGAAAATAGAACTAAATAAAACCAAATTTTTAATTTTAAAACCAAAATACTGAGGGGGTCTTAAAAATTAAGCTGCCAAAAGTAGAAGTTACGCCTAAAAAGAAAGCAAAAGAGATTTCAATCACATAAGAAAAAGGAGTGTTTTAAATGTTGTTTGGGTGGAAGGAAGCGGATTCCTATTCGCTTCCTTTTCTTTAGTTTTTTAATTAAAATTCTGTTATATTCTAACACCATTCGTCATGAAATCTATTAAAAATATATTAGTACCCACGGATTTTTCAGTCACCGCGCGCAATGCATATGCTTATGCGAAGCTATTGGCACAAAGCCTTGATGCGCACATAACGGTCGTGCATATCAATGAGTATTTTATTCCAGTTTCAGAAATAGCCGTTGCGCCACTTTCTGAACACGAAGATGATAGATTGACTGAAGCAATGGAAACTTTTATCAGTGATGATATCAGGGGTGAATCTGGTGATACGAGCATCCTCGTTAAAAATAATGTCAAGTCGAAAATACTGAGGGGGGATCCAGTTAGCAGATTGGAAGAGCTTTCAAAAAATGCAGATTTGATAGTAATGGGTACCACAGGCTTGCAGGATTTTATTAGTAAAATAATTGGATCTACATCGCTCGAAATAGCCAATAAAGCACATTGCCCCGTGATATTGGTGCCACGTGATGCTCGGTGGAAGCCCATTGACAGAATTATGTACGCCAGCAATTATGATTCTACAACTCCTAAAATGGTGAGAGAAATAACGGATTTCGCCGTTATGATTAATGCTGCTGTACATTTTGTGCACATCGAGGAATTCGCCGAAAATGATGAAAAGGTCACGAACATCATTTGGGATGAGCTTTTTTCTACCTCCGACCCAAGTTTAGCTTTTGAAATTCACACCATTTATGGAGCAGACAGAATCAAAGAGTTGAAAGAATATAGCGAAAAAAACAAGATAAATCTTATGGCTTTCGTGAGTAAACACCGCAATTTTTGGCAAAATCTAATGCATAATAGTGTAACGCAAAATATAGCTATTTCCACTACAACACCAATGCTTATAATGCATCTTGATGATGCTTTGTAACGTTAGAAGTGCTTGCCTATCGGCAGACACAAACTACTCAAGCATCTGGTAAATGGTGCATAGCGCGCAAACAATTAGACACAAAAAGATAAATTTAGGTTGTTATAAAAGTTGGGTTAGCCATCATGTGAGAGGCGTTGGAAGAAATTCATAACGCCTCTTTTTATTTTAGCCCAACTAATTGCCATAGTTATTTTTAAAAAATCTTGAAAAAATTAAAATCACTTTATTGAATGATTTTAATCATTTATAGTCTTGTTTGTAGGACGTAATTTTGTTAAAAGAGTGAATCTGCTCTACTTTAATTTGTATATTTTAATAAAGTATAATAATAAAATTGAATACAATTAATTTTGCACATTAACGGATTAGTTAAATACCCTATACTATAATGTTTAAAACAAGGTTAAATAACAATGCAAAAGGCTTTACAAATGACACTCGAGATTAATAAGAACAGAACTATTGCAGAATTGCAGTATCAATTTTCAAAAATGTATCCGTATTTGAAAATTGAATTTTTTACCCGCCCTCACGAGGCTGGCGGCGCTTCATGGTCGAAATATATGATATTCAATCGGACAAAAACGATGGGTGAAATTGGAACTCTGGCTACCAATGAAAACTCTTTTGATGTGGAACCAACCATGAGTGTAAATGATTTTGAACAAGGTTTACAGAGTAAATATGGCTTATCCGTCCAAGTTTTCCGCAAATCTATGGGTTCATGGATAGCTACCACAGAGTCAGATACTTGGACTTTAGGCGTTCAAAATGAAAAAGGAGGACAATCCGCAACCTCGATTAATGAAATAGTTTTTGTCGCCCGAGATAATCAAGAGGATTAAAAAAAACTTAAAAATTAGGCTATTTTAATGCCTTTTAAGCTATTCGAGCTGTCATTTTAAAGAAAGATAGAATACTTTTGAGGTAAAAAATCTTATGCATAAAGAAGAAATTAGCTTTTTAGCCGGTCCTCAATCACGTTGGACAGATTTCAAAACCACCGTGAATGTACTCTTAGATTTCATCAGAGGATTCAGAGCATTACATTTTGTAGGACCATGCGTTACGATTTTTGGCTCAGCTCGATTTAAAGAGGATCATGAATTTTATAAAATCACTCGTGAACTATCGGCTCAGATTGCCCGATTGGGTTTTACGATAATGACTGGCGGCGGACCGGGCATCATGGAAGCTGCTAATCGAGGGGCTAAAGATGTGGGTGGGCGTTCGGTAGGCTGCAATATCATATTGCCACACGAACAGAAGCAAAATCCATATCTGGATAAATGGGTGGATATTCGGTATTTTTTTGTCCGTAAAACGTTGCTAATTAAATATTCCTACGCTTTTGTGGTTATGCCGGGAGGGTTTGGTACGCTCGATGAATTTTTTGAAGCTATAACTTTGATTCAAACAAGGAAATTAGCTGATTTTCCAATTATCATTTTTGATAAAGCTTTTCATGAGCATCTTTTAGCGCATATTGACTTGCTTTCACTGAGGGGTACTATTTCAGCCCACGATTTGAAATTGTTTTTAGTCACCGATTCAATAGAAGAAGCGGTAGAATATATTCATCAAAATAGCATCCATAAATTCAACTTGCAACCCGAGGAAAAATTAAAACCGTTCAAATGGCTATTTGAAACGGATTGAAAATTGGGTTAAAAACAGATAAAATCATGAAAGAAAATACTTTGATTTCCGAAATTATGACTCGTTATGTCATTACTGTTAATCCCAATACTACTGTGGATAAGGTTCTTGATATGTTTGGAAATGAGCAAATTCACCACCTACCCGTGACAACCAATGGTCAATTGGCAGGAATTATCAGTAAAATTGATGTCTACAGAATCACCCACTGTATAGATTTATTCCGCTCAAAATCCAATGAAGAATACAATCATAAGCTATTAAAATCCTTATTAGCGGAAGAAATAATGACTAAAGACGTCGTTACACTTTCACCCAATGACACTGTTATGAAAGCAGCGGCATTGTTCTCTCAAAATCGGTACCATGCCATTCCGATAGTGCAAGACGGCAAATTAGTCGGCATTTTATCCACTTTTGATTTGGTAGAGTTTGCTTTTAATCAAAGTTTAAAACCGGCCTTGTAGCGCGGGACTCCAGTTCCGCAATTAAAAAAGCTTTGCACAGATATAATTTGTGCAAAGCTTTTTTATATGCGGAACTGGAGTTACGCGCTACGATACCCCCTCAGTATAAAAGCATTTTTGATGCTTTTTTTCATTAAAAAGGAGCTTTTAATTACAAATCCTGCTAATTACTTACCTATACTCTTATTTTTCTTTTTACTTTGCTTCAAAATGTTAAACGAACTCATGCTCAATAAATACGCTCACGGTACGAGGATATTGGTTGCGACCGATTGTGTCATTTTAGGATTCGACGGAGAGGAGATAAAAGTCCTTTTAATAAAACGCAATTTCGAACCCGAAAAAGGGAAATGGTCGTTATTGGGGGGCTTTGTCAATGAAGATGAAGACCTTATAGTGGGCGCTAACCGCATCATGTACGAATTGACTGGCTTAGAAAACGTCTATGTTGAGCAATTGCAGACGTTTGGTGAGGTGAAACGTGACCCAGTTGAGCGCACATTATCGGTTTGTTTTTTCTCTTTAATCAATATTCATGATCACGATAAAGAGTTGTCAAGGTCTCAAAATGGCTATTGGCTTAGCCTAAAAAATATCCCTAATTTGATATTTGACCACAATAAAATGCTCAATTTAGCCCTCGAAAGACTGCGTTATAAGGCTGCTTTGCATCCAATTGGATTTGAACTTTTACCCGAAAAATTCACTATTCCGCAGTTACAAAAGTTGTATGAAGCCATTTATGACCGACAAGAGAATAAAATAGACAGAAGAAATTTTAGTAGAAAAATTCTTTCCACTAAACTTTTAATCGATACGGGTGAGAAAAACGAAAACTCAGCCACTAAAAAAGCCATATTGTATAAACTTGATGTTCAGAAGTATAAACAGCATTTTAATGCTTTTTTAAATTTTATTTCTGATTTTTAAAAATAAATCCAATTTATATTTTGAAAGCTATTTATTTTATCTATAATTGTGTCGAAAAGACACGAATTTTATTCCAATAGTTTAAAATTCGCAAATAACAGTTCCAAAATATGATAAATCTAAAAAAATACGAAGTTTGGTTCGTAACTGGTAGCCAAGATCTTTATGGTGATGAAACCCTTAAAATGGTGGCATTACACTCACAAGAGATTGCCCAATCGCTGAATAATGCGCCACAAATACCTGTAGTGGTGACGTTCAAACCCGTTGTCAAAAACCCTGACGAGATTTATAAAATTTGCCAAGCGGCGAATACCGATGCAAATTGTATTGGTATAGTGGCTTGGATGCACACGTTTTCACCCGCTAAAATGTGGATTAGAGGCTTAAAATCGCTTCAAAAACCACTTTTACACCTCCATACACAATTCAATCGAGATATTCCGTGGGGCGATATTGACATGGATTTTATGAATCTGAATCAATCAGCACATGGCGATAGAGAGTTTGGATTTATGATGACCCGTATGCGCTTGAACCGTAAAGTGGTAGTCGGTCACTGGCAAGACCCCTCAGTATTGGAGGGCTTAAATGTGTGGATGCGCGCGGCGGCGGCTCGTTTCGATTGGCAAGGCGCGAAATTTTGCCGTTTTGGAGATAATATGCGCTACGTGGCGGTCACTGACGGCGACAAAGTAGAAGCAGAATTACAATTTGGTTACTCTGTCAATGGCTATGGCATCGGGGATTTGGTGAAATACATCAATGAAATCAGCGATTCTGAAATCACGAAATTGGTTAAAGAATACAATGAAAAATACAATGTTGTAGCCGCTTTAAAAAGTGACGGTGCGCAACACAATTCCCTACGCGAAGCAGCAAAAATAGAATTAGGCATGAGAGCCTTTCTAAAAGAAGGTGATTTCAAGGGTTTTACGGATACTTTCGAGGATTTGCACGGCATGGTTCAGCTGCCGGGCATTGCTGTTCAACGCCTTATGGCTGATGGTTATGGTTTTGGCGGCGAGGGTGATTGGAAAACGTCTGCTATGGTGCGGGCTATGAAAGTCATGGGCAGTGGCATGGCAGGTGGTAACTCATTTATGGAGGATTATACCTATCATTTCGACCCTCAGAATAGTCTTGTACTCGGCTCACATATGCTTGAAATCTGTGAAAGTATCGCCGAAGGAAAGCCTTCTTGCGAGATTCATCCGTTGGGAATTGGTGGCAAAGCCGACCCTGTGCGCTTGGTTTTCAACGTGGCAGGTGGCGCGGGTTTGAATGTTTCGATGGTGGATATGGGTAACCGTTTCCGTATTTTAGTGAATGAAGTAGAAGCTATTCCTATTGAAAATCCGCTACCCAAACTTCCTGTAGCTCGTGTTTTATGGAAGCCAATGCCTGATATGCGGACAGGTTGTGCCGCTTGGATTTATGCGGGTGGCGCCCATCACACCGTTTATTCCCAAAATTTGACAACTGAATACATCGCTGATTTTGCTGAAATGTTCAATACTGAATTAGTTGTTATTGATGCTAA
>JANPHO010000421.1:0-4552 GCA_031424515.1 Saprospiraceae bacterium
TACGAGCCAATTATCGAATCTTGGATGATGGACGCATCTATTTTAGTATTATCGGCAATCGTGACGTAGGGACCAATGATAGAATCTTTTATCTCGCAACCATCGCCAATGCTGACGGGATGTACGATAATAGTATTTTCAAAAGAAGGCAAATCCACGTCATAAACGTTGTTTTTTTCTAAAAGAGTCTTATTTGTTTCTAATAAAATCTCCTTTTTACCACAATCAAACCAATTATTGACCCGCACAGTTGTGAATTTTACACCTTGCTCCACCATGCGCTGTAAGGCGTCCGCCAATTGAAACTCGCCGTTTGTACGAATATCATTTTGGATATTGTACTCCAATGCATCAATCAATTGCTTCACTTCCATTATTTTGTAAAGCCCCACTATGGCAAGATTGGAGTGCGGAATTTTAGGTTTTTCAATCACTTTTTTGACGAAACCTTTTTCGTCCAATAAAACAATACCAAATTCACGAGGGTCTTTTACCTCCTGCACACCGAGCGACGATGTGGGTGATTTGAGCATTTCACTCAAATCCATATCAAAAACAGTATCACCGAGGGCTATAAAAAGCTCTTTTTCGTTCTTAATTTCCTCTTGCGCGAGCCAGATTGCGTGACCCAAGCCCATGCGGTCATTCTGAAAAACGAACTCACATTTGAGGTTTTTATAGCGATTTTGAACAAAATTTTTGATTTTTTCACCCAAATAGCCCAACACAAACACAAATTCCCGAAAATCAGCCTCCAATAACTCGTCGATGATGTGCGCGAGTATAGGCTTCCCAGCTACAGGAATCAAGGGTTTAGGTTGTGTATATGTATGCGGACGAAGGCGAATCCCTGCACCAGCAACTGGAATGATGACTTTCATATTTTTTATTTAAAAACACAAAGTTAGTATTTTTTAGGAATCAGAGGTTATCAGAGGGAATTGAAAACTAATGATTTTGGGGGTGAAATGATTTGAAAATAGAAACGCATGAAGTGACATATTGTTAAAATGTTCGCAATATTATTGTGCATTTTATTTAAAAAAGCCATACATTTGCACAAAATTTTTAAAAACTAAAATAACGAGGGAGCAATGACTTTAACATCGCCCATTATAAGCCGTATTATTTTTGACCGATTGTTCGACAATCTGTGAAGCGGCTGCACTCGTTTGTGAAAAACGCCTCAACGGATTGGATTCGTTGAGGCGTTTTTGGTTTTGAGTACCCCTCAGTATTTTTATAGTTTTAAATTAATGGAAGAGAATATTTATGATTTATAGTGTAAATTTTCAAACATCTTATGGACAGTTTTATTTATTTGACAAAGGAATAGAAGGTAAAACTGATTCACCTACATTTTGGTCGAATATCGCTTTGGATTCAGGTATTGCTTTAGCAAAAGGCGTAATAGGTATTGGCATTGCCTCTTATGGATTAGTGAGATTGGGTATTGAAATTTTTAAGAATGAACCGCCTATTTTAAATTTAAAAAATTGGGATAGAGTCACGGAAGGAAGTATTCATATAAAAACAGGATATTTGGAAATATTAGATTGCCCTAATTCGGAGGTTCAATTAGAAATTCCTCTTGAAAAAGGCGATTATCGAATCCGATTATATGGAGGAAATTTCAATACAGTCGAGGGAGATTATGGGGATGATTTTTATCGCATAGAAATATGGGCTGCTCCATATAGTAAAAGGAAGTCTTTTTTAAAATATACCCCTCAGTAATTTTGACTTAAATTTAAATTTATTCATGTTGACCAATGTTTTTAACACGACAATTTATACAAATGTAATTGAAGAAAAGGAAAATAGCCTTTTTATGAGTTTATATTTCATTACACTACTTTTGGTGATTGTATTTAAAATATATATTCTTCTAATAATATTGGTAATATGTTTAATTCCTATTATAATCCTTGGAATATGGGCATATTTTATATTTGAAAAGTTGTTTGTAGAAGGCGAAGGGAATATGAAAATTAAGCAAGATTCTATCTTTTTCAATGAAACCACAATACAATGGGACAACATAAAAAAGATAAAAATAGATTTGGTGGATTATGAAAAGAAGAGAATATACCGAGGAAAAGGCGATAATAGACCTCGATTATCATTAGGTTTAAAAAATAAAATTTATTTAGAAACTAAAGACGATGAAGTGTTTGATTACTATTTCAAAATTCATTCTAAAGATGAACTTAAATTTTTAGAACAATTTTTTTGGACAATAGTTAAATCAAATCCATTCACCCTCGAAAATGCAAAAGAAATAGTCAAACCTAAAAATTATCAGGAGCATCAAATTCTGAAAGATATTATCAATAAAAATCTTAAAACATGACAAAAACAATAAAATTATACCGCCCAGTTGGTCAAAATAACTGGATTTGATAAGTGGAAGTGGATAAATGATACTCCTCAGTAATTTTTTAAAACTAACAAAATACACATGAAAAGAATACTTTTATTATTGGTTACATTATCATTTTCGTATAAAATAAACGCCCAAGAAAGCCGCTTTAAAGAAGGCGAAACGCTGAATGTTTGGGCACAATCAGGCTTGAATATGCGGGATAAACCCGATGCCAAAGCCCCGAAATTAACCACAATTCCCTACGGTGCAAAAGTGATTGTACAACCTAATATTGGCGTTAAAATCCCTTTTGAAGTTGAGGAATTTAAAGGTTTTATAGTAAAAGGCTATTGGTTATTGGTGAAATATGGTAATACTGAGGGGTTTGTTTTTGATGGGTTTTTATCGAGATTACCTGCACCAGCTAAGAATGATACACTAAGTTTAGAGGGGTATTTAGATAAGCAGATTGGTAAAATTGGTGGACAATTTGATTTTAGGGTCTACGATGGTATTAATGGTAACATAATACGAAAAGCAAGACCTAATGAAAAAATAAGAGAAAAAGGTATTGCTGGTTTTTCACAAAAGTATAATCAGAATATTCAATTTAGCAAATCTGATGGAGAAGGAGGCTATTCATTTGAAATTAGAGGCTCAGAACTGACCTTGTGTGAAGGTTATGTTTTAGTAAAAACATTTTTCTTTGACCTCGAGACAGATATTTTCAGATTCGACAAAACACAAAAGATAATCATTTCAGGGCAAAAAATATCAAGTTATGGTTGCAGTTTTACGGTTAAAATGGTTGGAAACAAAATGATTATTTCCGGGGGTTGTTATTGCTAAATCCCTCAGTCTTTCAATCAATTTACGATACTACGTATCAATGAATAAAATATAATCGAGCTTTATTATAAACATTTTGAGCTTAACAGCTCATTTAGTTACACAATGAGCCGATAGGCTCAATATCTTTATAACCCCAAATCATTTGGGTTAATACTCGGCTGACACGTAGTATCAAAATGCAAAAAACTACTTTTTAAAACATACAAAACGAGAAAACACATGGCAAACACTTATTCACAAATTTATATTCAAACGGTTTTCATTGTTCAAGACCGTGATTGTTTATTGAAAAAAGAATGGCGAGAGGAATTGTATCAATATATAACAGGTATAGTTCAAAATCGTGGGAATAAATTGATACAAATAGGAGGTGTAGCTGACCATATTCATTTATTTGTTGGATTAAAACCTGCTGAATCTATAGCTGAATTAATGAAATGGGTTAAAGGTGATTCATCAGAATGGATAAATGATAAAAAATTCTTGAAGCATAAATTTCAATGGCAAACAGGTTATGGTGCATTTTCGTACGGTCATTCGCAAATTGATGCTGTTTGTAAATATATTCAAAATCAAGAAGAACACCATAGAAAAAAGACCTTTATGGAAGAATATCTTGATTTTTTAGAAAAATTTAATGTGCCTTATGATGAAAGGTATATTTTCAAACCTGTATTGTAAGGGTGTCGATACTACGTATCGAATGGTTATAAAGGTCTGTACTTGGATATAAACATTTTGAGCCTATCGGCTCAATAAAGATTGTAAAAAATAATAGTTACTTACTTTTGAATTTTAATTAGCTGAATGAGCCTATCGGCTCAAAATGTTTATAACTCAACAATTTAGATTTAACGTGTATTGACACGTAGTGTCAAAATATAAAAAACAATTAAAAATCAATCAATTATAAATATGTACAAAGAATATAAAGGTTTAAACCTCCCTGAAATAGATAAAGAAATCTTAGAATTTTGGGAAAAAGAAGGCATTTTTGAAAAGTCCGTGAATCAACGGGATCCGAACAATTCATTTGTGTTTTATGAGGGACCTCCTTCGGCGAATGGTATGCCGGGAATTCACCACGTGATGGCGAGAGCGATAAAAGATATTTTTTGCCGTTTTCAAACGCTGAATGGTAAAAGAGTTGAACGTAAAGGCGGTTGGGATACGCATGGTTTGCCGATTGAATTGGCGGTTGAAAAGGAATTGGGTATCACAAAAGAGGACATCGGAAAGAAAATTTCGGTGGATGATTACAACCACAAATGTCGTGAAACGGTCATGCGTTTTAAAGACAAATGGGACGAAATCACGACTAAAATGGGCTATTGG
>JANPHO010000422.1:0-3614 GCA_031424515.1 Saprospiraceae bacterium
TCTAAAGATTTACCAACCACAGAGATGTCTTTGCCAAAATATTGGTCACGTACCAAATCGGTGATTACAACGGAATTATCGTTCCCTTTGATGGTTTCAGCCGTAAATCCTCGGCCTTCTAAAAAAGCGAACTGCGTAATGCCCCAAAATTCAGCGTCCGTATATTTAATAAAAACCTTTGCCTTTTGCTTATTGAGGTAAACATTTAGAGGATTGGGCCCAGAAGTCATAGATACTTTTTCGGGCAAAGGCATGGTTTTGATGTACTTTTTTATAAAAAAAGCGCTCAAAGGATTCATGCTGCTGCTGTTGTTCTTAGTATCCAATATTTTAACACTTTGCACATACAATGAACGATTGCGATGGATTTCCGGATAATCAGGTGCCAGCGTTTGGTCAATAAATGAAGCTAAGACAATCAATATTGTCAACGTCAAACTGATACCAAATAAGCTGATAAAGGTGTAGAATTTACGCCTTTTCATCACTGCCCACGTTATTTTTAGATAGTTTTTTAACATGATTTTTCATAATTTGGGTAAAGACGTTGCAATGCAACGTCTCTACGGTTAATACTTACGCCACTTGAGACCCATCAAACAACCTCACCAACCGATGCGTCCGCTTTGCCATGTTTTCATCATGCGTCACCATAATAATTGTGACCCCCTCAGTACGATTGAGGTTTTCGAGGATTTCCATGACTTCATTGCCCATTACGGAATCTAAATTGCCCGTAGGCTCGTCCGCGAGGATGATATTAGGTTGACCGACTATGGCTCTGGCGATAGCGACACGCTGACGTTGACCGCCCGAAAGCTGATTCGGATAATGTTTCATGCGATTGCTCAATCCTACTTTTGCCAACGCCTCCGCTGCCAATTGATGGCGTTCCTTGGCGGAGACTTTGCGATAGAGTAGGGGCAACTCAACATTGTCCAACACAGGTAAATCATTGATGAGGTGATAGCTTTGAAAGATAAAACCGATCTCTTTATTGCGGAATTGCGCCAGCTTTTTATCCGAATAATTTGTGATAGTTTGGTTCGCGATTTCAATTTGACCCTTCGACGGCTCATCCAAAAGACCCATGATATTTAAAAGCGTACTTTTACCACATCCCGAAGGACCCATGATAGAAACAAACTCGCCTTTACCCACTTCAAGATTGATATTATTGAGGGCAAGCGTTTCAATAGTATCTGTGCGATAGACTTTTTCGATGTTTTTTAAATGAATCATATTTTTTGATTATTTAGGTTTTTGATTTAACTTTGGATAAAATTTATAAAATGAAATTGAGTGTTATTCATTCTGACCCAGATATTTTAGGTGGAACGCCTGTTTTTAGAGGTACAAGAACGCCTATTCAAATCCTTTTTGATTACTTAAAATCGTCAACTTTAGAAGATTTTTTAAGGGGATACCCTCATATTTCAAAAGAAATGGTCTATGAGGTTTTAGAATTAGCATCAAAAAAATTAACATACACCCGTAAGAGGAAACTTACACATGAAAATTTTGCTTGATGAGCAATTAAGCTCGGATTTGGTACTCTATTTCCCCTCGTCATTTCAAGTTTTTATGCCCAGAGAATTGGGTTGGTCTGGTTTACAAAATGGCAATCTTAGAGAAAAATTGAATGAACGTAACTTTCAATTTCTCATAAGTGCTGACAAGAATATGCCATTTCAACAGAATTTCAATAAAATGAATTATTCTGTCATTTTATTAGATACTCCTACTATGGATCCAGAACATCAAATCCTTTTTGCTGGAAAATTGACCAAATTTCTTTCAAATCTACCAAACCCACTGCCCCAATTAGTATGGGTTAATATTGAGGGTTTTGCTGCGATTGATAAAATACAAGCTATTCAGAAAATTTTACCAATTGACCAAATCCTCTTTATCTGACCCCTCTCAGTATTGTCACTTAATTTTCTCCCCCTTTTCAATATCATAAAGCGTCAACCACCTCAATCTATAAAACGCTGCCCAATAATCCCGCAAAGCCCCTATAAAATCTCGTTTGGCTTGGTCTTTTTCCGTAAAAGCGATACTCAAATCCGTAATGCTTAGATTACCTAAAACATAGCGGTCTTGGGCAATTTGGTATTTTTCAGAGGCAATCGAATCGGCTTGTGCCGTCAAACTGAGTTGATTTTTAAGCATTTCAAACAGTGTTATCTGTGTATAAATCGCTTGCTGAAAATTTTGTTTGTCTTGCTCTACGGTATATTGGGCCAGTTGCCGCTGCGCTTCTGCCGTTTTTATGCGCGATTGCGAACGTCCCCAATCGAGTATCGGTACTGTAAAAACGACTTGTACATCTTGGTAATTTTTTGGGCTTTTCGTAACATCTGATAAACTGGCACCACTATTTGAAAAGCCTAAATTGGCAACCAAATTGGCATTGATACCATTGTCTCCTTTTGCCTTGGCAATCAATTTATCAGCTTCTAATATGCGTCGACCAAAAGCTACAGCATCCGCTCGATTTTCAAAGGCTTCTTGAATTAATTTGTTTGCGAATACTGAGGGGGTGTTTTGTGGTTGCGGTTCTGTTAATTTTAAAACTTGATTTTGATTAAAGCCCGTAAAACTTTTCAGATTTAAAGTAAAAATTTCTAAATCTCGTTTAGCTGTGGCCACAGCTTTTTGCGATTTCAACAATTCTAACTTCAATTGTAAAATTTCGTTACGGCTAATTTTCCCTAACTCAAATTTCTCATTGGCGATGTGTAAAATCTTATCTGTATTTTGAAAATTAGTTTCTGATATTTTTAAATTGACTTGCGCTAACAGCAAATCAAAATATAATTCATTGGCTTTCAATGCAATACGCTCCATTTCTTCTAAAAACTCTTGCTGGCTTTCTTTATATTTTAAAGGCTCAATGAGCTTATCCCATTTTAAAGGATTGAATCTGAAAAGCGGTTGTTCCAAGCCAACGGCAAATAAAGTCCCATTATAAAGTGTATTTTTTCTATCAAAATCATCAAATCGTTGTAGCACAGTGTTGGCATAAATGGTTCCACCGGTTTGTGTAATATTTTGTTGCAAAGCCAAATTCAAAGCCGAATTATTGTTCCGAATAGGTTGAAATAAAATGCGCCCATCCGGTTGAATCACTTCTCGAAAAGCCCTCGAATAGGCGGGCAAATTACCATTCAATACCAATTGCGGCTTATAATTCGATTGAAAAGTGCGGTATTCCCAATACCGCGTCTCCTTAGTCGTTGAAGCCTGTCGCGCTGCGATAGACTGTGTTTTTGCCATATCAATCACTTGCAACAGAGTCAGGACAGTAGTATCTTGCCCCCTTAGTATCAAGGTATTTAGCATTAAAAATATGGAGACTAAACATTTCATAGCTATTTAATTTCAAGTTCCTGTACATTTTTAAAATTCGACAAATCCGATATAATCACTTTTTCTCCCGCTTGCACCCCCTCAGTGATTTCCACAAAATCAAAATTGGATAAGCCGATTTTTACCGTTCGGCGTTCCGCTTTTCCGTTGGCGTTGAGGATAAAAATATCTTGAGAAGAAGCGCCTTTGAAAGCCGCACCATTGGCTATTCGCACCGTTTTAGCGCGTGAATCGGTGAC
>JANPHO010000423.1:0-11382 GCA_031424515.1 Saprospiraceae bacterium
GACAGCGCTTATTGCAATTTTAGTAGTACATATACTGATAATAAAGTATATTTTTCGGGAAATGCTGGCTATTACTACATTGAAAGAACGTGGTTATTGAGGGATTTTTGCAGAAACATCAATCAATCAAGTGTACAAAAAATAGCAGTTTATGATGCAGGAATTACTATAAGATGCAAAAAAGATATTTCTTTTAATATTGGTACCAATAGAGCAGTGGATGTTTCTGCAAGCCAATTAGTAGCTTCCGTGACGACAGAATGTACGCCTTTAAGTAAAATTCAATATGGTATTAGAAAAGCGGGAACAGGTACAGAGTATCCAAATACAAATATTATATCATTTGCTTGTTCTGAAAAAGGCTTACAAAATGTAGAGGTTTGGGCTAAAGATTTATCGGGAAATACAAGTTTTTGTTTAACACAAATTAACATATCAGACAATAATAATGTATGTAGAGATACTTTTGAGGTAAGAGGTATTATCAGCCGTGAAGATAGAATTCCTACACTCGTAAATATCACATTATCGCCTTTGAATCTCACTAAACCGACTACTAATGGCGTGTTCACCTTCTCAAATTTACAAGAAGGAATTAACTATAAAGTACAACCGAATAGAGACGATAACCCAACCAACGGTGTCACTACATTCGATATTGCGCTCATAAGCCGCCATATTTTGGGTATCACACCACTTAATTCGCCTTACAAAATCATCGCCGCCGATGTCAATCGCGATGGTGAAGTGGATGGTTCGGATATGCTATTGATTCGCCGCTTGATATTGAGGTCTATCATCAAGTTCCCGAATAACACTTCGTGGCGATTTGTGCCTAAACAGTTTGTTTTCGCGAATCTTGATAACCCGTTTGGCAGTGATTTTCCGGAAGTGTTAGTGTACAATAATTTGAGAAACTCAATCAATAATGCCGATTTTACAGCCATAAAAGTAGGCGATGTGAACAACTCCGCTCTACCCATTCCGACGGTAACACCGATGTCAAGAGGACTGAATAACAACTTGACTGTCAATGTTTTAGATGAAAAATTGGAAGCTGGAAAGGAATATGAAATCAGCTTAAAAGTGAAAGCTGACGATAAACTTATTGCTTCTCAATTTGCTTTGAATTTTGATAAAAACAAAATTGAAATTTTAAAAATCAGAAAAGGCGATGTCAAATCTTTTGATGATAGTAATTATGCTATTTTTAAAGAAAATGGGCTCATAACTACTGCATGGGCAAGCTCTAACGCTGAAAAATGGGATAATTATACAATCTTAAAACTGACTTTAAAAGCGCGTAAAACGGCTTATTTGAGTGAAATTTTGAGCTTAGAATCTCAGAATAGTGTTGACGAAGGAAATCCCGTTCCGAGTATCGGAAGCGGGAAGGGAGGGGTAGCCTATGATTCAGAAGGGAATGAATTGGCAATAAAACTTAATTTTGAAAATAAAATTGCCACAAATAGCCCTTTTGAGCTTTTACAAAACAAACCAAATCCCTTTAGCGATGAAACCATTATTCCGTTTTATCTACCTACCGACGAAATGGCTCGATTGACTATTTATGATATCACGGGTAAAGTGATTTCAGATATCAATCGCTATTTTTCAAAAGGCTACAATGAAGTTATTTTTAAAAATAATACCGCCAATGAATCGGGCTTATTGTTCTATCGTTTACAGACTGCGAGCCAAACGGGGGTACAGAAAATGTATTTTATAAAAAAGCCTTAAAATTGAGCTTAAATTGAAATATAAAAGCGTGGCATATCGTCAAGATGTGTCACGCTTTTTAATTTCAAAATTAAAAATGCGGTAAAAAGGTTCTATATTTGTCAAAAAATGACAGTTTATGATGATTAAAATAGAAGCTGTTCAAGTTGCGGAATCCTTTAATATTAAAAAATTCCGTGCTGAGTTCCGCGCCGAAGAACATTCCGGAACCAATACAGAGGTTTTTTATCAATTAACTGACACCAACCGATACCTGTATATTTTCGATTATGGTGTCATTGTTTTTGCCAATTACGACGAATTGGGTAAAAGTGAATTTCTTAGATTTGTTAAAAGCTACGATACTTATCCTGTCGAGATTAATTTGACCGAGGAGTATAGAATTGAGTTGGATGAAAAACTTACAAAAGCATTTGTCAAAAGTGATGTCGTCATTGTTCCAAAAGTAGACCCCTCAGTATTGAGGATAGTTATGCTCAACACCGGGCAGTCCGTTGCCTTAGATTACTATGAAAAACTCACCGATGAACTCATCAACTCCTCCAAAAAACACATCGTAGAGCTTGAACAAAAAGGCAAATTAAGTATTTCAAAAACAAATTTATTGAAATATATTGGTCGTGTTTTAAATGTTAAAAACAGTATTGTTGATAATCTCTACATTCTCGACGACCCCAATCTCGTATGGGATGATGAAGCCCTTGACTTGCTGAACCGTAATTTGAAGACGAATTTTGACATCAATACCCGTTTTAAAGACCTCGATTATAGATTACAAATCGTAGAAGACAACTTAAAGCTGTTTACAGATGTTTTAAATTTCAGAGAAAGTTCACGGCTCGAATGGGTCATCATTATTTTGATTGTTATCGAAATATTGATAGCTTTGTTTTTTCACAGATAGTTTATAAAAAAAATTTTTACTAACCATTTCAATTAAAAAAAATGACATTTCGTGTTTTATGTACTGCATCATTGATTGTAACAAGTAGCCTTTTTGCCAATGCTCAAACTGGGAGCAATACGCCTGCTTCACAACCACAGGTAACAAAGACGGTTGTAGATGTTGAAACATTAAAAGAATATACTGGAGAGTATAAATTCAAAACGGGCGATTTCGATAAATTGGTCATTACATTAAAAGATGGAAAACTCATCGGAGCCGTAGAGGGTCAAGGTGAGTCAGAATTAGCGCCCACTGCTAAAAAAGATGTTTTCAATATTGTTAGCTACGATACCCCCATTGAGTTTTTTAGGGATGCTGATAACAAATTAAAAAGTGTAAAATTCACTGTTCAAGGTATGGATTTAGAAGCAGAAAAGTAGTAATTAATTGCTTTCATAAAATTAACAAAGATGAAAAAAGGGATTATTTTTATAGTTGGATTAGTCATACAGTGTTTATTTTGTAATGAAACAAAAGCTCAAATAGGCTTATCTATAATAGACCATACCCCCCCTCAGTATTTTCATCTAAAAACCTATTATAAAAGCACGAAAAGCCTTGATGTGAAAAGTACTGCTTTTTTAAACATGAATAAAGTAGAGTCCTTAAAACCAAAGCCTTTGCCGATGGCTTTTTCAGTAGAATGCCTTCCTTTTTTCTGTAAAATTGAGTATAAAATGGGGATTAATCAAAAATTACCCATAAAATTTAGGCTTGGAGATGTGCAATACGTGGATGAATTGGAAGGAAAATGATTTAGGTTATTGGTTATTTTTTTTACGGATTGAATTATTCCAAGATTTCAAAATTCTTAAAATAGAAGCGGCGGTCAAATGACCGCCGCTTCTTTTATGATAAGTTAAAAGATTACTTTAACCCCCAACTTTTAATTCAGCCGGTACAGGTGGAGCAATAGACTCACAGACATTTTTACCAGTCTTATCTTGAACATACAACTCAACGCGGCGATTCAATTGACGACCTTGCTCAGTGTCTTTATTACCAATAGCATTTTTAGCAATTGGATCTTTTTCACCGTTCATCGTTGTCTTTATACGAGCGCCATCGATACCTTTTTTAACGAGATAAGCTTTTGAGTTACTGGCACGGCGAGTAGATAGGGCTTCATTGTAAGCATCTGAACCTTTAAAGTCCGTATTGGCTTTAAGAACTGCCACATAATCAGGATTTTCCTTCAAAATAGAAGCTAATTTATCCAATTCAGCTTGAGAAGCACTTCTCAAATCAGATTTATCAAAATCAAAGAAAATCCACTCAAGGTTACAACTCTTGGTCATTGGCGCTGCGGCTGGTGTAATAGATTTCACAGTATCCACCACAACTGGCGGAATAGCCGTAACAGTCGGCGTTTCTACCGCAACAGTTTCTTTATTACAACCTTTCCAGAAGAACCATAATAAAGGCAATAAGAGAAGTGGTAATAACCACCACCAATTAAAGCCTCCCGCAGCAGCTGCAACTTCTTCCTCTATCGGCGCTGCCGCAGCGTAAACTGGCGGATTAGGAACAACTACTTTAGGCTCTTCTTTTGGTAATTCTATATTTGGTATAATCGCTGCTGCTGCCGCAACCGCCGCCACTGCTGCTATAGGTGGTACTACTGGAGGAACAACGATAGGTTTAGGTTCTTCCTTAAGCAAACAACTGCGACCTACTTCGCGTCCAGTCTTATCTTTCAAGATTCTGATGTAATACTCCCCTCTTTTCAAGACAGAGTACATCTCTTCGTTATTGAGATTTTTCAAAACGCCAGAAAGTTCTTTATCACGGTCTTGACCAGTACGGAAGCCTTCACTGCGTAGACGAACGCTTCCATCAGCATTATACACTGCGAAATAATATTGTCCATTATCATGTTTGAAAAGAGCAACATTATTCATTTTATCGTTAATGTTGCGCCCTTCGTATTCACGACAAGGCATATAATCATCTTCAACATCTGGTGTCGCTTCCACCAATGGTGCCATAGATTTTACCTCTGGAGCTGCTTCTGCAACTTCAGGAACTAAAAATGCCGCTCCAATTGCTGCTGCTGGTGCTAACCAACTGGCAAAAACAAAAGGCGTATCCTGTACACACGAACGCGCAATTTCTTGATGATTGCCCGCTTTTAAAATAACAAAATGCTTGCTTCCAATATCAATAGTGCCATAACGCGCTTCATTATCTCTGTTTCTTAGAACAGAATCCGCACCGTTATCGCGTGCTGCTGTAGTTGGATAGCCTTCAGAACGCATTTTAACAGAGCCATCAGCATTCATCCAAGAGAAATAGTGTTGACCATCAGAGTGTTGCCACTTAACGATACCATTTTCATCAGCTTCGCCATGACCTGCATATTCACTACAAGCTAAATAATTATCTTCCCGACGATTACTTTCGTCAGTATCCGCTGCAATTGCTGCTACTGGAACTGCTGCAGCCGCCGCTGCTGCTGCCAAAGCTGCTGCTTTTTCCTCAGCCGCTTTAGCTCTTGCACTTGGGTACAATGCCATTGCAGCTGCTCCACTTTCATAAGAACATGAACGAGCAATTTCTTGATGATTACCCGCTTTCAAGATGGCAAAATGTCTTCCTATTTTTTCAATTGTAGAATATCTTTCTTCCAATTCGCGATTTTTGGCAACTGATGCCATGCCATTATCACGAGCCGCTGTAGTAGGATAACCTTCCGAGCGCATTAAAAGTGAGTTATCATCGTCGTACCATGCAAAGTAGTGTTGACCATTTTCGTGTGTGAACTTAACGAGTCCATCAGCGCCAACCTCTGGTTTGCCTTCGTACTCTTTGCAAGCCAAGTAATCGTCGTCAATTTTGTCGTTAGCGCGCTCTTTAGGCGCTATAGCTGTCGCAATTGCTCCACTACGCACTTGTTCGCCTGATGCATACGGAATCAAAGCCAAAGCCGCAGCTTCAGAATCTACAGTACAAGAACGAGCAATCTCGCGATAGTTAGCCGCGCGTAAACTCAAGTAGTACTTACCATCCTCACTTTTAACTGAGTAAAAATCTTTATTTACTCTGTTTTTAATGACAGATTGGATACCATTTTCACGCGCTGCTTGCTGTGGGTACCCCTCACTTTTTAGCAAAACTTTGCCATCGGCATCAAGCAATGCGAAAAAATACAATGAGGCTTCTTCATTAAAAAAAGCTGCAAAACCAGATTGGGCTGCATGAGCTTGTTGATTCTCGTAACTACTACACGGGAGGTAATCTTCGTCTGTCATTTTATTGTTTGTTTTTAGTGAACTAATGCTGGTTTTCCCAAATTTGTCGATTCAAAATTATTCAATATTTTCTATTAACAATCATTTTTCATCATTTTTTTGCAAACTTTTTTTAATTTTCTTGCATAAACATTTGGACGAAAAGGCAAGAAAAAGTATCAAATTTTATTTTTATTGAGAATCAGCAAATTATAAAATATACTTTTTTGAATAAATAAAATCAATATAACTAAGCCACTTTCCATTTTAATTTATATTGTTATTATGGAATTATTAGAGATCCTGCATCTGATTATTGAACACTTCCGTATATAAAGAAAAGTGTGAATCAATGTTTTTTAAAAGTTTTTATAAAAAAAATGAATTACTTATTTAAAATTTGCGTTAATAATATATTGTCACACTAACCAAGTTTTTCAAATTCTAACAATTTTAAATATGAAGTTACCGATTATTGCAAAGCGTATCCTAAAAATCACTGGAGTATTGATGTTGCTATTGATAATAGCCGCCTTTGCCATCCCCTATTTTTTCAAAGATAAAATCGTTGAAAAAGTCAAAACTGAAATCAATAAAAACCTCAATGCTAAAGTGGATTTTAGCGATGTGGACATTTCTATATTCAGGCATTTCCCGCGTGTTGCAGTTAAACTTGAAAACTTGGATGTATCAGGCGTAGGTAAATTTGATGGCGTAAAACTCCTTCATACTGAGGGGTTGGATTTGGCAATGGATTTTTGGAATGTTTGGAACGGCGGAAATCCTTACGAAGTAAAATCTATTTATGTCGATAAACCGCTCTTAAATGTAGTAGTTTTAAGAGATAGTTCAGCCAATTATGACATTACTAAGCCTACAACTGAAAAAGCTGAACCTTCCAATTTTAAATTGACTCTCGATGATTATGCCGTCACTGACGGAACACTCATTTATGACGACCATACCATGGACTTTTTTATGTCTTTAAAAGGCCTTAACCACTCTGGAAATGGTGAAATGACAGCCGATGTGTACGATTTGGACACAAAATCTACCGTTGATTCCACGACAATGAGCTACGGCAACGTGACGTATTTGAGCAACGCTAAAGCTGATATCAAGACTATTTTGAATGTGGATATGAAAAACATGAAATTCACATTAAAAAATACAAAAGCTAAAATCAATAATTTGGATTTGAATTTAGATGGCTGGACGCAACTCAAAGAAGAAGATATTTTGATGGATTTCAAGTTCAATGCACCCAGCAATAATTTTAAAGACTTTTTAAGCATTATCCCAGCGGCTTATTCCAAAAATTTTAATGATGTAAAAGCTACAGGCTCTTTCAAATTGGATGGTTTTGTAAAAGGTACCTACAACGGTGTCAAAGAGCAATACCCTGCTTTTGCGGTCAACACGAATATAAAAGACGGTACTTTTCAGTACCCGTCGTTGCCAATGGGTTGTACAGAAATCAATACTCAAATAAACGTAGCATTGTCAACCAGCAATTTTGATGATTTCAAGACGGATATCCCCAATTTTCACATGAAAATGGGCAATAATCCCTTCGATATGGTTTTCTATCTACGCACGCCTATTAGCGACCCAAACGTAGATATGAAGGCAAAAGGCACCATAAACTTGGGTGATTTGCCAAAAGCTTTACCGATGGATGGCATCCAAAATCTATCGGGTATCATCAATGCGGATATCGCTGTTAAAACCTTGATGTCCTACATTGATAAAAAAATGTATGATAAAGTGAACATGAATGGTGCTTTAAAAATCAGCAACATGAATGTGCAAATGAAAGGCTACCCCTCAGTATTTATCAATGAAACCGCCATGAACTTTACGCCCAATAACGTAAATGTGAGCAATTTCGTCGGCAAATTGGGTAAAAGTGATTTGCAAGCGAGTGGTGTAATCGATAATATATTGGCTCTTTTTTCTTCTAAAAAAACTATGACGGGCAATATCACATTTGCCAGTAACTTATTTGATGCCAATGAGTGGATTCCTGCTACGCCAACCAACACAGGCGAGCCCAATACAGGCAAGCCCGTTACGGATAAAGTTGAACGCCCCTTCGACCGCTTCGATTTTACCATAAATGGCAAAATTAACCGTTTTTTATACGATAAATACGACATTGTCAACTCAGCGGCGGCGGGTAACTTTACGTCAAACAGTTTTAAAATCGACAATTTTCAAACTAAAATTGGCAATTCCGATGTTTCTGGAAAAGGTACTCTGACGGGTATTTTTGATTGGTTGTACGATAATAAAACCTTGACAGGTAATTTGGATTTAAATTCCAATTTTATGGATTTAAATCAATTCATGACCGAGACCCCTCAGTCAAACGTGCCTCAAAACACCGCAACTGAGCCTCTGAATGTCCCTAAAAACCTTGATGTCATTGTTAATACCAACATGAAACGCGTCCTTTATACCAATATGGACTTATCCAATGTGACTGGTAAATTGATTGTACAAAATGAAGAAGTCAAAATTGCTGATGGTCAAGCTGGTATTTTTGGCGGTAAAACCAACATTACGGGCGGTTACAACACCCGCGTACCCGAAAAGCCCAAATTTACCCTTGCATTTGACTTAAAAAATATAGATTTTCAACAATCTTTCACCACCTTGAATACTTTCCAAAAATTGGCACCCATTGGTCAATTTTTAAAAGGTAAATTCAATACCAGCCTATCAATGGACGGTACGCTTGGAAAAGACCTTTCGCCTGATTTCACCACACTCAGCATTGCAGGTTTTATCCAAACCCTTCAAGGAGCTTTGGCAGGTCTTAAACCGTTGGAAGAAATTGGCAATAAACTCAACATCTCTGAGTTAAAAAATTTGGATTTGAATGATACTAAAAACTGGTTTGAGGTTAAAAACGGCATCATCACCGTTCGAGAGTTCGAGAAAAAGGTCAAAGATATTTCACTCAAAATAGCAGGCTCTCACAGCTTGACGAATGAGATGAATTATACCATTAAAACCAAAGTACCACGTAAAAAACTTGAAGCCAATGCCATTGGTGCAGCAGCGGGTTCAGGATTTAATGTATTGGTCAGTGAGGCGGCTAAATACGGCGTAAATATCAAAAACAGCGAGTTTGTGAACGTCCAATTCAATTTGACTGGCTCCATGTTCCAACCCAAAGTGAGTATGAAAGTACTCGGTGGTGATGGTGAAACGACCCTCGAAGACGCCGCAAAAGGCGTGGTAACAGCCGCCGTTGATAAAGCAAAAGACTCAGTGACTACCCGCGCCAATGAAGAACTTGAAAAAGCGAAGCAAAAAGCAAAGGACATCGCCGATAAAGCCCTTGATTCTGCGTCCAACGTGTTGAAACAAAAAGTAGAAGACGCTAAAAACCAAGCGGTTGAAAAAGCTAAAACCGAAGCAGGTAAAGTCCTTCAAAAAGAAGTCGGCGACAAAGTGGGTGATAAAGTAGGCACTGAAATCAATAAACAAATCGAAAAAGTAGGTGGCGGTGATAAAGTGAAAAAAGAGGCTGATAAAGTGAAAGAAAAGCTCGATAAATGGGATCCTTTCGGTAAAAAGAAAAAAACGGAAGTACCAAAAGATACTACAGGAAAATAACTCAAAATTGAGTTTTTAATTTAAAATTGAAAAGGAGTATCCAGTCTAAAATGGATGCTCTTTTTTAATAAATAAGCTTTTTTAATAACTTAAACAATACAGATGCAAGTAAAAAGATTATTTTTACAAATCAGATTCAATATTGACGAAAACCATATTTTAAAACTTAAATCTCTCTTACCAATGTCAAATGTGCAATCACGCCTCGATTCTATTTCTCAAAATGGGTACGACTTCAAATTGAGCGACTATATTAGCCAGGGTTTTAATATTTTCAGCAAAAATGCTGGGCTTTTCATTATTTTTCTTTGCGCCAACTTTGCTATCTCAATCATTTTGGGGATTATACCGTTTTTGGGTCAAATTGTCAGTTTTCTCATTTCAAGTGCACTAATTGCTGGTTTTTACATAGTTGCGGATAAAACGTACAATAAAGAAAATGCAACTTTTTCCAATTTCTTCGATGGTTTCAATCTTTGGTTAGAACTGTTTTTATCATCCCTTATCGGTGGGTTACTCATAATAACAGCCATGTTACCTGCCTTTTTTTATTTGATTGTAACAATAGGTTTCGCTGGATTAACTGATATAGAAGACATCAGCGACAGCCCTTTGGGAGTTTTAACGGGAGTTAATATTTTTATAGTTTTCATTCTGTTCTTTTTAGGTGCCTTGGTAGGTTTATTATTTATTTATGCACCTCTATTTATCTATTTTGAAAAATTATCCGCTTGGGATGCCATCGTAGCCAGCGCAAAAGTTGTTTCAAAAAACATATTTATGCACATACTTTTTGGTATTGCCTGGTTTTTTATCATAATTATCAGTGTAATTCCTTTAGGCTTAGGTTTGTTAGTGGCTATTCCAGCTTATTTATGCTCAGTTTACGTCGCATGGAGAGATATTACAGGCTACTCAACAGAAAAGGTCGCCGATGAAGACGATATATTGCGCATTTAATTGATTAAAAAATGGCTTAAAACCGCACAAAATACTGAGGGGTATCAATCAACATTGATACCCCTAAGTATTTTAAAAAAAATTAGAAAAATGCATATCACTTAGGCTATACTAAACAAGTAAGTTGGCTTCACTCACAACCAATAATTAATAACCAACAACCAATAATTATCTATAGTTTCTAAAATACAAAGTCAAAAACTCATAAAAACGGTTTTTGTATTTAGTAATTCTGAAAAAAGGCTTTTGTACTGCCCCAAAGCTGCGAAAAGCAAATTCTACTGAGGGGAGCATACTCCCTTCAAAATCAAAAGATTCTAAACCCAAATCAGAAGCATCTTGTATGGCTTTCCAAAGCAGTAAAGTCACGGCACCACTTTGTCTTTTGTCAGGGTCGCTTCCTCCTGCCAAGTAATGGGCAGAGTTCTTTCCGTACACAATATACACTGCGGCATGAGGATTCCCTTCTAAGTCAAAAGCCACGTACATTTTACGCAATTTGTTGATTTTCAATTCATTATCCAACTTCGATAAGGTCTCTAATGAAAACGGAGGCTCCACACCTTGCTTATCAAAACTCTTTTTACATAAGCTGTAAAACAACTCCACATCTTCACATTCACCATGAACCAAGTTCTTTTCAGCCTTGCGAATATCCGTGCGAATGCTGCCTTTTAATTCATCATAAACGCCAGTAATATTCGTTATATCCTCCAAAACATAGGTGTAATGCGTCTCACCCCGATAGCCCCTCCAATAAAAAGGTTGCCAATCTGCCAGAGTATGATAAAATTTTTGGGTATAAATAGAGACTTCCGGGAGTTGCGAAATCAAATTATCCATTATACGCTTCGTGTGCGTATATTTTGAGTGCAATTT
>JANPHO010000424.1:0-6366 GCA_031424515.1 Saprospiraceae bacterium
TCATTATCATGCCATTTCGAACCCTACTTTGTCACTCCGGCGGGATACTGAAGGGTAGTATGATTTTTTCATATTTATAAATATGAAAAAATTTTTTAAAGGAATAGGTTATTTCTTGTTAGGTATAGCAGTTTTACTCCTTATTATAGTTTTATCCCTGCAAACACGCTGGGCTAAAAATCTGATAAGAGACAAGACACAAACTTATGTGCAACATAAAACAAACACTACTTTTGAAATCGGTCAGATTGATTTCAGTTTTCCTAAATGGATTGAAATAGATGGTTTGTTTATGTTGGATAGAGCAAAAGATACACTTCTGACGGGCAAACATTTAAAGATTGATATCGATATGCTCGCCCTTTTACAATCTAAATATGTGATCAATAAAGTTGTTGTAGACCAATTTTATGTCAACCTTTATAATAAAGATGCTGATAGCACTTACAATTATCAATTCATACTTGATGCTTTTACATCAAAAAAAACAACCGTCAAAGCAAAAGATACAACACAAGTTTTGAATTTTAAAATTCAAAATATTGACATTACCAATACCAAATTTAAACAAAAAGATTATTATTTAGGTAATTTCATGGATGTCAACTTGCAAAAGTTTCATCTGAATGTGGACAGTATTAATCTCAAAGATTTGCATGTGGACGTCAATGATTTGATGGTGGAAGGTCTGGATTTTAGATATTTAATTACCAAACCGCAAAAAATATCTGATGGCAAATCTCCAAATCCCCTTTTTACTATCAATAAAACTATTGTAAAAAACAGCCATATTTATTTTGAAAATAGACCCGATTACTTGTTGACAGATAATTTTATAGATTATTTGGATATTGTAGACCTCAATAACACAACGCAATTAAACATATATACCACCAGTTCGATTGTATTAAATAATAGCTCTATTCTTTTCCAACACAAATCAGAAAATGAAGTCGTAAAAGTCGTTGCTGATACACTGACTGCGATAGCTACTAATACGACTTCTTTGGGAATTGTTATTAAAGATATTGCCTTGCAAAACAATTCGATTATTTACAACAATATATCTCAACCCCAAAAAAGCAGGGGTTTGGATTATTATCATTTAGATATAAAAGGATTAAAACTACTTGCCGCCAATACCAAATTTGATAATGGCAATATCAAAACAAACATACAATCTTTTGGTTTTAGGGATAAAAGTGGTTTTGCGATTGATACACTGAGCGGTTTGATCAATTTGGATAGTAGCAATGTGAATATTAAGGATTTTTATGTAGAAACACCGTATTCAAAAATTGCAGGAACGGCTCTGATTTATCCCGAATCGTTTAAAGGTGGTAATAAACAAAAATTTCCTTTGCCCGAGAACGAAATAAAATTAACGAAAACAATTGTCAGTCGAAAAGATTTAGAATTATTGGCGGATACGCTCGCTAATATGTATAAAAAGCAATTGGATATATTGGGCAATCTATCCATTGATGGTCAAGTTAAAGGCAACGTACATAAAATCTATATACCGTATTTGGTCATTAATTCATTGAGGAATAAAGATTTAAATATTGATTTAGCAGGTGATATAGCGAATCCGACTGATACCAATAAGATTTTTTACAACTTTAATGTAAAAAATATTTCTGCTTCCAAAGAGCTGATATTGCCTTTTATTCCTTCAAGTACTCAACCAATAAATTTACCACAAAGACTAAGTGTAAAAGGCTTAGTCAATGGCAATATGCAAAATGTGAATACCAACGTCACGGTCAATTCTGCCTTTGGTAGTGCTGATATAAAAGCCGTTTTGAAAGGTTTTCAAACGCCTGATAAAATGGTTTATGATGTGGTGTTGAATGCTAAAAACTTAGAAACAGGCAAATGGATTGGACGAGACACGATGTTAGGTCTTTTAAATGGTCAAGTTACAGTGAAAGGAAATCGTGGTTTTGATGTAAAAACCAATAATATGTCCGTATTGGCCGCCATTCAATCTTTTAGATTCAATCAAAACTTGATAAATAATATCAAAACCGACCTTCAATTGAATAGCGGTATTGTCAGCGGCAAAGCTTCTATTGATGATGCCTTGATTCAGATAACTTTTGATGGAAAAGCCAATATTCAAACCGACTACCCCTCAGTAAATGCAGTTGTGAATGTCCCAAAAGCAGATTTATTAGCCTTAGGATATTCAAAAGATAGCTTAATAATTAGTGCTTTTACTCGGTTAAAAGTAGAAAATTCATCGCCACAGAATTTGAATGCGCTTATTCAAATAGACAGTAGTATTATTACTCAAGGTGGGCGGACAATTCAAATTGATAGTTCACGTGCTGTAGCCTACGTTAGAAATGACTCCACATTTATAGATATAGTTTCACCTTTTGTAGATGCTCAATTGAACAGTACAGTCTATTATGATCAAATGGCAGCTTTTGCGCAAAAGGTAATCAATCAATTTATGCCGCCCGCAATGGCTAAAGATGTGCCCAATGATAATAAAACTCCGAAATCCAACATCATAAATCCGAAATATACTGAGGGGTCAATGACTGCCGATATTTTTATAAAACCCAATGATGCGTATAGTGCTTTTGTAAAGGATTTAAAATTTGATAAGCCAATTGAAATAAGCGGAAACATCACGACAGCCCGTATTGACAGCATGGTGAATGTCAAACTCAATGTGCCTTCATTAACAATGGGTTCGTTGCATGCATCGCCGACTAATGGGACTATTTTAGGAAAAAATGATTCATTATTGGTGGATATTACAACAGATACACTTCAAGCGGGTAGCATATTACTATATGACGCACATCTAACGGGTAATTTTTCTAAAAATCATGTGAGTGCCAATATTTTAACGCACGATGTAAATAAAAATGATCAATATGCTTTGACGGTTTTTGGTGTGCCAAATGATGAAAAAGGGTTCAATATTTCATTGGGAAAAGATTTATTACTCAATAAAATAAAATGGCTTGTCGATGAAAATAATCAAATAAAAACCAATCCAGAAGGTTTCAATGTTCAAAAAATTGTTGTCAGTAACGAGCAACAAGAGATAAAAGTAAATAATGAAACGGCGGTGGTTAACAGCCCTCTATTGGTGAATATTTCCAATTTTAAATTAAATACAATTACGGCATTATTAAATCAAAATGTATACTTAGTTGATGGAGTATTAAATGCCGATTTGAAAGCGAGCGATTTTAAAAATACCATTCCTACTATGGATGGAAATATAAAAATAGACTCTATCACTTTACAAAATACAAGCATTGGTAATTTGGATATTCATGCACAAAGTATAGAAGGTAATGTAAAAGTAGATGGTCAGTTATTTGGCAATGGCAATGAAGTAAATATGAAAGGGACGTATGCAGCTAATAAAATAGATGCTAATATTCAATTGAATCCACTAACAATGACTATAATTGAGTCATTTTCACTGAAAAATTTAAAGAACAGCACAGGTACGATTACAGGCGATATTAAAATAACAGGCGAACCGACAAAACCTATTTGGAATGGTCAACTTGTGTTTAATAATGTACAAACGACGGCGGCAGAATATGGTACTTTGATTAAAATATACAATCAAAAATTGCAATTGAAATACCCCTCAGTATATTTTGATAAATGGGCGATACAAGACGGGGTGAATCATACACTGTCTGTTAATGGCTCAGTAACACAATCAAAAACCAATGATTTTACAACAGATTTGGTGATTCAGACCAAAGGTTTTAGAGCTTTAAACAATACAGCTGCTGATAATAATATGATTTATGGCAGTGCCTTTGTGGATGTGGATGCGCAAGTATCGGGAGATGTTTACGCACCCAATGTAACGGGTAATTTAGTTGTGAAAAATGGTACCGAAGTGACTTTTGTGCGTCAAACGGTACCACCTTCTGCTCAAGCAAGAGAGGGTGTTATTGAATTTATAAACAGAGATACAATTGATAACTTATTGTCTACTAAGACATTACAGGATTATTTAGCAGCTCAACAAACTAAAAAAACAAGTACTTTGAATTTTAACTTAAATCTTGAAGTTGAAAAAGCAGCAAAGTTTGTCATCATTGTTGACCCAACTACGGGCGACGAATTGCGCGTGCAAGGCACAGCCCGTATCAATGCAGGCGCCAATCCCAATGGCAGCATGGGTCTAGTGGGTACTTACGATTTGAGTGAAGGCAGTTATGAAATGAGCTATCAATTTGTAAAGCGTAAATTCATCTTGCTTGAAGGCAGTACCATTATTTTAAGCGGCAATCCCATGAAAGCCGATGTGGATATTACAGCCGCTTATGATGTTAAAACACCCGCTATTGATTTAATTAAAAATGAAATTGGGGGTGCCACCGCCACTGGTAATGATATTTATAAGCGTAAAACGCCCTTTCGGGTTTTATTAAAAGTTAAAGGTAAAATTGATAAACCTGAAATTGGATTCGACATTATTTTACCCGATAAGGCAGAAGGTGTTACGACCGAAATGGCCACCACCATTAATAATAAGTTGGATCAATTGCGAGCTGACCAATCATCCATGAACAAACAAGTATTTGCCATTTTGATTTTAAACAAATTTATTGGTGAGCAAAGCAGCGATTTTTTTGCGAGCAATGGCGGAGGCAACAAATTATTGAGCAACGAAAGTGTCAGTAATTTTTTAAATGGCGCCATTAATCAGATTGCCAATGATTTAATCAAAGGCGTGGATGTGGATGTTAATTTAAAAAATGTGGACGACGACCCGAATGTCCAACGCACTGATTTGAATGTCGCATTGGGCAAAAGCTTTTTAGACGATAGACTGAATATCAGCGTTGGTAAAAGCTTTACGGTAGATGGTACAAATCCAAGCTCAAATAACAATAACACCAACACGCAATTCATTCCCGATGTCAATACCACCTATAAATTGTCGAAAGACGGCAGATTTATGCTAAGAGCTTACAGAAAAAACCAGTACGAAGCTTTATTGGATGGTTATTTTATTGAAACGGGTGTTTCATTCAATTTCACAATTGACTACGATAAACTTCAAGAAATCATTAAAAAGAATAAGGGAAAATGAAAAAAAGGCTACCTATTTTATATTTAATCAGCATTCTTTTCATCACGAGTTGTCAGATAAAAAAGCATTTGCCTAAAGGAACGCTTTTGTACAATGGTGCGAAAGTAAAAGTAGAAAAAATTGAAGATTTTACGGGAAAACCGAAACCAATAGTTAAGGCATTAGAAGGCGTTGCTTCGCCACGCAAAAACAAAATGATATTGGGTTTTCCGTATAAAGTGGCTTGGTGGTATATGATTGGCGAGCCCAAAAAACAATCGGGTTTTAAATATTGGTTGCGCAAACAGTTTGGCGAAGCGCCGGTGTTGAGTACACGACTGGATATAAAAGTCAATGAAACAAATTTACAAGCCTATTTAGAAAATAAGGGGTACTTCAAATCCACCGTTTTAGGCAAAACAGATACGCAGGGGTATAAATTAAAAGCTATTTATGACGCTAAAGTCACACAGCCTTATGTATTTGATACCATTAAATGGGTTTTGGATTCGAGTGAATTATCTCGTTCCATTTTAAAAATAAGAGACAGAGCTTCCTACGTGAAACAAGGCGACCAATTTGATATAGAAAGCATAAAAGCAGAGCGCAACAGGGTTGATTTGGCGTTGAAAAGACGTGGTTTTTACTTTTTTAATCCTGATTTTATAAAAGCTTATGTGGATACCTCTAATAATCGACATACACTCAATGTTTTCTATACGATTAAAAAGGAAACGCCCGAAAATGCGCGGTATCCGCAAGTGATTAATGAGGTCACGATTTTTCCCAACTATACTTTGTTAATGCCACCGCCTGATACGTCAAAACTGAATTTAATAGAATACAAAGGGTATTTTATCAGAGATACAGTCAAGGGTTATAATCCTAAAACGTTGGTTCGTCCGTTGACTTACACGGTCGGCTCACTGTATAATTTGAACCAACACAACAATACCTTAAATAGATACATCAACATGGGGCAATTCAAATTTGTCAAAAGCAGATATGAATCGACGAGTGATTCTTTAGCCTCTAAAAGATTGAATGTTTATTACTATTTGACGCCTTTAAAAAAGAAAAACTTTAACGCAGAAGTAGCAGGTTTTACAAAATCCAATTCGTTTAATGGGGGACAAATCAATCTTAATTGGAAAAACCGCAATTTACTGAGGGGGGCTGAGCAACTCAATGTAAAAATGTATGGCGCCATCGAAACCTCATCGGTAGATACTTTGCGCAATAATAACAATTTCAGAATTGGTACCGAATTGTCACTCACGGTGCCACGTTTTGTA
>JANPHO010000425.1:0-5355 GCA_031424515.1 Saprospiraceae bacterium
TTAAAATTTACTCTGCTCTAATTATTTTAATTAAAAAACAGATTTGGAAATAGTTTAGTAGTACCCCCTCAGTATTTTACCCATTTTAAAGCGCATTTCTATTAAAAACACACTCCATTTGCGGTTCTTTATTGGCTAAAATAGCCAAAACATTATTGACTGTCGAAACGCACATTTTAGTATAAGTCGTCGCTGTAAGGCTGCCAACATGCGCAGTAATAAGAGCTTTAGGGTGGGTCAGTAATGGTTCATTTTTTGATGGCGGTTCTTCGGCTAAAACGTCCGCACCAAAGCCCGCAATTGTTTTATTCTCTAAGGATTTGTATAAGATATCTTGGTCAATAATCGTTCCGCGTGCCGTGTTGATGAGTATTGCGTGTGGTTGCATCAACGAAAAAGCTTTTTCATCAATCAAATGATGGGTTTCAGGTAAGTATGGTAGATGAATTGAAATTATGTCCGCTTGGCTTAATACTTTTTCAAAAGAGACAAATTTGTACTTATTTTTAACCTTGCTTCGATTCCAATAAATCACTTTCATACCAAAAGCATCCGCCAATTTGGCAACTTTTTTACCGATATTGCCCATGCCCAATATGCCCAAAATTTTACCGTTGAGTTCATCGCCTTGAAAACGGATGCGGGCTTCCCAATTCCCTGCTTTGACTTCATTGATGGATTGATATAAATTTCGTTGCAACATCAGCATCAACGATAAGGTATGTTCGGCAATTGTAGAAGCATTTGCACCAGGGGCGTTCACTACCTTGACTTTACGTGTCGTAGCTTCTTTTACATCCACATTATCCAACCCAACGCCACAACGGGCTGCTACTTGCAACCGCGGACAGGCTTCCATCAATGCCTTATTCACTTGCCCTTTTCCTCTCGTAATAACGGCATGAATGGTATTTTCAGCCATAATTTTTGCCAAAGGTTCATCACCATAAGCCATGAAAATTTGGATATTTTCCGCTTTTTCGAGTAATTCTAAGGCTTCATCGGCTATGGTTTCTAAAAGCAATACATTTTTCATATTTGATAGTAATGAGTATTGAGTAGTTAGTATTGAGATTTTAATCAGGACTAACTACTCAGTACTATTTATTGTGATACAAAGTCGCATTTTCAGATTTATAACCTCTAAAATCATTGCGCCCAGAGACATAAATACCAGCTTGATACAGTTCATCTTCAAAAATAGCGGGGTCAATATAACTACCCGGAACGGACGACAATTCGACCAGATTGCCCGAAGGGTCCCGCACAAACATCTGAATTGCCCCATCTGGCAGCTGACGGACTTTACCCCATGGTCTAATGTCGATTACACCCAATTCTTTCATTCTGAAAAAGATGGCGTTGATATCGTCAACCTGTACACAGACGTGCCCTCTAAAAGAGTAAGTGTCGTCCCACTCCGTCAGGTGCAATTGCTGTTCTTCATTAAATTTGAAAAAAGCCGTTGGGTAATCAAATAGAAATGCAGGAATCGGCTCAAGACCTAATTCATGCTCATAAAATTCGCAAGCCTTTTCGAGATTGCTCACCACGAGGGCAACATGGTTTATTTTTACTGCTCTTGCCATTTTATATCATTTTTAATTTCAAATTTCAGATTCCAGAGGTCAAAATACTGAGGGGTACTTTGTTGTTAAATTCAAACTTTCTGCTTGAATTCTTTCACAAAATCCCAATTCGGTGTGAGTCCCAAACCTGCCGCTTTGGGTGCTTCTATCATACCGTCAACCACTTCAATTTTTTCATTTACCAAATCATACATCATCGGGTTGCCGCCCAACGAAAACTCTATCACCACCGCAGACGGCGCAGCAAAAGCCACATTCACCCCCGCCATAAATGAAAAAGCGGAACCCCAACAATGCGGAGCGAGTTCGAGTTGATACGTATGCGCCAAATGTGCTACCCGCATCGCTTCCGTAATGCCGCCAATAATAGCAGAATCGGGCTGAACAACATCTAAGGCTCTGACTTCAATCAAATCCCGCACGTCAAAAGCGGTATATTCGCTTTCACCCGCAGCAATCGGGATAGCCGTTGAAGCGCGGACTTCGGCTGTGCCGTGGCGATTATCGGGACTAATTGGCTCTTCAAACCAATACAGATTACAATCTTCCACGCCTCGACAAAACTGTTTGGCTTCGGGCACACTGAAAGTACCGTGGGCATCTGCCATCAATTTTATGTTATCACCCAAGGCTTCACGAGCGGCTTTTACGCGTTTCACGCTTTCTTTCACCGTTTCATCCATCACCCCTACCCTCATTTTTACCCCTTGAAAACCTTTTGAAACATACCCCAAGAGTTGTTCCCCAATCTTATCCGCATTTGCCCAACCACCACTGGCATAACATTGCATTTTATCCCGACACGCACCACCTAAAAGCTCCACAACGGGTACGCCCAAAGCTTTGCCTTTTAAATCCCAAAGTGCTGTATCAATACCGCTCATCGCTGAAATGGTCAAACCTCTACGACCTAAAATAGGGAATTTACGCCCTCTATTCAAGGCATAATGGTCACGCGTGCCGTTGTAAATGATTTCCCAAATTCGAGAGATATGACGGGCATCTTGTCCGATTAACAACGGTTTTAGTTCTTTTTCAACGCAAGTAACAATAGACGAGCACACACCTGAAGACCCGACGGCAGCCTTCGCCTCGCCAAAGCCTTGAAGCCCCGTATCTGTGGTGACGACGACGAGGGTCATATCGAAATCCGTTAAAAGACCGTAGTCCGATTTGTGTTGTTTTCCAGCTGGTATTGGGCAACGAAGCCAGTAAGCTTCTACGTTAGTTATTTTCATATAAAGGGCGTTTATTAAAAATGTAAATCTATCTATTTCTTTTGGAAAATGTGAAATTGCGGTATCAAAATATCTTTGAGAAGGGGAAATTAAGGTATGTTTTTTTCATCAAAACATCAGTATACTGAGGGGATTGCGATTTGTGAAGGTTGGGTGTAAAAGCAATACAGAATTTAGTTAAGGCTTGGGTAGTAACAATTATTTATAAATGTCAAAAAATAAACGAACCAATAATTCTTTATTGGGATTGTGAGCATGGACAAGAAGCGAAGCAAGAATTTGTGTATCATAAACAGAAAAATCAATATCATACTTTTCAATTAATGCAGTCTTGTTTTTTTTAAACCATCTATCAAATTTACGATAGCGCACTTGTTGGCGATTGTCGAGATTATCACATACATAGATGAAACTATTTTTATTATTATCAAAAAACGTACTTAAAATATTAACAATAGTGACTTCAATGCGCTTATCGTAGGGTTGTCCAATACTGTCAACAACATTTAAAATTTTGATATTAAATTCAAAAACAGGAATATACTGTGGTAGGTTGAGAAAATAGTGTGTGCCATCAGTAAACTCGATACTGTAAGCGACTGAATTATCAGTTTTAAAAATGTACTTATTATTATCGTGTGCGAAGCTATACGGCAGAGGGGTGCTCATACTGTTTATTAATTCCTTTTTCTATAAGTTGTTTATTAAGTTCCTCAAAAGTGATTTTTCCAAACCAAAAGAGTTCTCGCAATCGCTTGTGTTCCAGCATTTTAATCAGACCCTGCACCGTCGGGCTTTCAGGATTTACAACAAGAGACTTTTTTTTATCAATTTTTAGTTCCATTTCATTATTATTTCTAAAGTTTAAGGTAGTATTTTTAAAAATACAATAATAGCGTTTTATAAGAATACAAAGGTAAACCCAAAAGTCTTGTAAAACAACTGGCTTTTGGGTTTTATACCGAGGGGGTAGCCCATCAAATCAACGGACGTAATTTCCGAATCGATTTTTTAGAAAGCATACTATAAAACGCTTCTGTAACTGCTGAACTGCCGTGATCTTCCAAGAATTTCTTTTGCTCTGCGCTCAATCCTTTCGGGTTTGCTTCGATGGAATTGGGATAAGGATTGGCAGGAGTCCTGTCCAAAGGCGAACAAAATTCGACTGATAATACCTTATCGTAGCCAATTTCTTGCAGCGTTTTGATGATTTTACGCCAATTCAAAGTGCCCATGCCGGGTGCCATCCGATTATTATCGGCTACGTGAAAACCGACAAGACGACCTTTCGCTCGGCGAATAGCCGCATAAATATCATCTTCTTCAATATTCATGTGAAACGTATCCAAACAAACGCCGCAATTGGGTCCCACGGCTTCCGCCAATGCCAATGCTTGGTCACCGCGATTGATAAAATAAGTCTCAAAGCGATTAATGGGTTCAATGCCGATTAAAATGCCGAGACTTTCAGCATAATTATAAATTTCTTTCATGCCTTCCACTGCCCATTCCCATTCTTCTTCGGGACGTCCGTCGGGGATTATTTTACCGACCGTAGCGGGCACAACCGACACCATTTGCCCGTCCAATTCTTTGACCATACGCACTACATCTTTGACGTATTGCACTGAATTGGCGCGTTGCATTTTGTCTTTTGCCAATAGATTGCGCTCGCCCAACATCAAAGTGACTGAACCCCAGCAGCCGATGCCGTGCTCTTTAAGCAATTTGCCGACTTTAGCCGTATCGTATTGCTCGGGCGTACCTTGAATTTCGATTTTATCGTAGCCTAATTTGGCAATGCGTTTCACCGTTTTTTCAATGGTTTCTGCCCGCATCCAGTTGTGAATTGAAATTTCCATGATTTCTTTTAAAATTGAAAAATAGCATCAGTTAAAGACTTGTGCAAATAAAAGATAATTTTCAATACCTTGTCTCTACTATTTTGGCAAATATTGATACTATTTTAACATTTTAAAAAAAAAGTCACCCCCCTCAGTATTGGGGAGTAAAATCTTGCATTTTATCAATTTTAAGGAACATCAAAAAATGAATAACAATTTGATCTCAAAAAAACCTGCCCGATTAGCTCATTAATGTTTTTAATTACAGTTTACAAATTGCAAATTAAGGTATTAATAGAGGTTATACCCCTCAGTATTTTAACTAATAATTTGAAACCATACATAAAAGTTATTAAGCCACGAACCTGCCTTTGTCGGCAGACAGGTTCAACAGATTACACGAATTACACTAATTTAGATGTTGACAGAATTAAAGCGAATAACACTAAAATTGCCCTTAAGGGCAATTTATTCGTGAAATTAGTTAAAATTGTCAACACGTAAATTCGTGTAATTCGTGTAATCCGATGAACCTGTCTGCCGACAAAGGCAGGTTCGTGGCTTAAAATACCTAATAAAGTTTTTTTGTATGGTTTCAAAACTAATAAATGCTTTTACCATTCAAGCAAACACGAGCATAATTTAATTTTAGAAGTAAAAAACACTCTATTCAAATTTCAAGGG
>JANPHO010000426.1:0-4804 GCA_031424515.1 Saprospiraceae bacterium
GAGTACTATATTAGATGATATGTTATTCATTTTCTTACATTATTCTGGCGAAATTGACGAAAAGATAAGTATCGAAGAAAAAACCAACAAAAAAGAAAAATCCTTAAAATTATTTGCTAAACACTATGAAAATTTATGGGATTAGAAAAAATGATGAACCACCTTATTTTTGAAATAAAAACATCGATAGTGAGAGTACTCAAATCTTAACTATAGTGCTTATTGGGAAGATGTATGACTATAATTGAAAATAAATTATCAAAATTGGCTATTGATGGTGATTGCATCTTACTTTCGCCCGCTTGCGCCAGTTTTGATTTATTTAAAAATTATGAGGATAGAGGGGAACAGTTTAAAAAAGAAGTGTTAAAGTTGAATAATTAGGCATACTTATCGTTTAAGGTTTAGTGTCATCTTTAAAATGACTTAAACTTTAAATCCTATTTTCAACTCTTTAAATTCACTATTTTATGAAAAAAGCACTACCAGTTCTTGGCATATTGTGTGCTATCGCCGTTCTTTTTAGTTGCGGTAAACCAACTGAAGTTAATTCAAACGCTTCAATTAAAGGCTTCGCTCAGAAGGGCCCGTTTATTACGGGGACAAAATTACTCATTTCCGAACTCAACACCTCTCTTTCAGAAACGGGTCGAAATTTTACAGGTACTATCACAGACGATAAAGGAACATTCGATATGACTGTTCAGGATTTGGCGTCCTCGTTTGTTTCTATTTCAAGTGATGGTTTTTATTTTGACGAAGTGAGTGGGCAATTGTCTGCTTCACGTTTGGTTTTAAATGCAATAGTTGACGTATCATCGGGTCAAAGTATCAATGTCAACGTTTTAACCCATTTAGAAACCGAGCGCATTAAGTTTTTAGTTTCAAAAGGCACTTCTTTTTCAAATGCTAAAGCGCAGGCAGAAAAAGAGATTTTGTCCATTTTTAATATCAATAATACCGTTTCAGGTTTTGAAAGCCTTGATATTTCTAAAAATACTGAGGGGGATGCTGCTCTATTGGCGATTTCAGCAATTTTACAAGGCACTCATTCGGTCGCTCAATTGACCGAGTTACTTGCAAAAATTTCATTGGATATTAAAGAAGATGGAATTTTGAACAATGACCTTTTAAAATCGGAATTGATAAATGAAGCCCAATTATTGAATCTTTCAAAGGTAAAAGAGAATATAACTAAAAGGTATAAAGATTTGGGTGTCACAGCTACGATTGGCGTTTTTGAACCCATTGTTGAGAATTTTAAGAAAAATTCGGGGTTTGTTTTTACCAAAAAAATAGAATATCCCAAAGTTAATAATGCCAATGTTCTTAATGTTTTATCGCTCACTAAAGATACAACGTTAACTTCAGGGATTAGCTACGGCATAAATGCAAATTTGCCAAGTGGTACGAACCTAAAAGTTGTGTTTAGAGGTGTCGTCACCGCTCCAAGCGGTTTTACTTTTGGGATTAGTTCCGCTAATACAGGTTGGCAGGTGGCGAGCAGTGTCTTGAATTTAGTAATTATTCAGACAAATTCGGCAATTAATTCAGCCGGTTTTAGACCCGAAGATGGCGGTACTTCGCTAATTGAAATTTATGAAAACGGGGCAACTGTACCCACTCGTACCATTACAATAAAATCTACCGCACTGCCTACCATTAATTTTGATGCAACTGGAAAATATGGTAAAAATATTTTGACTCAGCCTTATAGCTCGACGTATGCTTTGGGGGATTATAGCTTTCAATTATCTATAAATGATGTAAAAGGCCACACGGTTACGAGTGAGTTCTATTATCATAAAGATGCTAATATCACTTTTTCAAATGCTGAGGGGTGGACAATAACTACTATAGTTGATACTAATGTTGATTGGCGGAAAACGACACTCTCTGTAAAAGCCAGTAAGATAATAGCAGATTTGAAAATCAATATAAGTGCTTCTGGTTCCACTACAACCCAAGGTTGGGTTGATGGTATATTACAACAATCAATGAATAAAAAAATGGCTTGGTAACGCTTTCATACTGAGGGGGAAGTAAAGGAGTGTGCTGGAAGTCAGTATACTCCTTTATTTTTTATAAAATTTAAACTAATACCTTTAAAGTACTTAAAACAAAAATTAAGGTTTGGGCAGATTCAAGTTTTAACTCAAAACTAATTACTAAAAATGGCAAAAGTAATATTAAAGAGTTGGAGAGAAGGACTTGAAAAAGTATCTCTCACAAAACTCCAAGTTGACATGCTTGGAAAATCACTAAAGCAGTCCAAATCGAATGTAAATCTTCTCTTGGATGGTGAGGAAGTAGTTATAGAAATTGATGATTTAGATTTGGCTGACAAGTTTTTAAAAGAAGCTGAAAAACTTGGGGTTATTTGCCAGTTGCTTATAAACGAAGTTACTATGCAAGGGAGTAAGACTGTTATTCATAAAACGAAATAATTATAATATACCCAAAATTCTAAAGATTTCAAATACAGATTTAATAAATCGATTTTCTAAACCTACGTTTGATGGAAAATAAATTATCAAATATTTGGCTTTTTCATGGAAATGGAGGTCATTCTGCAAGTGCTGTATTTAGTAGTAAAGATGAAGCAGAAGATTGGATAGAGAGCTATTCGTTATCTGGTGTTCTAACAAAATACCCTATTAATATAGGTGTATATGATTGGGCGATTAGAGAGGGATATTTTTCTCCTAAAAAAGAACACCAGTTCAAACCTGAATTTATTCAAAAGTTTACTGGAGGTCAAGAGCATTATCATTACGAAAATGGTAAAATAGAATAAAATATGGTAAATGTAAAAAATCTCATTCGAGAGTTAAGGAAGTTTTCAGATGATATAATAAGCATAAATAAGCCTATTGATGAATCATTAATTCAAGAATTTGAGGTAAGACATAAAGTGGAATTACCATTAGATTATAAAGACTTACTGAAATCCATAAATGGGTTTTCTTTGATGGGTTCGGAAGTATATGGCATAGGAGATACTGAACATACTCAGAATCTTGATAAAGTATATCAATTTGAGCATTTTGAAGTGAAAATCCCGCAATTTTTTCATTTAGTACCTTTTTCAGATGATGGCGGAGGGGGATTCTATTGTTTCGATTGCAGTAAAAAATCTGATGATGGAAACTCCTGCCCAATAGTGTTTTGGGTATCAAACTATATTTATACAGAGGGGGATATTCCAGAAGTCACTAATGAAAGTTTTATAGATTTTGTAGATGAATGTATTATTGGGTGGACATTAGATGAATACGATTACAACGGCAATGAAAAATGACAACTCAATTACTATTGTAACGTGAGTTCGGGATTAACCGATAAAAATTTAAATTTTGATTTCATCTAAATGATTGATTCTCAAAGCTTTTGTAAAGCAAAAGAAATCTTATTAATGAGGCATTTATGACATTAAATCTGTTTATTGGAAAATGCTTTTAAAATGCGTATAAGTAATTGATAATCAATTTATTAATCCCGAATTCACGTTAATTATCAACTTTGCTGGATAATTGGGTATTTAAATTTTAAAGCAGGTTTATTTGAAATTAAAATAACAGAATTAAAATGCTATTTTCACTTTAATTTTAACAAAACATGAGCACTTTATGTGCCATTCCGACACTCGGAACTGGGGGTATCATCAACATCTAAACAGGAAAAAACAATGCTGTTTTCGAATGAAAACACTTGAATTCAAGTGTTTTCACTCGAAAATTTAAAAAATTCATAATTGAATCTTTATAGGTATTTTCTAAGTAAGTTTTGGAACATATTACATAGGAGAATTTTATTTTAAATAATTTATAAGCTAAAAATAATATATGAAACAATTTATTGAGAGCCTTCGATTAACAGATACAAATACTCTACATTTTCAAGAGTATGGTAAGAAGACGCAAGAACTGGGTTTGCCACTTGAATTGTCTGTATTGTTTAAAGAATATGGAGGTGCAACTTTCGAATATGGTTTAATTAGAATACATAATAGTGGTTCTTCTTATTATTGGACGGAAATTTGTAGCAACTACTTTAACTTTGAAAAAGAAAGAATGCACTGTTTCGCTTTTGATTGGTTAGGCAGAAATTATGCTATTGATTTAAAGAAAAAGAATACAATATTAATGTTAGACTACGCCACGGGCGAATATTTTGAATTAGAACAAACGATTGAAAGATTTTTTTCAGAAGATTTGGTCGATTATCGGTCTGATACACTCTCGGAGGATACGTTTAATTTAATCAGAAAAAGAGATAATAAGGAAGTAAAATTTGATAGTTGTTATTCATTTAAAATACCTCTCTTTTTAGGCGGTGAAGATGAAACTTGTAACTATGAAATAGCCGATATGGCAGTTTGTTGGGAAATTAATTACCAATTATATTTAAAAGTATCAAATCTACCTCCTAACCAAGTAATTGGAAAGATTTCTTTTGACTAATATACTTTAAGATTGGCTTTTTCATTTGAATATATCGATACTTTAAAAATGGACTATATGCAGAAATATTTTGCATATAGTCTATTTTTAAAGTACCGAAGTATGGTGAATTATGAATAGGAGGGTTAAATTATTTTTTAGACCCTATCAAAACCAATTCATTTGAGTCATTATCAAAATATACAAAATAGTCAATATAGGATTTTTTGAATATTTTCATCGCTGTTGCTCGAGCTTTAAACCCACTATTTTTCAACTCAACTTTTTCAATGGCATCTTCAAAAGCGGATTTTTTTTGAGTAGGAATGTGCTCTAATTTATTATCGAAATAACTATAGAAG
>JANPHO010000427.1:0-7347 GCA_031424515.1 Saprospiraceae bacterium
GATGCCCAATCTGTCAATGTTTGGATTGCTCTCGATGAAAATCTACCTGTTAGTTTATCAGTCAATGAGCGTTTAACCAATTTTGATGATACGAATCCTGTGAAAATTGAAGGAGATTCGACGGAATTAACACATGATATAGGTAGTAAACTTGTAGTAAAAATTATCACTTTCAAGCCCACCACTGCTCTACAAACCGACAAGGTCTAAGTATGAGCTTCCTTTAGAGGCTCTAAAAGAAGGTATATTTTTATTTAACATAGAACCGATTATTCCCCAATTGAGTTTTACGATAGATACACGCTGGTAATACGCCTGTTATACGGTTGTTTTGCGTATTTTTCACATCAAAAACCCCTCCCAACATAACAACGCCCACCCTACTTATAATTATATTTATGTTAAATATTGATAACTTCGGAAATGTCAGTTTTCATATATTCTAACGGGTTTTAACCCGTTGTTTCACTCAAAACAATGGGTTAAAACCCATTGGAATCAATTTAAACTTTGCAAATTGAACTAAAATCAAAGATTTCCGAAGTTACCAGTAAATACAATAAATTCTGGCAAAACTTTTAACCAAAAATATTGCTCATAAAAGGCAATTATAGGGAGAGATTCAACGATAAATTCAATTATGGGTGGTAAATGAGATGTTATAATTAAAGAGATTTTGCGTGGTTTTTAATGCAAAACCACCGTATAACAGGCGCGTTACAAGCGTGTAACACCCGTATTATAATCGCAAAACCTATGTAAAACCTATGTAAAACCCATGTAAAACCTATGTAAAACCTATGTAAAACCTATGTAAAACCTATGTAAAACCTATGTAAAACATCGGTGAATGAGTATTTTTGAATCAATCCTTAAAACTACCTTCGCCCACAGATTCACTCGAGGATTTATCATGTATTCTTAAGGGTTTTTGTCTTGAACCTTTTCAATGAGGGCTACGAGTTTGGACAGCGCCACAGTGTCCACCATATAACTTGATGACACACTAACATCTTCGGTCTTTTCCATCTCAATGTTAATTTTATCTATCTCTTTCCTGAGACGCAGATTTATACCTAATTCCTTCAGAAAACTGATGTCCATTTCTCGAAGTTCTTTCAGGGCTCTGATGTCATTATATTTGAAAATGGGTTGCTCATATCCATGCCTATCTCTATGAGCCGCAGTTCGGCAAGCCGGTCGACAATATACTTGTTTGGGATTGGTTACTTTAAACTCGCTCCCGCACTGAAAACACTCTATAACTTTGAATTTCATTTTTCTTATTTTGACAAGATTGAATAATCATTACTTGATAAGTTCAAAAAGTGTTCCAAAAACCATTACACGTAATGTTGTATTAAAATTTTTAACATCACGTGTAACGATTATTTTATCTATTTACGACTATTCGGGGTTATATAGATTGTTTTAGTGAAGTTATGGTTTATATCTAACTGAGTCAGTTAGACAAAAGAATTTGTAGCACAACTGTAGATCCTCTATACACTCTCGAGGATATGCCTAACAAATGGGTAAAGTGTTTCAATAATCGTTACACGTGATGTTTTAAAACTTTAATAAAACATTACGTGTAACGATTATTTTATCTATCATACGACCATTCGGAATTACATAGATTGTTTTGGTGAAGTTACGGTCTATATCCAACTGAGTCAGTTAGATATAAGATTTCGGTGGCTCACCGTAAATCCTCGATACACTCCTAAGGATGTGTCTCACAAATGGGTAAAGTGCTTCAATATTCGTTACACGTGATGTTTTAAAGTTTTAATAAAACATTACGTGTAATGATTATTGTATCTATCATACGACCATTCGAGATTACATAGATTGTTTTGGTGAAGTTATGGTTTATATCTAACTGATTCAGTTAGATATAGGATTTCGGAGACCCACCGTAAATCCTCGATACGCTTTCGAGGATATGCTTCATAAATGGGTAAAGTGTTTCAATAATCGTTACACGTGATGTTTTATTAAAACTTTAAAACATCACGTGTAACGATTATTTTATCTATCATACGACCATTCGGGATTACATAGATTGTTTTGGTGAATTACGGTTTATATCCAACTGAGTCAGTTAGGTAAAAGATTTCGGAGACCCACCGTAAATCCTCGATACGCTCTCGAGGATATGCCTCATATACAGTTGTTCAAAAGTGTACTTATAATTGTTACACGTGATGTTTTATTTAAACTAAAAACATCACGTGTAATAATTAACTCTTTTCTTAAAACTGCTACATTTCCTCAAATGCAGTATTGTGTATTGCGGCGGTCAGAATAGATTATTCTGTCCCCTCTTGCACACTAATTACTTTCCAGCGGTCAATGTGTTGATTGCGAATATCAATAGACTTGATGTGGGTAGTAATTCACTCTCGGCAGTAACCGGTTGCAGGTTAAAGTAACAATTTTTACACGAAAAATAGGTCAAAATCATTAGACACTACATATTTTAGAGTGTCTAATGATTTTGGAGGTATCTTAGGTATTATTATATTACTGCTTGAGCTTCTATCTCGATTAAAAAATTTTCATTTGCCAGTCCTTTCACATTTACCCAGGTGCTTGCTGGCGGCGTCAAAACACCAAAATTCTTCTTTAAGATTTCACTTATTATTGAACCATCTTCACTTTTATAATTGACTTTATAAATTCGCAACATCACAATATTTTCCAAATTGCCACCTACCGATTCTATAGCCAATTTTAAGTTATCTATTGCTTTTTGGGTTTGTATTCTTAAGTCTTTTCCGCCAACAATATCCCTATTTTCGTCCCAAGCTACTTGACCTGAAATGAATACAAGTTTGCCTGATTCACGTACCACAACCTGTGAAAATCCATGTTGTGTTGAATTAAACAAACCTTTTGGATTAATGCATTTTTTATTCATTGCTTTGTTTTTGTAAGCAGATCCAAAGGTAGGCATTTTTCTAATTTTTATATAAGACAGAAATTACTAATAGTGCCTGTTTTTCCTCCCCCTTTTCCTTGTACAGCCTGTAAATTTCTATATTTTAACGACAAAATGTTAGACATAAGGTATTACTGTTGTCTACATGTCTTTTTAGTCGTTAAAAATCAGTGAGACAAAATTACTAATTCTGTCTCGCAATATTCCACTGAGGAGTATTGTATCATTCGTTATAATGGGACTTATGTTCTTTCTCAAAATATACACTATATTTAAGATCAAAAATTAGCACAGATAAACTTAATATACAGTTAACTTTAACTTAACATTTGATTTCTTCCTTTGTGAAGTTTTTAAAAGCTTATTAATAATTATTTAATATGTCTTTTGAAACATTTTAGGAATGAAAATTAAAATTGCTCCCTTTTTGGTATTATTTTTCATCGTCGGGTTTGTTCAAAAACCAGCGGTGGCTTCTAATATTTTATGGAATAGCAATATTGAATTATTAACCAACTGTGAGCATTCTGGTGCTCAATTAATGTGTGAATTACCCTCTTCAACGGATGATAAAATAAACGAAGTCATTGAAGATACTGAAGAAGAGATTTTTAAAAAGAAAAAAACTACTAAGTGTGGTTTTGATATGACAAAACCGATAACCACCTGCACTGTTGGCATCATCCCTACCCTTAAAAAAATACATAAATCAAGACAAGTTGATACATTATTAGACACTTTCCTAGCGACACTTTTTTTACAGAATCTATTTTAAAAATCACATTATAACACTTCTGTATATGCGTTTTTGGATTTTATAACAATTAAAATTCAAAGCTTATTCTGTGTATTGACATAATACACAGGTGGGATTCTATGCTCTAAAATTAACCAAAAATCGAAATACCCTTTTTATAAACTTACTATTTATAGCTTTTAAATGAAAAACATATTTACAATCATTCTTCTCCTATTTGTTCAATTCGGTTTTGGTGCCACACTCAAGGGCAAGATAAAGGATGCTGTTTCAGGAGAACCTTTAGTGGGTGCAACAGTAGTTTTGAAAGACACCAAATATGGCTCATCTGCTGGTTTGGATGGTAGTTTTGAAATCAAAAATATACCCTTAGGAACTTATGACATCATTATCCGCTATATAGGTTATGAGGTGAAATCAAAATCGGTTGAAGTGAAAACGGAGTCGGATAATATTTCGCTGAATTTTGAATTGAGTGAGGAAGCAAGTCAATTGGCTGAAACGGTGATTACGGCTCAAGCTGACCGTGAAAATGATGCTAATGTTAGAAAATCGGAACAAAAAGCCGAAAATGTACTGAATATAATTGGTGCTAAGGCGATTCAATTATTGCCAGATATTACTGTGGGGAATGTTTTACAACGTATTTCAGGGGTTTCAGTGGTTAGAAATAGCAGCGGTGATGGACAGTATGCGATTATTCGTGGTATGGACAAACGCTATAATTATACATTGGTCAATGGTATCAAAATACCCAGTTCGGATAGTAAAAACCGTTATGTTCCGATGGATATTTTCCCTGCTGAATTGCTTGAAAGATTAGAAGTTGTCAAGGCTTTGACACCCAATATGGAAGGCGACGCAATCGGTGGCGCCATGAATATGGTGATGAAATCAGCACCCGACCATTTAACATTTTCAGCAACTGCTTCGACGGGTTATAGTCAAATATTTTCGGATCGCCCTTTTTTGGGTTTTAGTTCAAAAGGCATTGCATTCAAGTCACCTGCACAAATAAATGGCAATCAATACATTGCTCAAATAAACGATTTTTCAGTAAAAACACTTCAATACAAAGAGACGCCAATGCCGCTCAATACTTTATTGGGTTTTACATTGGGTAATAGAATTCTGAATAAAAAACTGGGTTTTGTCGTCGCTGGTAATTTTCAACGAACGTATAGAGGTAGCAACACACTTTATTATTTAGCAAACGGTCAACCAAGTCCTGACCCAGAGCCTAATACGCCTCTTTTTGAACGCGTGGAAAGAAGACAAAATAATACACTTCAAACTAGAACGGGTTTACACGCTAAGTTGGATTATGTTTTTAATAAAAACCATAAAATCAGCTTGTATAACTTGTTCTTACAACTCGATGAAGATTTACACCGCCACGTTGAGAATTTGAATTTTGGTGTTGGTGACCAAAGTTTGAATGACCGCTCTCGTTTTACAAGACAAAATATATACAATACAACGCTTCAAGGCGACCACCAATTGATGCCTAAATTGAAGTTGAATTGGTCGGCGGTATATTCATTGGCTACAAGTAAAACACCTGATTGGACTGATATGTCAGTGACTTATCGAATTGTAAAAGATGTGAATGGCAAAGTTACCGATAGCACAAGATACATCGACCCAGTTAATCACGCTTGGCTTCAAAGTAGAGACGAAGACAAAACTGGTTATTTGAACTTGACTTATAATGTGTTGAAAGATTTTGATATTTCAGCGGGTGGTATGTACCGCAATAAAGAGAGAAGCAACTACTATACAGATTATAGTTTGAATACAGTATTGCCGGGTTCTGACCGTCAAGTTTTTACGAGTATTGAAAAAGTCCAGTTTATTTTCAGACCGTTATCAAATGCTGTAGCGGATACAACCAATGGCAATAATTACACTGCTGTTGAGAACATCGCAGCGGGATATATTCAAGGTAAAATTGTATTAAAAAATAAATTGCAACTAGTCGGTGGTGTTCGTGCTGAAAATACATCACAAAGCTATGTTTCGCAATTACCAATTACGGTGGTGGGTAAAACAGGGCGTATTTCGTACCTCGATTTATTACCCAGTGCGCATTTCAAATATACAATTGATATGCACCAAAACCTACGTTTGTCATATTTCAAAAGTATTAGCCGCCCAGGATATTTCGAATTTATACCAGCCAATATTTCAGGGGAGTATTTCAACGAAGGTGGAAATTATAAAATCAAACACACCGTTGCAGACAATATAGATATGCGTTATGAGTATTTTCCGAACGGTACGGATCACTTCTTAGGCGGCATTTTTTATAAAAACATTGTAAATCCCATTGAATATGGTTTTTCACAAGTGGGAAATAATTCATTTTTATACACCCCTCAAAACTTTGGTACAGCTAATAATTATGGTGCTGAATTAGTGTTTTCAAAATTTATCAGAAACTGGGGTGTTTCAGGCAACTACACTTATACACATTCAAGCATCACGACGACTAAAAAAGTGTATTACCGTGATAAAAATGGTTCTATCCAAAATGCACCACCTGTTACAGCAGAATTTCCTACTGCACCGACTCAAACGCGGCCACTACAAGGGCAATCCGACCATATTGCTAATTTATCATTGATTTATAAAAATACAGATATTGGTTTTGATGCACAGTTGTCATGGGTATATACGGGGGCACGTATTAACATTGTATCTGCTTATAAGGATTTAGATTATTGGCAGAAAGCAACTTCACAATTGGATTTTTCAGCTGAAAAGCGCATTAAAAACAATATTTCAGTTTTTGTGAAAGCGACCAATCTTTTGGATAATCCCATCATCGTGGAGATCCTACATAAAAACACCCTTCAAGGAAATGTATTCCCAGAACAGACTGACCCCAATAGAATATTGGTACAAAAAGATGTTTTCAGGCGGACAATCATGGCAGGTATCCGCTTCAAACTTAAGTAAAAAACGCATTTAGTCATACTTATACTGAGGGGGTAATATGTAAACACAAATGACTGAAAAATAAAATTTTTAACACCTTATCATTAGAATTTGTATTTCAAATCTTTAATTAAAATGAAAATGAAAAATTTAGTTTTCATCTTGCTGGCAGTTGCCACATTAGGCATATTTGCATGTAAGAAAAATTCAGAAGAAGAAGTAGTCGTCTCTACGCCTGTTTTTGCAGTTGGTCAAGCAGTAGATAACAAAGCACCATTGACAGGCTGTTTAAAGGGAACTATGAAAAGTGACTCTACTTACTTAGTAGGTGCTGATATTTGTGTGGCTCAAGGTGATACTTTATTGGTACAACCGGGTGCAAAAATCCTTTTCACAGGCAACTATAATTTCATCATTAAAGGAACATTGTTGAGCTTGGGTACTCAAGCGAAACCGGTTTGGTTCACTTATAAAGATGCTGTTAAAACCGATGCTATCGGGGCTGACCCATTGCAAGACCCTGCTTACAAAGGTCTTTGGGGTGGTATCATGGCTGAAACAACAAGTCCATTGATGGTTATGAAATGGACTCATGTTGAGTTCGGTGGTGGTAAAGCAGCCGTTTCACCAGTTTCCTACATCGCCAATGGTGGTACGACATACCCAGTAAATTTCAGTAATCCAGATGGTGTTTTCGTTTTTG
>JANPHO010000428.1:0-24169 GCA_031424515.1 Saprospiraceae bacterium
TATTCATTGGCTATAAATATGTATTCCCTTCGGGAATTTAAGAGTACCTATTGTAGTTACTTTTATAAAACGTTGGTGATTAATGAAAAAGCAACCAAATCAATAAGTAAGTGGTATTGACTATTGATAATGCGAATAAAGGGTTAAAAATGCCGTTAGGCATGATATATTGATAGAAACTTATAAAATATTGATTTTAGTCCCATCGGGACTCTATTTCTTCTTTATTTCGATATTTCTACCGATATATCATGCCTAATGGCATTTTAACTCATTATTCGCATTGATAATAAATAAAAAGAAACAGGTTTTATGTAAAACGTTTTATGAGGGTAAATCGTTATAGTTGTGTCTTATTAGAAGCAAATATATTTTTAATTAAAAACACCTATTTATGGAACGGCAAGTATTCAATTTTATCGAAAAAACACTGGTGCACATGAATGTGGCTCCCGCACGAATTAATGAAGAAGCAGATATTCTATTTGACCTTAATTTAGATGTGATTCACTTGGATTTTTTATTTTCTTTATTAGAAAACCGTTATCATCTCAATACATCGTTGGTATTTACTAAAGAAGTAGCCACTTTACGAGGTTTAGCGGATTTTGTGGAGCGTCGAGCTGCTTAGAATTAGGGTTTTACTGAGGGGGTATCATAGTCAACAAGTTAAAACCATAAAAAGCATTTTTGATGCTTTTTATTAAAACAGAAGTGGCAGTGAATAAATAATTCACTGCCACTGATATTTTGTAAAACTGAATATATACTACAAGGAAGGATAAAAGAGTAATTCAGCCACGGTGCTTTGTGGTTTAAAATGTACCCAATTCTCTTTTGAACGTTTCAATCTGTCGGCAATAATCCACAAAACGCTTGTATTGACACCCAAACCGCAATGACTGCCACGGACTTGTATGTTTTGATGAATTTCGTCTTCATGTGTTTCCATACACGCTTGCCAAGGCACAATGCCATCTTCTTTAGTGTAAATAGCTGTAGTAGGCACTTTAGCGGGTTTGTGCAAATTATTTAAAAGAGCCAAATCAGTATCTTTTACTCTTTTGCCACCTGAAATAAGATTATAAACCCAAGCCACATTATTAGGCTGAGTAATATCTTGAAAAGGCGAACCCAATGTAATCACTTGTCGAATCAAATCAGGTCGAGCCTTCGCCACTTCGCGCGCAAAAACACCACCCAAACTCCAACCAATTAAAGTGACTTTTTGACCATATTTAGCCTCTATTTTTTCAATAGAAGTCAAAAGAGTATCCATATACTCCACTTTACCTAAGTTACGACCCAATCCCCAGTCAAAAACAGTGTATCCACACTTGGTGATGTATTCTCGAAGCAAGCCCGTTGAGAATTTAGTGCTCATAAAGCCGGGCATAATCATCACAGGATGACCATCACCCTCATCGTCGTATTTACAGAACTTTTTATAAGGATAAGCGATGCCCAGTTCAGTCAAAGCCCTGCCAGCTTCAGTCATGCAAAGGAAGAGAGAGGGACGAGTAGATTTTTTAAAAGAATTTAACATACAACTGAGTTTGAATTGAATTATTATTTATACGTGATAATCTGAATTAGTTTGGTTTTATGAACAATTATTTGGTGTTTGGTTGTTCATTCTAAGTGCAAGATATGTATTTTTATAAATTAGTGAAATATTATTTTGATTTTATTATTTACATTTTTCAATATTTCAAAAAATGACATTAAATATTTAATAGTTTTACGGTAAAATGAATTATTATTAATTTAAGTTTTTTGGTATTTTACAGTCTTATCTATCTACTAACCCCATCGCTTTAGCGTGGGGTATAAAAAAAAGATAATGAGGCTTTAGCCTCTAAGGAACGTGAAATAAATAAAAGCGTGTTTTAAGGTGCAGCGCACCGAGGTATTTGTAGCAAAAAATCAGAGGCATATTTAAGGTGCAGCGCACCGAAATAATCGAAAATATGTCGGTGCGCTGCACCTTAAAGTCAATATTTAAACTTATTCTACAACTATTACGGTGCGCTGCACCTCTATATAGTTCAATTTTAAAACACGCTTTTATTTATTTCACGCTCCTAATATGACTATGAATAGGTAAAAATTAATGGCTAAAGCCTAAATAACTGCTTAGTTATAGCCCCCACGCTAAAGCGGTGGGGTTAGTAGATACAAAATAGTTATACCAAAAAACTTAGGTTATTTATAAATTCATTTTATTCGATATTTTTACCCCCTCAGTATCGAAAGCATTTTTTATCTTTATCGAATTGATTCCTGTAAAACTGAAGTATGAAAAAAGAACATAAAGTAAAAACAACTGAGCTAGAGCAAATGTTGCATGAGCCACGATTTCAAAAAACATTGGCTCATTTAGCAGAACAAAAAGGCGAGACTCTTGAACAGGTTGTAGAAGAAGCCCAAACATACTTAAAAGAACTTTACTCAGAGCATCAGCCTGTGTCCAATATGATTTTAATGGAAGCGGCGCAATATATATTGGGAAGAGGTTACGATAAAACCATTGATGTCAATCCCGATGAAATCAACCAATTGACCAAATTAATGCGTAAGCATCCCATAGCTTTTGTTTTAACGCATAAATCATACGTGGATTTATTGGTTTTAGCCTTGGTTTTGGCGCGTCATGGTTTGCCATTGCCTTATATGTTTGCGGGTATTAATCTGGATTTATTTGCGGTTGGGAAATTTGCTCGGCAAGCAGGAGCTATCTATATCCGCCGTTCATTTAAGGACAATCTCGTTTATAAAGCCACTTTAAGGCATTTTATTGCTTCGTTTTTGAATAAACAAGCGCATTTTATGTGGGCTTTAGAAGGGACACGTTCTCGCACGGGTAAGTTGGTTTGGCCTCAAATGGGCATTTTAAAGTATATTTTAGAAGCAGAAACGGACTCCAAACAAACTGTAAAATACATCCCCGTTTCAATAGTCTATGACCTCATTCCTGATGTGTCAGACATGACAAAAGAGGGAAGAGGTAAGGATAAAAAAGCTGAAAATCTGGAATGGCTCATCAATTACGTCCGTAAAATGGGTGGTAATTTAGGGCGCATTTCACTCCGAATCGGTGAACCCGTAGAAACGGCTGACGTACGCAACGCGCCTATTCCCGATGACGAAGAGAATGAACCAGTAGATAAAACCTCTATTTCGCATTTTGCTTTTGAATTGGTGCACCGCATCAATCAGATTACGCCTGTTACTACGACTTCACTGATTTGTACGGCTTTACTCAGTAAATTTGCTCTCTCCAAGCGCGGCATTGAAAGTGATATTGCTGCTTTGATGCAACTCATCGAAAGTCATAAAGGCGATGCCCTCGTGGATAGAGGTCGCCCAATCGGTGAAAGTGTGCAAGTAGCACTTAATCTATTGACTACTGCCAATATCTTTTTAAAACAAGGTGATGGTTTAAATACCAAATACACTATTTTCCGTGAAAACTATCTGCCCGCTACTTATTATGCTAATATGGCGGTTCATCACTTGTATCATCGAGCATTTATCGAGCTGGCTTTAGTTAAAATCAAGGATTTGCCTACTTCCGAGCGTCTTTTGGCTTTTTGGACAGAAATTATGTCGCTAAGAGATATATTTAAATTCGAGTTTTTTTATTCAAAAAAAGCCCAATTCTCCGACGAAATAGAAGCAGACCTAAATTCCATAGATGCCGATTGGCAAACGCATATTTTTGAAACTGATTCTAATATTGATGCTCTTTTACAAAACCAAAAGATATTGGTTTCGCCCGTTTTATTGTTCAACTATATTGAAGCATACCGAGTGGTGGCGCATGGATTACAGACTTGGGATGTGAATCAAGAGTTGGATGAAAAAAAGCTACTCGATTTCTGTCTTTTCCTAGGTGAAGAGATGCATTGGCAAGGGCGGATTAGGCGCATCGAAGCCGTTTCGAAAGTGTTTTTATTGAATGGCATTCGTTTGGCTAAAAACCTGAATTTGATGCCAACGTTCATTCATCCTAAAATAGATGAAATTGCTCATTTTATCAGCATATTGGATGGCGTGGCACAGCGCATCAATGCTTTACAAGGCATTATACTCGCAAAACCCACTGAATTACTCCCATCAGTACCCGTAGAGCGTGAAATTGTTCCAGGTTCAAAAACGGAAAGTTTGACGCGTGAAATTATGGAAAGTGAAGCGGGGGCTCATATCGGCGCATTTTTCGATTTGGATAGAACACTCATCAAAGGCTTTTCGGCTAAAGACTTTTTCAAAACCCGAATGCTCAGTGGTAAAGTAACAGCTAAAGAATTGGTGGCTCAGTTTGCGGGCGTTTTATCTTATGCATCTGGCAATGGCAATTTTGCGAGTATGGCGGCTATCGGCGCGAAAGGCGTTCAAGGTGTACGCGAGCAAGTATTTATTGAAGTCGGAGAGGAGGTGTACCATAAATATTTGGCAGCGGCGATTTATCCTGAATCCCGAGCCTTAGTGGCAGCGCACATTGCTCAAGGGCACACGGTGGCGATTGTGTCAGCAGCAACACCTTATCAAGTAGATCCAATTGCCCGTGATTTGGGCATTCCTCATGTGATGTGTACCCGAATGGAAGTTGAAAAAGGCGTTTTTACGGGTAACATCATTAAGCCCGCTTGTTGGGGCGAAGGTAAAGCATTGGCTGGTCAACACATGGCTGAAAAGTATGATTTGGATTTGAATAAAAGCTATTTTTATACGGATAGTGCAGAGGATTTACCGCTTTTAGAGATAGTCGGAAATCCAAGACCTATCAATCCAGATACTAAATTATCCTCCTTGGCTTTTCAAAATGACTGGCCTGTCTATCGTTTTAATGAAGAAGAAACATCTAAATTTGAGAATATTATTCGCACTGGTTTGACCTTGGGGACGTTTGTACCCGCTGTTTTATCAGGAATACTGAGGGGGGGGCAAAGTATGTCGTGGAGCGACGGCGTTGATGGATTGATGGCAGGGATTGGTGATTTCGGGACGCAAGTTGCGGGCATTCAATTAGCCGTAAAAGGGGAGGAGCATTTGTGGTCGCATCGTCCAGCTGTTTTTATTTTTAATCATCAAAGCAATGCAGATTTGCTCATTGCTGCCAAACTAATTCGGAAACAAGCGCGAGGAGTAGCTAAAAAGGAATTGAAAAAAATGCCAATTTTAGGGCAATTAATGACCGCCGCGGGAACAATATTTTTAGATAGGGGCGATAAAGAAAAATCCATTGAAGCCTTAAAACCTGCTATTGAGAGTTTGAAAAATGGCACTTCTGTTATTATTTTTCCAGAAGGCACTCGGAGTTACGATTACACATTGGGTGCCTTTAAAAAAGGTGCATTTCATTTAGCCATGCAAGCCAATGTGCCTATAGTGCCCATTGTCATTAAAAATGCGCACGATGCCATGCCGCGTGGAACCAATATATTCAAACCCACTGCCGTAGAAGTAATCGTTTTATCGCCTATTTCAACGGAAGATTGGACAAATGAATACCTTTCTGAGCATATAGCTGATGTTCGGGCTTTATTTTTAAAGGAATTGGGGCAGGAGGAGTGAAAAGTGTATATTAGTACGCTTAAAAAATAACTTAACTATTTTGTAAAAGGATATTTTAGATATTCGTGGTTTTTAGTGGTTTAGTAAACAGAATTTCAATGATTTTCATTGAAAATCATTGAAATTCTGTTTACTAAACCGCCTATCCAATCGAGAACTTATTTTTTTGAACGTTACTTAATCGCAATTTTACTTGAAAATACAGAGGGGGGGGGTTAATATTTCAAAATCAAATCAACATGGATAAAAAATTACGTATCGGCTTACTTGGCGGTGGTTCATGGGGAACGACTGTAGCGTCTCTGACTGCTCGCAACAGCCCAACTGTCATGTGGGCCAGAGATATGCATACCGTTGAAGAGATTAATAAACACCACCGCAATGAAAAATATTTACCAGGAGCAACCTTAAATGAGTCACTGAAAGCTACTACTTCCATTAAAGAAGCTGTTCGAGATGCTGATGTGATAATTATGGGCGTTCCTTCTCATAGTTTTAGACACGTTTTAGAGGATGCTGCGCCTTATATTCGTCCATGGGTTCCGATTGTAAGTCTGACAAAAGGACTTGAACAAGGCACTAAAATGCGCATGACTGAAATCATAGAAAGCCTCATGCCTGGTCATCCTGCGGGCATACTTACAGGACCTAATTTGGCACGTGAAATCATGAGTGGTCAAGCGGCTGCGGGTGTTATTGCGATGGTAGATGTGACAATTGCCAATGCTTTACAAAAGGTTTTTCGTTCAGGTTTGTTTCGGGTGTACACCAACGACGATGTTATTGGTTGTGAATTGGGTGGTGCTTTAAAAAATGTGATTGCTATAGCCGTTGGCATGGGCGATGGAGCAGGTGCAGGCGACAATACCCGCTCGGCAGTTATCACAAGAGGATTGGCTGAATTGACCCGTTTAGGTACGGCAATGGGTGGAAAACCTGCGACTTTTGCGGGTTTGGCGGGCATGGGCGATTTGATAGCAACTTGCATTAGCCCCCTCAGTAGAAACCGCTATGTCGGGGTTCAATTGGGTAAAGGGCGTAGTTTGGATGAAATTATCAGTGAAATGTCAATGGTGGCAGAAGGCGTAAAGACCTGCGGAGTGGTTATGGATTTAGCCAATCAATACAATATTGAAATGCCCATTACTCAAGAAGTCTTCAAAGTTGTGAACGAAGGCGGCTTAGCCATTGAGGCATTTAAAGGTTTATTAAGGCGTAAAATTGGGTCAGAAGCTGAGCCTGGGTAGTCAAATACTGAGGGGGGGACGAATTTCGTACATCAACCAACTTTTATCTTCATTACTTGTTTAATTAAATGTGTGCATTTCAATTTTTAAAAGCACATTTAAATATAGTTGTAAAATGCCCAATAAGTCGTTTCTAAAAATTAAAAATATCGCTAACCAAGGTGTGAGCATACTCAACGGGGTAGTGGGCGATAAACTTCAGAATACACCTTTGGGTATTGAAATGGGCTTTTATCATCAAAATAAGCGATTTAATTTAGATAAAAATAGCTTATTGGAGCTTTTTAATGATGAAATTACCTTATTTTCTCCTAAAATATGTATTCTCATTCATGGCGTAACCGATAGTGAAACGACTTGGAAATTCCCTGATAAAAGTGATTATGGCTCATTATTGGCTCAGGATTTTCATTATACACCATTTTATTTACGCTATAATACAGGGCTGCATATTTCTGAAAATGGTCAAGCATTGGCGACAATTTTAGAAGAATTATATCAAAATTATCCCATTGAAATAGAAGAAATCAGCATTATTGCGCACAGTATGGGCGGTTTGGTGACGCACAGTGCTTGCCATTATGCGCAAGTGAATACACTGGATTGGGCTTTGAAAATGAAAAGTATATTTTTATTGGCAACGCCGCATTTGGGTTCTTTTTTAGAAAGGTTCGCCAATGTCACCACCAATATCCTTGAAAAAGTGCCGAATTGGCATACAAGACTCGTTGGAAAGTTCATTAATTTACGAAGTGCAGGCATTAAAGATTTGAGATACGGCTACTTGACCGAGGCTGATTGGAAAAACCAAGATCCCGACAAATTGCTTAAAAACAATAAAACGCCCCCTCAAATGCTGCCCAATGCAGCATATTACGTCATTTCAGCAAGGTTAACTGAAAAAGAAAAGCACTGGATTAGTCAGCTTTTTGGAGATATTTTGGTCAGTAAAAAGAGCGCCACGGCAAGTTCTAAAAATGAAGCTGAATTTAATTTTCCGCCCGAAAATCATTTTGAATTGGCAAAAACGTATCACTTTCAACTTCAAAATTCAGCAAAAGTCTATGAAAAAATAAAAAGTTGGGTGAGTGGAGAATTGGTTTTAGCGGAGTAAATAACTCGAGGATACAACAGGGGAATTTTTTATAAATCCCCCTGTTGTCTTTTATAACAATCTATTACCCTTGTTCTTTTTCCATTTTCATCATCTTACCGAGTATTTTTCCCAATTTCATCGCCATCGTAAAATCGCCATCAATTTTTAATCGCCCTTGCATAAAGGCAGTTTGGATGTCCAATTTGCCTTCGGTTACGCGCATGAGGTGCTCATCTTCGATGGTAAAAGTCACGTCGGGACTTTCAGCTTTGCTGCGTTTTACAGTACCCGGCACAGTGTTGAGGTCAATAGTCCAATGAGTTGGAGAGGAACCCGTTACTGAGAATTGATAGATACCACCCTTTGGGGCATCATTTTTATCTTGTTTCTTTAAAAACTTTTTCAAGCGTTCAAATAAAGGGTCTGACTCGGCTTTAGCAGTTGTTTTTTTCTCACCTTTTTTAGGCTTATTTTGACCATGAATTAAAATAGCCGCTTCCAATTCGTTTGCCGATTCGCGTAAATACCGCGAAAAAACGTCCAAATCAGGCATTGAGTTCGCATCGGAAGTAGGGCTCACTGTCACATAACCATTGTAACTAAAAATGGTAATGATTAAGCCCATGCCGTCAATAATCGGTGCCATACCCATCACCGAAACCAATTTATGCCCATTGATATATAAAGGAATATTGGGTCCCGGCACATTGGTGATAGTTACATTAAAAACGGGATTGTGCATCCCCGCCACTTGAAAACGGGAATACAATTGAGCCGCTTGGTTTGCTAATCCGAACGGAACGGCTTCTGCCATTCTCGCTAAGGTTTTGGCTCCTACCGCACCTTGATAGGTTTTACCACGGGTAGTATTTTCATTTATCACTTTCAAACGCTCGATTGGGTCTTCAATATTGGTTGCCAATTGCACTAACATCGGCGTAATTTGATTGCCTTCTGATTCTGAATTATCGGTTGTGCGGGTAGAGACTGGTACCATTGCTACCAATGGTTTGGCAGGCAATTTACCTTTTTCAAATAAATAGCGGCGCAATGCGCCCGCACATATTGCCAGCATGACATCATTCATGGAAGTCCCCATGGCATTTTTTAAAGCCAATATTCTATCTAAAGATAAAATAGCGGTATTCCATTTCCGCCGTGCCGAAATGATACCATTAATAGGTGTTGGTGGAGCCGTAAAAGGTACGGTGGGTAAATTTTGCTTTTGCACGCGCGTTAAAAACCCTGCTTTAATGGTTGCCGTCAAGGTATTCGTTAAAATGCGAGGAAATTTCAGCGGCTCACCCGCAAAACTAAAAGCACTTTTCATAATTAATGACAACTCATTGGGCAGCGGCTTAGGCTTAAATGGCTTCGGAGGTGGTATTTCTTTTTTCTCGGAAGTCAAATCAAAAAGTAAACTCAAAACGCCCGCGCCTGCCACTCCATCTATGGCTACGTGGTGCATTTTAGAGACCAAAGCAACTGACCCTGCTGGTATCTGAGGAATGGTATCCAAACCTTCGATGAAAATAAATGACCACAATGGACGTGACTGGTCTAAGGGTTCGCTGAAAATTTTGGAGGCTATTTCACGCAACTCTTTCCATCCGCCGGGTTTGGGTAAGGCGATGTGCATAATGTGCAAATCAATATCAAAATTAGGGTCATCGACCCAATATGGATAGTCGATACTGAGGGGTACATACATCAAGCGTTGTCGCATCTTGGGTATCAGATGCAGCCGAGAATGGATGATTTGCTTAAAAGTTTCAAATTTTAAAGAGCCTTCAATCACCGCTAATGAGCCTACATGCATGTGATTGGTAGATGATTCGGCGTATAAAAAGGTGGCATCCATGCCCGAAATGGCTTTAATATTTGGATTATTGAATGTATCCAATATCTTTTTTTTCATGCAAATTTTTAATTTGGTAGATTTAGTGATAGATTGAGACTTACCCCCTCAGTATCAGCCTGTTTTTCTGACTTTGTAGAGTGGTTTACTTTCATGTTGTCCGCCACAAGTTATAGTTTTTGATTGAAATAGTGAAATAGTTAAATAAGTTTCTTCAAATCTTGTAACTGATTTGTAACTCTATTTTGTTACCTTTACTTAAGTAATTATTTGGAGGAAATCGGCTTAGTGAAGCAATTAATTAGGCTAATTCTTTTATGTAGTACTTGATATTACTGTATATTTTCTCACCATATAGATACAATAGTTTCGTTAAATAGAGAATATAGTTTTTTTTGCTTAAAATCTATGTTTTCTATGTAACAAAACTATTGCACCTATGTAGTAAATAAAAATGTACATTAATATTGTAGCACCTATTTTTTCAGTTAAAATGCCATTTACGATGACTAAAAAAGACGAGACGGCTTCTTTTGTTTTACGATTTACGCAAAAAATATTTGAAAACGAGCAAGGAGAGCCTCAGATTCAATGGCGGGGCAATATGCGCCACGTTCAAAGTGGAACAGAAAAAAACTTTTCGAAATTCGACGATGTTATTCAATTTATCCAAACCACTTTGACAGATTTGACCGTGCAGGCAATGGAGCATAAATCGCCCGAAGAGCAAAAAGGCATCTTGGCTAAAAGCTTCGACCTTTGGAAAAAAATGGCAATTGAAGCCCCTAAAATGGTGATGGATTCAATTAAAGATCCTAAAAAACAAGCCCACCAGATACAAGAGCAAATTCATCAAGTGAGTGATGCCCTCAATCAGAAATTTGATGAAGCCCGTCAAAAATTGGAAATCGATGATTGGCGCGGTTCTACCAAATCTGATTACAAAAACATCGTGCAAATGTTGGAAAAAATGTCCAATGAAATCAGTGCACTCAATCAAAAGGTGGATAAGCTGTCAAAAAAAGTTAAGTAGTATTTAAACACTAAAAACCATGGCTAACGATAAACAATGAATTTAACGGACGAGAGAATTGAAAATATAAAAGCAAAACGAGCTAAAGCGGGGGTTCAGGTGCAGACTTTGGGCAACTTTCAGCTTTGGCGCGATGGCGAAATTGTGCCCACCAAGGAGTGGGGACGCGATAAAACCGTGCAGCTTTTTCAATTTTTCGTGACTTCCCGTTATAGAAAAGCTTTGCATAAAGAACAAATTATGGATAGGCTTTGGAATGAAGACAGTGAGAGCGGTGACCCTTATTTCAAAGTAGCCATGCATGGCATCAACAAAATTTTACAGCCCGATAAAAAAAGCCACGCGGAGGCACATTATATACTTAGGCAGGGTTTGACCTACCAATTGAATTTGAATGAAATGTGGATTGATGCCGATGCATTAGAGGCATACATTGCACTCGGAAATCAAGCTTTGATTGATGAACCACAGTTGGCACAAAGGGCTTATCGAGAAGCCATTGATTTATATCAAGGTGTGTACCTGCCCGAACGGTTATATGAAGATTGGTCATGCGATGAAAGAGAGCGGTTGCAAGTTTTAGTTTTAGGGGCAATTATTACGCTTTCGGAATTAATAATAGATGAAAATCCGATGGAAAGCATTCGATTAGCGCAACAAGCACTCCTCATTGACCATGCTTGGGAAGATGCTTATCGCTTACAAATGGAAGCTTATTTCCGTAAAGGCAATCGCCCGATGGCTATTAAAACGTATATGCAATGTGAAAAAGTCTTGGAAGAAGAGTTCGGCATCGAACCTTTACCCGAGACCAAGCAACTTTTAAAGAGAATAAAAGGAATATAAATAGACGATAGACAATAGAACTGACTCAGCGTTAAAAAGTCTTTTATACTGAGGGGGTGGTCATCAGAAATTTTTTTATTTTTTTTAATACAGCATAAAGCATTGATTATCAAATAAATACAAGTTTTTATCCTATCTTTTTCTTCTTTTTTTTCTAAAAATATCTCCTCCATTTCTGTTTGTAACTTATCTGTAACTTGCCTGTAACTCCTCTATTCTACCTTTGTATCATCAAAAGGAAAAAATAAATGTTTTACATTAAAAAAATATAATAAAATGGCAAATCAGAAATTAAGCAGTAATTCAACGATCACTTCAGCTTTGAAAAAACAAGCTACTATTTTAAACAAAGAATTGCTTCAAGCATCCAACGAATTGATTGAAGGTTCAGTAGCTACTGCTGAAAAATGGCAGAATTTAACTGAAAAAGTATTGAAAACGGGCTTAAAAATGTTCGGCAAACAACAAGACATGCTCATTACTGCTTTGGAAGCTACTAAAGGTCAATTGGATGTAAGCACTAAAAGATTCAACAAATTAGTGGGTAACAAACCTAAAAAAGTGAAGAAAGAAGTGATAGAAGCCACATACGAAAGCGACCTTACTATCGATAGCGTTATGGAAGCAGCTACTGGAAAAGTTAAAAAAGCATCAGCTCCTAAAAATAAAGTTGAAGTTGTTTTAGTATAATTTCAGAAAGCACTTTTTAAGTTTCAAGTATTAAAAATAAATTTTAAAATATATATGTAGGCGTGTAAAAATAAACGCTGTTTTCTGTCGGGCTGAAAATCATATAAAATACAGAGTGAAACGGAGTAATTTATATGATTTTTAGAGCCGACTCGGAAAAGAAAACAGTATTTATTTTAGCCCAACTACTTAAATTAACTATATAAAATGGAAAATTCAGTAAAGAAAGCAATAGCTAAAACAGAAACTATTGCCAACAAAAGCATCAAATCAATCACTGAAACAGCTAAAAACATCAATAACGAAGTATCTGAAACAGTAGAAACTGTTGTAGCTGATGTAAAAGCTAACAGCCAAGAAATCAAGGCTATCGCTACTAAAGGTGTTAAAAAAGCAGCCGCTAAAACTGAGACAGTTGCTAATAAAAGCATCAATAAGATTGCAAAAACCGCTAAAAATATCAATAATGAAGTTTCTGAAGTTGTAGAAACTATCATGGAAGATGTGAAAGCTAACAGTAAGGAAATCAAAGCTGTCGCAACTAAAACTGTGAAAGAAGCCGCTAAGAAAATAAACATGAAAAAAAGTAGCAATATCATTAAAGCTACTGCAGAGAAGGTGAACAGCCAAATTCAGGAAACAATGACTGAGGTTTTCGAAGATGTGAAAGCGAACGGTAAAGAAATGCAAGCCAACGCTGCGAAAATGGCGAAAGAAGCAATCGAAAACATCAATGTTACTGAAAGAGTAGGTACAATCAAAAATGCTGTAAAAAATGCAAGTGATTTCACCTTGGAAACTGCGGAAGAATTGGTAGATGGCATGATTAGCAACGGTGAAAAATGGCAAAATGTAGCTGCAAAAGCTATGAAAAGCGGTCTGAAATTAGCAGAAAGACAACAAGAGATTACTTTTTCAACGCTCGAAGCAGTGAAAGGTCAATTGAGCCACACAGCTATCCGTTTGAGAAATATCTTCAAGAATAACTAATTTACTGAGGGGGTATCCCAATTAGTGAGTTTGGGTTTTTTGTCGGAAAGTACTATATAAAACCCAAGTTTAGCGAAGTTGTTGTATTGTTTAGATGTACTTTACAACAACTTCGCTTTTTAATGGTTTATGTATTTGAATGGTGTTTATTGAAAATTAAATATTTCGATTTTACGACATAAAATATTGATTATCAAATAAATATCTGAATATCTGAGTGTCTCAAAATATCGACTTTAGAATTACCAATTATAACAACTGAATATCATGGCAAAGAAAAACAGCACTCCTCCAACAAAGGAAGCAACTCCAATCAAAAAAACAGCCAATACCATTATCATGAGCGCGGGAACTCAGCTAATTAAATCTTCTTTGCATACCACAAAGAGCATTTTTGCATTGTACAAAGAGGCTGGTTGGGATGCCATGAAGTACGGTAAAAAACTTTTCAAAGAAACACTTAAACTTACTCTCGACAATCAAAAAAGTGTAGTCAACACATCAAACAAGGCCATCAAAGAAACCGTTGATGTAATTCGTCAAAACCGAAATGAGGAAAAGAAAGAAGTTGTAGTAAAGAAGAAAAAAGACCTCACAATTGACGAATTATTAAATTCATAAAAATCACTCGAAATCATGCGTATTATTCTTTTTACGGGCAAAGGAGGCGTTGGTAAAACAACATCCGCCGCAGCCACTGCTATGAAAGCAGCCCAACAAGGTATTAAAACTCTTGTTATATCCACTGACCCTGCCCACAGTCTATCAGACGCTCTGAATATAAAACTGACACCTGAGCCAACTGAAATATTGCCTAATCTCTTTGCACAAGAGTTTGATGTGTATTATTCCATGGAAAAATATTGGGGCAATATGCGCAATTTGATGCAAATGGTCTTCCGTTGGAAAGGGGTGAAAAATGTGGTTGCTGAGGAGTTATCTGTTTTACCAGGAATGGAAGAAGCATCTGCCTTTTTGTGGTTGGAAAAATACTATAACGAAGGCACTTATGAACTCATCATTATTGATAGCGCGCCTACAGGTGAGACTTTGACGCTATTATCTCTGCCGCAAGTTGTCAAATCATGGATGTCAAAAGCATTCTCGGCTCAGAACTTTGCAGTTAAAACCGTTACAAAAGGCGTTAGAATGTTCACGGGTGTTCCTTTGGATAAAGGTTTGGAAGAATTGGATGAAATGTTTAATAAATTGGAAAACATCCAAAAAGTATTCCTCGATCCAGAAATTACGTCCATTCGTATTGTTACCAATCCGGAGCGTATGGTTATTAAAGAGGCTCAACGCGCGTATACTTATTTGCAATTGTACGGATATAATGTGGACGCTATTGTGGTCAACAGAGTTTTACCAGAAGATGCAGGTGGTGAAACGTTCAAGTCTTATCTCAAATCGCAGAAGCAATATCTTCAAGACATTGAAGAGAATTTTAACCCAATTCCTATTCTGAAAGTTTTACACCAAGGTCAAGAGGTTTTCGGAACTGACTTATTGGATAAAATTGGAGATGCCATGTACAAAGGCGTTGATCCAGTGGCTGTTATGCATTTGGATAAACCATTCGAATTCATCGAAAACAGCGAAGGTTATTTCGTGAAAGTACGCGTACCGTTTATTACTGAAAAAGATATTGAGCTTAAAAAATTCGGCGATGAATTGGTGATTGATTTGGGGAATCGTCGGAAATCCATCATGTTGCCTCGTTTTGCTACTTTTTTGAAATTGAAAGAGTATCGTTTCCAAGCACCGTGGCTCGTTATTTCATTGATAAAATAGTTGTTCTTGAATGATAATATTATGGAAAACATAAAAAAACCATCATTATTCTTGTTTTTTACTGAGGGGGTACGCTTTTTCATTGATTTTTTCCATTGCCTATTTTTCCTTCGGTCTTATCGATTTACCACAAAAGGTGATGGGCATCCCGTTTTGGTAGTGCCAGGTTTATTGTGCAGTGATTTTTCAACTCGACTTTTGCGCAATTTTCTCAATAAATTGGGTTATACCGCTTATGGTTGGGAATTGGGTATCAATCTGGGGAATTTAAAAGATTTACGGGATATTAAGCGGTTAGAAGCCAGAATTGATGAGATTTATAAGCAACACAATGAAAAAATAACCCTCATTGGTTGGAGTATGGGCGGGATTTATACGAGAGAAATCGCTAAAATGAAGCCTGAATTGTTCCACCAAATCATTACTTTAGGGAGCCCTTTTGCGGATTCATACGCCCCCAATAATGTTTTATGGCTCTTTAAACACATCCAAAATCCAGATGATTTGGATAAAAAATGGCGAGATAATTTGCCGACTCCGGCACCCATTCGCACTACTGCGGTTTATTCAAAACAGGATGGACTCGTGCCTTGGGAAATATGCCGAGAGCAACTGGAAGATAATCTACATCAAAATATTGAAACAAGAGGAAGTCACTGGGGATTGGTCACTAATCATGATGTTTTTAATATCATTGCTCGCCAATTGGAGTATTATGAATTAGAAATGAGTTCTAAAACCAAAGACTTTGATTCGTTCCATTCTTTGAATAATGGGCAAAAGTATCCTTATTTGGCATGAGTAAGTAGGTTATATTGTTAAGTTTATCAAACGTATTTACTTACCCAAAAATAGACAATAAAATAGTCCTTTCAAAACGATGCGTTTCAGAAGGACTTTTTTATTATTGCCTATTTTTAAACCAAGAATAAAAGCTGTTAAGCTATAAATCTGCCTTTGTCGGCAAGCATATTCATCGGTTCTTACGAATTACATTAACTTTATTTCAAACATTGAAATTACTGAGGGGTATATTGTCCAAAGCAGCTTGTATTTCACCTAATAACAGACCGCTGCCACCACCAAAATGCTGAACGATTTTAATATTAGGTTTGTGTTGAGTGAAAATGGCTCTAAAATGCGCTTCACTTTCTCGCTCAACTCCACCGCCAATCAAAACAATATCAAAATCCTGTTTTTGAAAAAATTCAATTGCTTCGGTATCATCGCCTGTACCGATGCCTTCCCAAGCTTCATTTTTATTTATGAGTCTCAGTACTGTCTGCAGAATTTCAGGATGCCTGCCTATGACTAATATTTGTACTTTTTTCATATTTCTTTAACAAATTGGTCAATAGTTTTTCTACTTCTTGGGGACAATTCTCTGGTTTTAAAAGGTTCAATTAATTGCTCGGCATCGCCTAAATAGCCCAATGCAATGACACACACAGGTATTCTATCTTCATCTAAATTGAGTATTTCAGTTGCTTTTATCCTATCAAAACCGCCCATTGGATGACCAAATATGTCCAAAGCACGGGCTTGAAGTAATAATGTAGCGTTTGCCATGCCCAAATCATGTAACGCTGAACCATTTGCGTTCCCGTTGCCTGCGAAGGTTTTACGAGCTACCGTAATCACCAGTGCTGCTGCATCTTTTGCCCAAGGTTGATTGCCACCCATCAATGACGCCCAAATTTTTTGAAACCCCTCAGTACCTTTGTGGGCGTAGTAAAATTCCCACGGCTGCTCATTATTAGCACTTGCTGACCATGATGCCGCTTCAAAAATAGTATTAATCGCTTCTTTACTAATGCTTTTTTCTGAAAAAGCACGAGGACTAAATCTCTCAGTTATAAATGGTGCAACATCGAATTGTGTCTGCGCTGACTTAATTTTGGTTGTTTCAATAGTTTCTAACATATTTAATTTAATTATTATTTTAAAAATTAATCATCAAATCCTACTTTGATATGGCTTCCATCGCAATACGGTTTGTTACTTGATTGACCAAAACGACAAAAAGCCGTTACTTTATTTTTGTGGGTTTCATTTCCTTCCTTATCTTTAACAATGATGTTGCCATAAACGAGCAGTGGCCCATTGGGTACGACTTCAACTATACTTTCCCCACTCACTTCAACATTTTTTTCTGCTTCATTGTTCAAATAAAAACTTAATGCCCCAGATGGACATTTTTTAACTTGCTCAATGATGCGTTCAGTGCTTGCTGCTTCGGGTTTTATCCAAGGTCTTTCCGATGGATTAAAAACTTCAGGTAATCCTGTTGCTGCATGCCAACAGATGCGTGAATGGATACAAGTATTTGGTTTCCAAACAATTGTTACTTCGCCATTGGTGTATTTTTTTGTGATGTCCTTCATTGGTTTCGTATTTTTATCAAAGATAAAAGTTAGTTTTGAAAAAGCGAGGGTTTTATATTGTGTTTTTCCACCCCTCAGTATTTTTCTTATTTTGGATTTATTTGGATTTTAAGTTGATAAAAAATCTAACATCCGCACCCCATTTCAGATGATATGGATATTTAACAACGCCTTGAATTCCTCAGTTTGCATATTGACCGCCATAGGCTTCAAGTTGAAAGACTTTTGGAAATAATGTAATGACCTTAATAAGTAAAATACTGAGGGGTAAATTTTTAGAGATAATATAAGATTTTAAAAATTTGAGCGTTTTAAGAATTATTAATCAACTTTTAATTAAAACAAAATGCGCTCATACTTTTTTTATTTAATGTTTATCCTTTTTATTCAAAATAAGAGCTACTCTCAAAGGAGGAGTTATTTACTTAAAGATAGTTATTACAATACTTCAGCCTTAAAAAGGTTACAGCTTATATCTGATTCACTTCATCGAGTTTTCAATTCTATTCCACATGATAAATCTTATTGGTCATTGCCACAAGCTTACGGTAATTGGATTTATATGGATACATTAACAAAAGAAGCTCAATTGTATTTAAGGACAAAACCCACTTTTGAGGCCTTTTTAAAGAAATATCCATTTGCTAAAAGTGAGAAAAAAGTATTGGTAATGCGTCATTTAAGTGAAAGTTGGGGAAAAGGGAAAGTCATTCAATTTGAATCTTATCCTCATAATTACCCTTATGAATTTACTGTCACCTTTGATTCGATGCTTTGTTACAGCTCTTTACAGAAACGCTGGTTAGATACTATTTTACCAGCTCATGAATTCCGAAAACATGATGAGTTAGTAGCTTGCTTTTTTGAAAAAGGGTTTGAAAAACATTCGATTCCGAGTAAATATTCCCCTAAAATTGAATATGTTGACTTTTTAGCGGATACTAATACAATCATTTTCCCTTTGAGAGGCAAATTTTCGTACGAAATTATGAATAGTATGAAATTACCCTGTAGAACAGCTTTTTATAAACTTGTTTTACCCAATAGAAATGATTATCGTGATGGTGATTTTGATTATGAAGTAGATTATTTAGGTAGTGTAGTAGTTAATGATACATTTGTTGACAAATTATCTAATTTGAAGCTTTTCCGAGAGCAACTTGTAGCCGCAAGTGATGAGGCTTTGATTAAAAAAGTTCCTTCTGCGGCTTTAGAAAATTTGGTTTTAAAATATCTTTCTCCATCGAAAGCCCTACAATTAATGCGTTTACGTTTTGTATGGAGTGGTTGTGGTAATGATGATCGTCCACGAATTCATTTATATAATATTGCAAAACTTGCAGCTAATACAGTAAACTGGAATATTTTTATGAATTCTTATCTTTTACTATTGAGTGACCCGTTTGATTTTACCCAAACAAAGCAAGAATTACAATATTATACTCAACAGTTGGATACGCTTAAAATAAATGTAAATGATTTATATCTAGGCGCTTTCTTTGATTTTGATAATTCCACTAAAAACCATTTTAATATTTCTTATTTAGGTTATCGAGTGGGCGCTGTCATAAAAGAACATAAACATTATAATCAACTTGAAAAAAATATATTGGATGTAATAGCAGATAACAGTTTAGACGATTACAACCGCTTTCATTTTTGGGAACTTTATAAAGATATATTGGACTCCACATTTTATCAAGAAAGTAAGGAATCCAATAAAACTGCTTTGGAATCGGTTTTAAATCAAAAAAAGAATAATGCAAAGGCAGCTTTACCTTTTCATATTTCTTCAAGGATTAAAGAAAAGGATTAAGTTTTACTTTTTAAAAGCCTCCAAAACCCGTTTTACCATTCCATCCAATGCTTTATTGTCTATCCAACGGACGACCATGACTAAATCATGCTCAGAATCCACGTAAATCATATTCGTTCCGTTGCCCAAATGGTAGTAACTACTGAGGGGGGCTGTGGGTAGAGCTTTTTTATCCGTATTGAGGAAATAATTCATGAATCCGTAGTCGGTTTTACAGCTGGTTGGGGTCGTGGATTGTTTAATCCAGTCTTCTGAAATCAATTGACGACCGTTCCAACTACCTTTATTCAAGGTTAAAAGACCAAAACGGGCCATATCTAAGGCATTAATGAACATCCCGCCGCCCCAATGTCCGCCACCACTGACTGATTGGACGGGTTGACCATCTAACACAATCCATGCATTGCGATAACCTGTCCAACGCCATGTATTAGTTGCGCCAATAGCATCCATAATGTTCTCTTTTAAAACTTGGGGTAAAGGCTTCCGCCAAACACTGGTGGCTGCCAAGGCTAAAGCATTGACCCGAACATCATTGTATTCATAGGTTGTTCCAGGCTTATTGCGGGGACGATTCAACCATTTAGAAGCATCGGCATCGGGTCGGTCTGCCCATTCAGGTTTGCCCCATAGTGTGCCTTCCCAGTCGCTGGTTTGGCGCAAAAGGTTGTCCCAAGTGATGGTTCGGTTGTGCGGCGTTTCAAAAGGGGTTAAAAGTTCAGTTTTTCCGAAATCATCGGCGGAACGCAAGACGGGTTGATTGTACATTTCGATGGGCGGAACGTAAGGTGCAACGATGTCATTGACATTATTAATCAACCCTTTATCCACTGCCAAGCCTACAATAGTTGAAAGGAAACTTTTTGTCACACTATGGGTGATATCGCAGCGTAAAGGCTCGCCCCATTCAGCAATAATATAGCCTTTATGGATGATTATGCCGGTTGGTTCTCCACGGTCGGCGAAGGGACCAATGGCATATCCAAAGGGTTCTTTACCAAAGGATTGGTAATGCGATTGTTCCATGCTTCGAGGATTTTTTATTTCATTTTCCTTGTGAAAAGCGATGGCTTCTTGAATTTTTAAGCTATCCAAACCCAATTCTGAAGGCATTTTATGCTGCCAGTACTGAGAGGGTGGGAAATATGCTTTGTTTTTAATGGCAGTTGTTTTCTGAGCCATTACCGATGCGCTCAATAGTAGAAGTAAACTGGTTAATTTCGAAGTCATGATAATGTGATACATGATGTGATGATTGAATGAAAATTAATATTGCTCAATATAATACTTTAATTATTAGTCATTAAAAACAATTAGCCCAATTGCTAAATTAGCACTTCATTCGATTTATCTAAATATAGATAATTTAAAATATACTATGTCACTTTATTTTAAAATTGGTGACTTTTATGATTGTGTCCGTCAGAAATGTGTTTTTAAAGTAAACTCTATTTATTATTTATTTTTTTTTAATATTCTAAATATTCTAATCTAATGTTCACAAGAATTAATGCATTTTGTACAGCACTACTTTTATTTAGTTTTTTAAGTCTTGAAGCACAAACCCCTAAATGGGAAGTGGGTGGTTTTTTAGGCGCATCACAATATCAAGGCGATACCAATAATGATGGCTTTGATGAGTTAAATGGGGGCTTTGGTATAGTGGCTCGTAAGCACATTAACAGCAATTTTGCTTTAAGAGGAAACTTGTTGTTTGGTAAAATGAGTGGAAAAGATGCCAATATCACTCGATTAAAGAGCCGTGGATATACATTTTCATCGTCCATGAATGAACTATCTATTGTTGGAGAATACGATATTTTAGGACATAAACGATACAGTGACGGTAAGTTCAGTAAAAAAGTGAGTCCGTATTTATTTGGTGGTATAGGAGCGTTGATGGGCGTTAAACCCACAACTTTTTACAACGAAACGGTCAACAAAGCGCAAGCAAGTTTAATTAGCCAAGACAAAGCACAAGCCACAAAAAGCACTTTTATTGCTGTTCCTGTGGGTGTTGGGGTTAAATTTGATTTATCAGAGCAATGGGGTTTAAATCTTGAATTAGGAAAACGATACACGTTCAGTGATTATGTAGATAGAATCAGCAAGTCAGGCAATCCTAATAAAAAGGACACTTATATATATGCTGGTGCCTTATTAGCTTATCGTTTTGGTTTGCCTAAAGTGGGTAAAGTAATCAAGAAGCCAGCTGTAAAAGCTGATGATGCTAATGCCAGACTAGAAGCGGCAGCCCGTGAAAAGGCTGAGGCAGAGGCGCGTGAAGCAGCTATTCGTGAAAAAGCACAAGCTGATGCAATTAATAAGGCTAAGGCTGAGGCGGAAGCTCGCAAAAAGGCAGAAGACGAAGCTCGTAAAAGAGCAGAAGATGAAGCGCGCAAAAAAGCTGAATATGAGAGATTGAATAAAGATACAGATGGCGATGGAGTTCTTGATGCGAACGACAAATGCCCAACAGTAGCGGGTGTTGCCTCTAATAATGGTTGCCCTCAAACGCCAGTGGTCACTCAAGAAGTGAGCGATGTGATGAGTGAAGCTATGCAAGCCGTTCAGTTTGAGACGGGAAGTTCAACCATTAAAACAAGTTCTTACGCTATTTTAAATAAAGTAGCAGGTATTATGGCTAAAAATCCTAATTTGAGATTGAGCATTGATGGTCATACTGATAATGTAGGAAATGAAGCTGTAAACCAAAAGTTGAGCACTTCTCGGGCTAATATATGCTTGAATTATTTAGTAAATAAAGGCATTGCGGCAAGCAGAATGACTGCTCAAGGCTTTGGTTCTACTAAGCCTATTGCGACTAATACGACCAAAGAAGGTCGTGACCGCAATCGCCGTGTGGAATTTGTGGCTCAATAAATATCTTTAGAGATCGTTTTGAATTTCATTTTTACTCGAAAAGGTATTCAAAACGTACGTTAGAATAATTCTGTTTTTTATCTTCCGTATTTTAGACCATTTTAAGTTGAAAATACTGAGGGGTTTACGTTTAAAAAGTTCCCATGACAAGGCTTTGTCATGGGAACTTTTTTATTTTTTAAAACCATCATCGGAATCGAGATTCTTGGTTTACAATTGGTTCATTTGCTTCATATCGGTAAAAGAATTCTTAAATCTTATCCTTAACTCTTTAATTTGAAAATTAGATAGGTCATTTATGCAACTTTTTCTAATATATACGTAAACAAAATGTTTAACTATGAGAAAAGATTTTCATTACCTTTTTTTAATTCTCTAAAAGTTATTAATCGATGTTTACAAATTTAAAAACAATACTGATAACACTCCTTCTGGTCTGTTCTTTTGCCCTCGGAGCCCAAATACCTAAGTGGGAAGTAGGCAGTTTTTTAGGCACTTCACAATATCAAGGTGACATTAATGATGATGGGTTAAAGGAGTTGCATGTGGGTTGGGGTGCCGTTGCAAGGCGTCATTTGACTAATAACTTCGCCTTACGGGGTAATTTACTGGCTGGTTACATGACCGGAAGAGATGCCAATATTGAACGTTTGAAAAGCCGTGGTTTTAGTTTTTCTTCGCGGGTAGCAGAGTTTTCTGTTGTGGGCGAGTACGATTTATTGGGTCACAAACGCTATAATGAAGGCGCTTTTAGCAAAAAAATAAGCCCTTATGCGTTTGGTGGTGTGGGCGCGATGTTTACTATTGAAGCCAAAACCTTTTATAACGATGCTGAGCCACGGAATAGGAACAATCTAACAACGGCTGACCAAGGCAGAGCTTCTAAAAATGCGTTTATAGCAATGCCACTTGGGGCAGGTTTAAAAATTGATATTTCTGAAAAATGGGGGCTGAATCTTGAAGTTGGAAAACGTTTTACGTTTAACGATTATGTAGATAAAATAAGCCAATCGGCTAATCCTGATAAAAAAGATACTTATCTTTTTGCGGGGGCAATTGTATCGTACCGTTTCGGTTTTACAAATGCAGAGCCTAAAATACCAAAATCTGCCGAAGCTGCAAAGCCTGCACCTAAAACTGAGGCGGCAATAACGAAAGAAGCTGCCGCTGCCCGTGAAAAAGCAGCCTTGGAAGCAAAAGAAAAAGCGCTCGTAGAGGCACAAAATAGAGCTATCCGTGAAAAAGCGCAGGCTGATGCCCGTGAAAAAGCAAAAGCGGAGGCGGAAGTGGCAGCTAAAGCTGAAGAAGAAGCCAAGGCAAAGGCTGAAGCTGAAAAATTAACGATGGATTCGGATGGTGATGGTCTCGTTGATGCCAAAGATAAATGCCCAACTGAGGCTGGAAAAGCTGCCAATAACGGTTGCCCTGAAGCAGCAGATATTGTTAAAAAACAAGAAATTACTGAGGGGGCTGTTGAGCTGAAACAAGTTCTACAATTTGAGACGGGAAGTGTGAAAATCAAGGAAAGTTCTTACGCTCTTTTGGATAAAGTGGCTGAAATGTTGCTTAAAAACCCTTCTATGAAAGCGTACATTACGGGACATACGGATAAAACAGGTAATGAAACTGTTAATCAAAAACTAAGTACTTCAAGGGCGAATATGTGTATGATTTACCTGGTTGAAAAGGGGATTGCTACCAGTCGCGTAAAAACTCTGGGTTTAGGTTCTTCAAAACCCATTACTACCAATGCGACTAAAGAAGGAAGAGATAAAAACCGTCGTGTTGAAGTGGAGGTAAAATAGGTTGAAAACAATATTACTGTACAAATTGAAAAGCCAAGCTAAAAAGTAGTGGAAAAGAGCATAAATTTGATTAACCACAATCAAAAAAAGCATGCTCCAACCACTACACAACAAACTTAGTACAATACAAGGTCGCTACCAAGCCTGTGT
>JANPHO010000429.1:0-10645 GCA_031424515.1 Saprospiraceae bacterium
CTTTCAAATATTTTAAAGTCAATTTATACGTATGCCTTAGCACACAGAATCGGATAGGCGTATGGTGTGGCGAAAGAATTTTTCTCTCTTTCAATTCAAGAAAAACTTTTTCAAATACCTCCTCCGCTATTCTTTCATTATCCGCCATTTTCAGAATGGTACCGTACATCATCGGAGCATATTCATCATATAAATGGCTCCAATTGGGATGCTTCTTTTCCAATACTTTCGGCGAAATAATCGTATCTGGGTTATGATTTTTGTAGGGTTTCATTTATCATTTTATTAAAAAGTGACTCAGATAGGCTAAAATGTTTCATAAAATGAGAAAAATACTGAGGGGGCTTCTTTTCAAAAGATATTAGGGAAATTTCCGTTTCGCTTTAGGTATAGCATTGATTTAAAAAACTTTTCAAGAAAAATAAAATTTCCCTAATATTAATCCCTACGATTTTTGAGTTTTACCCGTTTTACCATCAGGCTTGGGTGTGAAAGGCTCGAGAGAGGGTTGCCCACTTTTACTTTCTGATTTGTAAGATGACACAACTTTCTTCTTCTCTAAAGATTTGTCAGCTGGTGCTTTTTTATGGTTTTTGCTTCCTTTGTCTTTGCTCATTTTATTTAAATTTAAATTCTCGCAAATGGCGAGTCATATATAAAATAATTTTTACTCTACAAAGGTGAAGGCTTTATGGAAAGGAAGCGTTACACAATTAAAACGAAGACTTGTAGGATTCACACTTTTTACAAAATATCAAGGGTTGTCAAAGCGACCGCACTGATTTTCCTAAATACAGCCAATTGAGTTTGAAGAGATTCGAGATACTGTTCAAAATCAACTGTCGTAATTTCGTATTTAGTTCCGTTGAGAAACAGCGGTGTTTCCCTGAGATTTTCATAGAGTTCTGGGTATTCTTTTTGAATCTTTGATGTCGTTACAAAAATTTCGTGTAGCAGTTTCTGAGGCAGGTTCATTTCCATGAGTATTTGTTTTAAAATTATTTAAAATAAAAATACCGTCTAATGTATCACTAAACGGTATCTTTTTAATATGGAAAAAGGCGGGATTAAAGGTCAGCAATAATCTTGTCTAACTCTTCTTTTGATTTTCCGAGTTTGACTTGAATTTTACCAAGCATTTCATCTTTTTTACCTTCTTCAAACATCAGGTCATTGTCAGTCAATTCCGCAAATGTTTGTTTAAGTTTACCTTTTTGCTCGTTCCAGTTTCCTTTCAGGCCTAATTTATTCATTTTATTTGTTTTTTATTTCTGCAACTGGCAGAACAGGTTTGTATTGATTTGTTTGCGATAGTTTATTGAATCGGTTTTGGAATATGCTTTCCCCCTTAAATCATCGCGTATTTTATCATAAAAATCAATAAAAACAGCTTTTATACTGAGGGGGTATGGGCAATCTTCATTTACATTTTAGGCATCAATACTTTATCAACCATGTGAATAACGCCATTAGATGCATACACGTCGGCAGCTATAACATGAGCATTACCCACCATAACTTTCCCGTTTTTAATGGATACTTTCAGCTTAGTGCCTTCTACAGTAGTCAATTCTTGACCATCTTTGAGGTCAGCTGCCATTACTTTACCGCTCACCACGTGATAAGTAAGTACTTTAGTAAGCTTGGGTTTGTTGGCAGGCTTGAGCAAATTGTCCACTTCCTTTTGGATTGCTTTGAAAGCCGAATCCGTGGGAGCAAAAACAGTGAATGGGCCTGTTCCTTCAAGTGTTTCCACAAGACCTGCGGCAGTGACTGCTGCAGTTAATGTTTTAGCATTTTTAGAAGCAATGGCAACAATATTTTCCATTTTTGCCTTGGTTGCATCCAATTTTATTTGAGCACTATCTACCTTAGTTTGGGCATCATTGAGTTTTGTTTGCGCTTCATCCACCTTAGTTTGAGCATTTTCTACTTTTTGGGAAGGTGACTGGCATCCAGTAGCTGTTATTCCTACAAAAAGTACCACTGAGAAAGCGAACATAAAAATTACCTTTTCCATTATTTATTATTTTTTAAAATTTAAAATTTGTATTGGATGGTTTAAAAAATTATCCTCCTTTAAGGAAGGATTCGATGTTAAATGTATTTATTTCTTTAATTTTACTTACTTATTCTTAACGGTTAAGCCTTTAAAAGCTTTACCCAATTCATCCATATCATGGCTAAATTCAGTTTTGAAAACTTCCCACTGCACTTTACTATCTGCTTTGTAGTCGTCCATTTTCTTTTTCATATCACTGTTTTTTTGTTCTAATTCAGCGATTTGTTTTTTGTATTCCACTTTGGCATCTTGCTTTTGATTTTCGATTCTGAGATTAAAATCAGCAATGCTTTTGTCGTTTGCTGCAATTTTATCAGCCGTTTCTTTTCTATAGCTTTCGATTTCTAACTTGTATGCATCGTTGGCTTTTTCTAAATCTTGATTGGCTTCTTGGACATTGGTTTGCGCTTTTTCTACTTTTTCGGCAGGCGTGTTACAGCTCGTTGCCATTGAGCCAATAATGATTGTACTTGCTGCTAATGCTAAAATTGATTTTTTCATTTTATGAGTTTTTTATGTAATTTAATTATTACGTTGCAAAGGTGATTCTTCTTTAACATTAAAGTGTTACATGATTTTTCAAATAAATTACATCTTTCACACATTTTCTTTGGATTCTTCCTCCTCTTTCTCTTTTTCTTCTTTTTCATGAACCGCTATAACTGCCAATTCGGTATATTCTTTTGCCAATTCAGTCATTTCATACTCCGTTTTTTCAGCAACATTAATCACTGCGTTACTTGCTGATTCATTGGATACCACTAATTCGTTCACTTTTAAATGAAGGGATGCAGAAAAACGATTGAATTCCTTTTGGATAATAAATAGGCTTAAAAAAGTTGCCCCATGAATAAAATCCCTAACAATATCCCTAATAACATAATGAACCTCATCATTATAGAAAGCTCTGCTTATCATCCAAAAGGCAATCATACAAAAGGCGAGAATGAAGGAAATAGAATTACCAAGTATGATGGTGGCAAAAGAGGTTAGTTTTTCAAAAGTAGTTTCTATGCCTCTGTATATATTTTTCATGGCTACTGTTTAGGGTAAAATTAATAGGCGGGAGAAATAGATTTACGTCCCCCGCTATTAACCAAGTTCAGGTGATTTAATAAATTTGATTATACCTCCTGAGATAGCATTTCACGTATGCCATACACTTTATCTTGATCGGCTTTAATGAGCATACATTGCGCGTTCAACAGCATTTTTTGCTTGGCAGTCATATCCGTACTATTCTTCAAGGCTTCATTATACATATCCATCGTGATGCCTTCTCCATACTCGCATGAGTGAAAAATAGCAATGCGGTCATTATTTTTTATCAATGAATTTAAGTCCATCCAGGCTTTATGGATATCGCCTATTTCTCTTGTGCCCAATATGGGGCTTCCGCCCAAAGATTTCACTTCCGTTGAAAGCTCAATGTTGCATTTCTGGCTGGTTTGCTTGAGTTGCGTGAAAAGCGTTTTTAGGTCGGCTTCATCCGTTTCTTCAATCGCAATTTCGTAGCCTGCAATCCTGTCATTATTGATTTCGATGAGCGTGTTCAACACCTCAATTGATTTTTCTTTATTCATTTTTTATTGTTAAATTTTCTAAATTAAAAAACGTCATCCAAATTAGCTTGGGCTGTCTAAAACTGTATTTTTACTGTTTTAAAACAATAGCGCTGCCACAACGGTCCATCTGTCGAGAGTTAATGCGAGTTATGGAAAGTAGTTGAAGCGTATATGGCCTTCGCTAATTTGAATGGTGTATTCAAATATCAAACAATTGAACTACTCTGGTGCAAAGATGGGTTGCTTCTCAGGCGCATACGTTACACAATTGACTAAATAAGTTACAGGATTCACACTTCTTTGAATATATTTTTTTCAAATTGGAGCCCCCCTCAGTATTTAGTCCATTTTTTTTATAAATAAGCGTAGCCTTCGAGAGCATTAAAGGCTTTTGAAGGCTACATTGGGTATTTTTAAGAGGCTATAAGCATTACTCACCCAGCTCCTTTTCCAATTTTTTATTATTAAAAACGGTGGTAATAATTTGTGGTAAGCGGAGGAAAACCGTTTCGCTTTTCATCACATAATCCAAGGCGCGGTCGTGCATGCAATCCAATGCCACGCCCATTTTATCCTGAGAAGAGAGTATAATGACGTGGATATTGGGGTTAAATGCCTTTATTTTATCCAAAGTGGTCATACCATTCATGGCATCTTTATCAATGCCATCTAAGTTGTAATCCAAGACTATGACATCGGGGTTATGTACCAAATGCTCAATGCACAATTCCCCAGATGCGTACGTTTTAATGTCAAAATCATCGTGCTTGTGAAATTCTATCTCCAATAATTTAAGAAATACGGCATCATCATCCACTAAAAAAATCTTTATTTTCGAGTCGCTGTTCATGTTTTTGCGTTTTTAATAACGTCCAATTCTTCTTTCAATTCCTCACACGCTTGTTCACAAACGGTTTCGAGTTGTAAAACAAAATTATTGATGTCTTCCGTTTGTTCTTGCGTTTGGGCGTATTCCATTACCTTTTTAGCCATTCTTTCAAAATCCGTACTGATGCCCATTATTAAAAAAGAAGGAAGCATTTTATGCACTGCAGCGTGCAACATCTGCCAGTTTTTATCTTGAAAACTCTTTTTCATGGAGTTAATCAAAGTAGGCGTTTGTTCCAGATAAGCTTGAATCATTTCCGACATCAATAAAGGATTAGATTTTGTGCGGAGCATCAAGTAATTCAAGTTGGTGTATTTTGATTTCTTTTCAATAATTGGTTTCTCCACATCTAAACTTACGAGCGTCGGTTTTTTTACCAATCCGATGATTTTACTGTATAAAACCCTTTCATCTACTGGTTTTGCGATGTAATCGTTCATACCCACGGACTTACATTTTGCCAAATCCACGGTGGTAACATCCGCCGTGAGTGCAATGATGGGGATTGAAGATTTTAGCGTATTCCGAATGTAATCCGTGGCTTCAAAACCATTCATTTCGGGCATTTGCAAATCCATCAATATCACATCATATTCTTTTTCTTTTATCTTTTCAATGGCTATGAGTCCGTTATCAGCAATATCGCGCTCAAAACCATAATCATCCAAAATCGTTTTCATCAATAATTGGTTGAGTGCCATGTCCTCGACCACTAAAACCTTGACATTTTTAACGTCTTTGTACAATTCTAATATTTCAGGCGCTAACTCAACATCAGCATCCGTTTTTTGAAAACGTAAAACGAAGCTAAAAGTAGAGCCTTTATCTACAACGCTGTTCACTTTTATGCTCCCGCCCTGCGACTCCACCAATTGCTTCGCGATGGCAAGCCCCAAGCCCGTACCACCATACACCCTTGATGTATCATTGGATGCTTGCTGGAAATTTTCAAAAATGGCTTCTGTTTTATCTTCTGGTATGCCTATGCCGGTATCAGTTACGGCAAACTCGACACTAACATTCTCTTCATCTTCATGCAATAAATGAACACTTACTGTTATGTGCCCTTTTGTGGTAAATTTCACGGCATTACTCACAAGATTTAATATGATTTGGTGCAAACGAATCGGGTCACCCACCAATACTTCTGGAATATTTTTATCGTATTCTCTAACCAATCTTAAATTCTTTTCTTGAACTTTTGTGTCAAATAAATGAAGCATCGAAGAAATTGACGCTGCCAATTTGAAGGGCGTTTGCTCAAATATCATCTTTCCGGCATCTACTTTTGCCAAATCGAGGATGTCATTTATCAGTACAATTAGAGCATCACCACTCATTTTAATGGCGGTTAAATACTCTTTTTGTTTGGCTGTTAATTCCGTTTTTAAAATCACTTTTGTGAAGCCTATTATTCCATTCAAGGGCGTACGAATTTCATGACTCATATTTGAGAGAAATTGCTGTTTCGCTTTCATGGCATTTTCCGCCTTGCCTTGTTCATCCTCGGCTATGCCCCTTGCTACCTCCGCGAATACTTTTGCTTCTATGAGTTCTGAAGCAATTCTCTTTTGCTCCGTAATATCTATGCTTATTGCCACATACTGATACGGCTTTTTTTCTTCATTTAAAAAAGGGACAATGGTGGTAGCCACCCAATAAAAAGTACCGTCTTTTGCCTTATTTTTTATTTCATTTTTCCATATTTTACCGCTGGAAATAGTCTCCCATAATTCGCACATAAACTCTTTTGAATGGTATCCAGAATTGACCAAGCTATGATTTTCACCTATGAGTTCATCAATTGTGTATTGCGAAATTTTTTGGTAATTGTTATTGATGTATTTAATTAGCCCTTTTTCATCGCTAACATCCACGATAGAAGATTCATCTAAGGCATATCTATAATCAGATACATCTCTTAAGCTTTGCAATAGATTGGTCTCATTTCTTTTTTGCTCAGTGATATCTCTTGCCACTATTACCGCACCTTGCACATTTCCTTTGTCATCCCTGTAAACTGAACCGTTAAAAAGAACATCCGTCAGGTTTCCCTCTTTATGCCGCAACGTCAGCGGAAAATTAGCCACCGACCCTTTTTCAAATATTTCTTGATAAACCTCCCTCGCTTTTTGGGGTTCGGTGAAATAGGTGAAAAAATCAGACCCCCTCAGTATATCACGACTCGAACCCGTAATATTGACCGTTGCCTCATTCATATCCGTGATTTTGCCTTCGGTATTGATAGTCACCAAAGGGTCGAGACTCGCTTCAATGAGACTGAGCGAATACTTTTCTTTGAGATAAAAACGAAAACTATCCGTAATATCTTGAATAGCAAGCAATATCAATGGTTCACTACTCACTTTTTGAATAATGAGATGCGCATTGAGCAGCATTATTTTTTCACCAATTCCAGAAAAAGAATGCTTGACTTCAAAATTTTCAAAACTCTTATTATCAGAAAGTATATGGTTAAGAGCCTCTTTCAACTCCGTAATATCCCATTGTTTATTGCCCAAATCAAATAATAAATGCCCCTCTGTATCCTCTTTTTTAACTAAAAATTTTTCATAAAAGGATTTATTAGCCGATTTTACGTGAAAGTTTTTATCCAAAATGAGCATTGGCTCATGTATAGTAGCAACAATGGCTTCTGAATATTCCTGTGATTCGGTCAGTAGGTCATTGCGCACTTGTAATTCCTGATTGGTAGAAATAAGCTCTTCATTGGTGACTTCTATTTCTTCTTTGGATGTCTCCAACTCTTCATTAAGTGTTTGATATTCTTCATTAGAAGACACAATTTCTTCGTTAGCGGCTTGTAATTCCTCAAAAGTGATTTCTTGTAATTCTGTAATCGTGTTTATTTCCAAGCGAATATTGTACAATTCCTCAGTGAGCTTTTTTATTCTTTGATCTTTGAGTGAAGCCGTGTTTTTACCACTTTTATCATTATCTAAGTATTTTTCTACCTGTTCATGAATTTTAAAAACGATGAGTAAAAGCGGCTCGTCCCACTCAATTTTAAGCATACTAACTTCAATAGAAATAATGCTTAAAACGGTAGCAATCTTTAATTCAATGCCCGATTTATGGACTGTATCCTTGGTTTTAAGGACTTCATTGATGGCATTTCGGAGTTCAAATGCAAATTCTGACCGCGCCATTTTTAAAATATTCAAACTGGCTTTGCCCGAAGGATGCTCAAGAAATAGAGAAATGGGTCCTCGAAATTGAATAACCTCCATGTCTTTATTAATGACAGCACAAGCAGGTATGTAGCTCGAAAGAAGGACGTTATCTATAGCCGACTCTATGTCTACTGGACTGGTGATAGTGCTTTTAAATGCGGTTGTCGTTTTTTTATTGGACATAATGGTGCGAGGAAAACGGGGCAATAACTCAATTATCCGCCGCACGCCTACATTTTTCTTTCGAGAATAAATTTTAAGTTTACTATTGATTTGGGTAAAAAGCTGAGACGATGTACCCACTGTCTCTGCTTTGCCCAGCATTAAGTACCCCCCCTCAGTCAAAGCGAAGTGCAGGGTTATGAAAACCTTTTTTTGAGCTGCAGTGTCAAAATATATCAACAAATTACAGCAGCTCACAAAATCCATCCGCGAAAAAGGCGGGTCACGGAGGATATTATGTGGCGCAAATACGCACATTTCACGCAGCTCTTTAACTATTCTATATCTATCACCTATTTTTGTAAAATACCTGTTTATGTATTTTGGCATCACTGATTTCAAATCCGCTTGGGTATATTCTCCCACGCGCGCCATTCGGATGGCTTCTTCACTGAGGTCGGTTGCAAAAATTTGGATGGGTATTTTTTTATCTTTTTCACCCTGTAATTCATCAAGTATCATCGCTAATGTATAGGCTTCTTCGCCCGTAGAACAAGCTGGCACCCATATTCGCAGGGTTTCATTGACGGTTTTACTCGCCAAAAGTGCAGGAAAAAGTGTGGTTTTGAGATATTGAAACGCCTCTGTATCTCTAAAAAAACTGGTGACATTAATCAGTAAGTCCTTGTAAAGCAGATTTATTTCGTTTTTTTTATTGATTTGTAAAACGTCTAAATACCCTTTTATTGTTTTTACGCCACACTCTTGCATGTTATGGCTAAGTCGCCTTTTAATAGTCGCCATTTTATAGTGGCTGAAATCAACGCCCGTTTCTTTACGCAAAAGTTCAAAAATGGTATTCAATTCGGAATTGATGTTCTCAGCTACCCCCTCAGTATTATAGCTTTTCAGGGGGCGTTTTTTAAATCCATTTAAACTGAGATAAGACAACTCTTGAGCAATCTCCGTAGGTGATAAAACAAAATCTACGATGCCTTCCGCAATAGCAGAATGGGGCATACTGCTTGCTTGAGCCGAATCATCCTGCGCAAAGGTCAATCCCCCCGCATCTTTAATGGCTTTCAAGCCGATTGTACCATCGCTTGCATTACCGGAAAGGATGATGCCAATCACATTCTCTTTATGGGTTTCGGCAAGTGAGGAAAAAAGAACATCAATGGAAATAGTAGAGCTATTCTTTGGTCGGTTCAGTAATTTGATATGTCCATCCGTTACTTCTATTATTTTATTGGTAGGAATCACATAAACATTATTGGGCGCAATGTGCTCCATGTTTTCTACTTCTTGCACCTGCATTTTAGTTATCTTGGATAAAATAGAGGTAAGAAGGCTTTTATGGTCTGGATTGAGGTGCTGAACGTAGATGAACGCCATACCCGTGTCAGGTGCCAAATTTCTCAAAAGTTCGCTTACTGCCTCCAATCCTCCTACGGATGCACCAATAGCTACTACGGTGAAAGGTTCTTCTTTAGTTTTAGTATTTGTGGTTGTTCTTTCCTTCGTGTTGTTCGTGTCCGTTTTCATATTATATGGTAATTGCAGTAAGCCGAAATGGGGGAATTAGACTAAACCTTAAATCAGGCGTTTAGACAAAAAATCAGCATTTTGAGAATCGGTACTGAGGGGGTAGGCTTTTACACGTTTAATTTCCAAATACTTGTTGCTCAACTTTTTAAAAGAAATATTTGAATTGGATATACGGCTACATAGAGACTTTGAATTTCTTTGCGATACTCACATCCTATCCATATACCAGCTCAATTCTTTCTCCATTTTTTTATAGCTGAAAATATTGGTAATAATTTTTTGTAAACGCATGAATGCCGTTTCGCTTTTGACAACATAATCAGCCGCCCTGTGGTGCATACAATCGATGGCTACCTCTATCTTATCTTGTGAAGATAACATTATTACTGGAATATCTGAGTTAATGGCTTTTATTTTATCCAGTGTCTGGATACCATTCATGGCATCTTTTTCAATACCATCCAGATGATAATCCAAAATAATGACATCAGGATTGTGCATCAAATTCTTTACGCATAACTCACCCGTTGGAAACGTTTCGATTACAAAATCAGCATTTTGGAGAAATTCAATCTCCAATAGTTTTAAGAATACGACATCGTCATCTACCAAAAAAAGCTTTATTTTATTTATGTTATTCATGCTTTATCGACTTTTATTTTATTAATTTCTTCTTCTAATTCTTCACAAGCCTGAATACAAATTCTTTCAAGTTGCTCAATAGATGCTGTAATATCAGTCTCTTTTTGCTCTTCACGGGCATATTTTAAAATATCCTTTGCCATGTAACTATAGTCTGTATTTATGCCCATAATGGGAAAAGAGGGAATCATTTTATGCAAAACTGATTGTAATATAACCCAATTGCGTTCCAGAAAGCTACTCTTCATTTCTTTAATCAAAAAATGCGTTTGCGCCAAATAAGCCTCAATCATTTCCATCATTAATACGGGATTGGATTTTGTCATTTTATTTAAATAATCCAAGTTCGTACACCTAATTTTTTTAATGGGCGCATTATTGTTTTCTTTATTTGCACTATGAGCTATCGGTTTCTTAACCAAGCTCACTATTTTACTGTATAAAAGCCGTTCATCAATCGGTTTTGCAAGATAATCATTCATTCCCACAGATTTGCATTTTGCTAAATCAACCGTAGTAACATCGGCAGTGAGCGCAATAATGGGAATCTTGGATTTCATGATATTGCGAATGTACTCTGTTG
>JANPHO010000430.1:0-3910 GCA_031424515.1 Saprospiraceae bacterium
CGCAGGAAATATGGACAAAAAAATCGTGAAAATGCTCAGTTGAATAAAGAACAAGGGATTATCATAACAATTTTAGGATGAATCATAAAAAACAAATCGTCATCATCGGTGCTGGTTTTGCGGGTTTAAAATTGGCACGAACCCTCAATAATGACCCAAATTATTGTATTACCCTCATTGATAAAAATAATTACCATCAGTTTCAACCCCTATTTTACCAAGTGGCTATGGCAAGTTTGGATGCGAGTAATATTTCGTTCCCCTTGCGCCACATGTTTAAAAAAAGTAAAAACGTGAGTATTCGTTTGGGTACAGTTATAAATATTGACACACAAAACAACACATTAGAAACAACTTGCGGCAATTTTGACTATGACTATTTGGTAATTGCCACGGGTGCAATCACTAATTATTTTGGCAACAAAACCCTTGAGGCGCAAACTTTCCCGATGAAATCAACGTGGGAGGCTTTGCAAATTCGCAATTCCTTGTTGCAACATTTTGAAGATGCCGTTTCTTCCAAATTGGCTAAAAGCGAAAAACTTTTATCAGTCGTCATTGTGGGCGGTGGACCCACGGGTGTGGAGTTGAGTGGGGCATTGGCAGAAATGAAAAGAGATTCGCTGCCCGCCGAATATCCCGAATTGGATTTTACCAAAATGCACGTTTTTCTTTTGGAAGGTAGCCCCAAACTATTAGCCAATATGAGTACCGCTTCTTCTTTGAAATCGAAAGAATATTTAGAGGAAATGGGTGTAACGGTGCGGGTAAACACTATCGTAAAAGACTATGACGGCAAACGGATTCACCTACAAGACGGGACTGAAATAGAATCAACTTTGGTGATTTGGGCGGCGGGTGTGAAAGGCAATATGCCAACGGGTATTGACCTAAATTTAGTGACAAAATCCAACCAAATCAAAACGGATATTTACAATCGAGTTGTTTCCCTCGATAATGTATATGCCGTCGGTGACATTGCTTTTATCGAAACGGAAGCACATCCCAAAGGATTTCCACAATTGGCAAGTGTCGCCATTGACCAAGCCTTGAACATCGCCCATAATTTCAAGCTTATGGCACAACTCAAAGATATTAAACCGTTCATTTATGTCAACAAAGGCAGCATGGCAACCGTGGGCAGAAACAAAGCAGTTGTTGATTTGGCAAAGCCCCAATGGAGTTTTCAAGGATTTTTTGCGTGGATAATTTGGATGACCTTACACCTGTTTTTACTCATTGGGTTTAAGAATAAAATCATTGTTTTCATTAATTGGATGTACAAATATTTCACTCATCGTCAATCACTTTCGCTCTTGTTTGATCCTTTGAATAAAAATAAGGATGACGCATAAATTGTCAATTCACGTACATTTATTACTCGTAATATCCGAAAAATCTATCTAAAAATATCGAAAAATAGACGTAAAAGCAAGCGATATACTAATTAATGTCAACGAAACCTTTGTTTTATACCAACCCCACTTGAGCCAAAAATGCCTCTTTGTACTGATTTCCAATGGGAATTTTGACCTTTTCAACCATGACGTAATTGGCACCAATGGAATGCACCGCTTTTTTTGAAATGATAAAAGACCGATGAACGCGTAAATAATGGGGACTTAGTACCTTGAGTTCTTCTTCAAATTTAGAGAGTGGTGTGAGGGGATAGTAGGTTTTACCGTTTTTTAAAATGATTTTAGTGTAGTTTTTCATTGCTTCGCAGTACAAAATATCATTGATTAAAATAGGATAATTCTCTCCTTTGGATTTAATGAAAATTGATGGCTCATATGGAGCGTTTTCAGATAAAATTGGAGAGGGAAAAGTCTCTCTATTCCTTAATCGTTCCATAGCCTTAGCCACGGCTTTCGCAAATCTTTCAAACAGAAAAGGTTTTAGTAAATAATCCACGGCATTTAACTCGTAGCTTTCAACCGCAAATTCGGAATAAGCGGTTGTGAAAACAATGAGGGGTGCGTTTGGCAGTATTTTTACCATTGAAATACCGCTGATATTGGGCATACTGATGTCTAAAAAGACAATTTCAATGTTTTCACGACTGATTTTTTCAATTGCTTCGGAAGCGTTTTTACATTCACCCGCGAACACCAAATGAGGTAATTGGGCGATATAGGTTTTGACTATTTTTCGGGCAATTGGCTCATCGTCAACGACCAAACAGCGGTATTTTTGAGCATTTATCATGTGTATTTGTTAAGATCAATTTTTAGTTTTACTTGAAAATAATTAGCTGTTTTTTCAACGTGCAACTCATGCAATCCGTTGGGATATAAGACTTCTAAACGCCGCCTTACATTTTCTAAACCAATGCCACTTTTGTTGTAATCAAAGCCTTTTTCATTGGTCAAGCAGTTATTTTTTACATAAAAATGCAAAATATTGTTGGTGGAAATGAGTAAGTTAATCTTAATTTTTACCACATCATCTTCTACATTCTTAGCGTGTTTGAAAGCGTTTTCTACAAATACGATAAAAATAAGCGGCGCGATTTCGAGTGCATCATTTGATTCTATTTTTGATGAAAAATCAAACTCCAAAGTATCCTCCAACCTAATTTTTTCTAACTCTATGTAATTTTTTAGATACTCAATTTCACTTAAAATGGGCACTGTGGCGTGATTGGTTTCATACAGCGAATAGCGCAATAATTCAGAAAGCCGCACCATTAACCCCGGTAGTTTTTGCGATTGATCGACTGCCAGTCCATAAAAATTATTCATAGTGTTGAATAAAAAATGCGGTGAAATCTGAGCTTTTAAGTTCTGTAATTCCGTCTGGATTTGAAGCTGTTTCCGCTGATTTTCGTAATATTGTGTTACGAAATTGTCTTTGAAATACTTAGCCATTGTCAATGACATGAAAGTAATAAAGTATTTTGTGAGGGCATTCAAGAAGATATTCCACCAATTTGAATTGGTAAATTCAGGCAGCCCACCCAAATAAAAATGTTGAAAACGAATAATCAGCAAGATATAAACGACCCAAACCATCAAGCTGATTGTAAAATAAAGACTGTACTTCTTTTGTGTAAAAAAACGCTTATAAAGCCAGATTGTCGCATATACCAAGACGACGAAAGCCCCCTCAGTAATCAGCATGAATTCTAAGTAGATTTTATCATAGTACAAGATTGTAATGTAATAAGCTACGGCTCTTGAAGCAGCGTAAAGCAGCCAAAAACCTAAGTGCCAAAGCCATCTGTTTTTTATCAAGGCTTGTGTTATATCCAGTATTTTTATCAAGTTGATGATGATTTATGTGATTTTGATGACCATTAAAAAGCAAAAATACCGCCCCTTTTGATAAGCATTCAAGAACATGGACGAAACGCAAAATATCGGGATATAAATCATAAAAGCATCTTTTTTATCCACTTCGTCCTACATTTTCAATATCTATCCCTAAAAAGCCGCATTAGGCATTTCATCCAACATGGCAATGTTTTAAGGATTTTATTTGTTGAATATTTCAATAAAAATTAAAAAACAAAAGTCATGTTAAAACAACTTATTACCCCCCTCAGTATTGTAGCACTTTTAGCGTTCGGTTGTCATCAATCGGCACGAATAGCGGCAACATCAGCAACCGCTTCAAGTGAAACCAAAGGTAAAACGTTTGGTACACAAATCTCCGCAAAAGGAGCTGTTACCTACGATGGGCTGCTCTCAAAAATGGGCAAAGCCACTAAACTCGATAACGTAAAAGTGCAAGGTACGGTCGAAGGCGTTTGCCAAGCCAAAGGTTGCTGGATGAATATTGCGAGTGAAAAAGGGGCGCCCGCGCTGTTTGTTCAGTTTAAAGATTATGCTTTTTTTATGCCCAAAGACCTTGCAGGCAGGAAAGTAGTTATGCTCGGCAATGCTGTAAAAGAAGTCACTTCAGTGGA
>JANPHO010000431.1:0-10762 GCA_031424515.1 Saprospiraceae bacterium
CGCCTTGATCGCCTCGACGCCAACTTGGCAATGAACAATACCCGCCAAATCTATGGCCGTATTCCGGGTATTCACATTTGGGAAAGCGATGGCTCTGGCATACAGCCTGGCTTGGCGTCAAGGGGTTTGAACCCGAATCGTTCTTGGGAATTTAATGTTAGAATGAACGGTTATGACATCACGCCCGATCCTATGGGCTACCCCGAAGCTTACTACAACCCTCCGATGGAAGTTGTTGACCGCATCGAGATTATTCGTGGTGCTTCGTCTTTACAGTTTGGCCCTCAATTTGGGGGCTTACTGAATTATGTTTTACGCAAACCCGATATTTCTACCCGTTTTACGGCTGAAACTCAAAATACTATGGGCAGTAATGGACTTTTCAGTACATTCAATTACCTCGGCGGCACAGAAGGCAAATTAAGCTATACGGCTTACTATCAAAAGCGCGTAGGTGATGGCTGGCGTCAAAACGGCTATTTTAACACTGATCACGCCCATCTTGAAGCCAATTATGCCATCAATAATAAGCTCAAATTGGGTTTTGAAGTCACTTATATGACTTATAAAAGCCAACAACCAGGTGGTTTGACGGATTCTCTTTTCAAAATTGATGCTCAACAAAGTTTGCGCAGCCGCAACTGGTTCAGCACGCCGTGGCTGGTTCCGGCATTGACTGCGGAATACGTTTTTGATGAAAATTCTAAATTGAGCTTTAAAACTTTCGGAACGATAGGCGAGCGCAGCAGTATCGGTTTTGTGAGCGCTATTTCGAATAAAGACCCGCTTACTACTAATCGCCAAGTAGATCGTGATTTTTATAAAAACGTGGGGTCAGAAGTGAGATTTTTGAAGAATTACACCCTTTTTAATAAAAAACAAACATTTTCAAGCGGTTTGCGCTATTACAACGGCAATATGCAACGCCAGCAAAGAGGTAAAGGTGACACCGGAACAGAATTCAGCACCGCTATTGTAGATGCTACCTATCCGACGGATTTGTCATTTGTTAATCAAAACTTTGCCGCTTTTACGGAGCATATTATCCACGTTTCGGATAGGTTACTTTTCACAGCGGGTGCGCGTTTTGAGAATGTCTCAACAACGGCAGATGGTCGGTTAAGTTATAAAACAGATGGTACTGAAAATAGAGTGACAGATTTAAGCCGCTCGCGCAATTTTGTCATTTTTGGCGGCGGTTTGGAGTTTCACCCGACCAAACAAAGCGAGATTTACGCCAATTTATCGCAAGCTTATCGACCTGTTTTATATTCTGATTTGACGCCTCCTTCCACAACAGATGTGATTGACCCCAATTTGAAAGATGCTAAAGGCTATAATTTTGATTTGGGCTATCGTGGCAAAGTCGGTACGTGGTTGAATTTTGACGTGGATTATTTTTACCTCAATTATAACAATCGTATCGGCACTATCACGCAATTAGATGCAGCTAACAAAACGTATCAATTCCGCACTAATTTGGGACAAAGCACATCCAAAGGTTTTGAAGGATATGTAGAGGTTGACCCGATAGCGGCATTTTCAGCCCAATCACCCCTGGGTAGTTTGAGCGTTTTTGCTTCTATGAGTTTTATTGATGCCACTTATAAAGATTTTAAAACCACGAGTGTCATCAACGGACAAATCGTAGAGGGTAATCTGAAAAATAAGCAAGTAGAAAATGCCCCTCAGTATATCCACCGTTTTGGTGCCACTTACGCCAAAAAAGGATTTTCTATGACTTGGCAAATGAGCAGTGTGGGTGAAGCTTTTGCGGATGCTTCTAACACCGTCAAGCCCAATGCGGCGGCAACAACGGGTTTGATTCCAGCTTATCAAGTACAGGATATTTCAGCATCTTTCAAATTTTTGAAGCATTATAATATCAAAGCAGGTATCAATAATCTGACTGACGCTCGTTATTTCACTCGTCGCGCGGGTGGTTATCCGGGGCCCGGCTTATTACCGTCGGATGGTCGAACGTGGTATTTGTCGGTAGGTTTGAAGTTCTAAGTTGAGCTTTATAGTAGTTTTTCGGTGGTTCAAGTTGCTAGTTACAGCTGTTGGTTAGTTAGTTTTTATGGTATTTGATGTTAAATAAGTATGTTGACTCAAATAATCAACGAAACGTGGTTCAAACTTAAAACTTGAGCCACGTTATAATTAATTGATAATCAGTCAGTTATACTAAAAATTAAATTTGTCGATTATTTAGATTGAATACTACTGAACTATTGATAAATAGCAGTTTGAGTTATAAAATAGAAATCGTCTTCTAAGGCTTTATATGTCAGTATCCTAATGTTTTAAACCTAAACGACGCTTTAGCTCCACCATGACCGAAGGATCAAGAGGATGTAGTTCTGCTTTGATGGCAGCATCTTCTTTATCTATATTGGTAAGTTCGATATAGTCAATCAATTCATCAATATACTGAGGGGTATCTTCAGGTTCGATTTCAAGATTAGAATCCATCATTTCAAAAAGGGTATAGGTGGCAGTGCGGTCTTCAATCCCATCGGTGGCTACATTCCAAAATTTGATTTTGCCTTCTTCATCGCCAGTTATCACACATGTACTGTCAGCAGTCCAAGCCAAAGAACGAATCGCGAAAGTATGGCCGACAAAAGTTTTAATGAGTTTATATGTCGAAAGTGACCATAGTTTTGAGGTCGTATCGCTACTACCCGACGCCAAATATTGCCCATCAGCAGAAAAGGCTATGGCTTCAATATAACCCTGATGTCCGATGAGTGTATTCAACAAAGCGCCAGTCTCTACCGACCATAAAAATATTGAGTTTTCAGTACAACCGGCAGATACATATTTACTATCGGCTGAAATTGCGACTGATTGAATAGTTCGATTTTGCGTTGTAAATGTTTTTAATAGCATACCAGTTTCTATTGACCAAAACTTTACGAAGCCATCTTCGCTGCCGGTTATCAGATATTTATCATCAGCCGTTATAGTCAAAGCATTAATATATTGTTCATGCCCAACAAAAGTTTGCACTATTGTACCCTTTTCAATAGACCACAATGCCGCTTTATAGTCAAGAGTCGTCACTACAAAATGGCTATTATCGTTTAAAAATACAAAGCCTGAAATAATAGCATCCGGAACATCGAAAGTTTTAATGACTTTTCCCGTTTTAACAGAATAAAGGAAAATTTTGCTTTCACCGCTAAGTGCCACATACTGCCCGTTTGGGGAAAAACCTGTATATGTAATAGGTTCTTCTTCACAGTTAAATCTTTTTACGATTTCATCAGTATCTAAAGACCACAGGTTTACTATTTTTGATTCACCTTCGTTTTGATGCGATGAAGCCAAATATTTACCATCCGCTGAAAGTTGAAGACTTAAAACCATACCGCCATTATCATGTTTGCTTATTGAACGAACTAGGGGTGCTTTATGAGTATGCCAAATAGTAGCAGTATAATCATAATGTCCTAAAGCTATGTAATTTTTATCAGCGGAAAATGCGAGGGAAAAAACCTCTCCGTGTTCGCTTTTTAATGTACGTAAAGCTTTCCATTCATTTGTGCTCCAAAGAATAGCTTTGCCGTCTTTACCGCCTGTTGCCAAAAATTTGCCGGAAGGAGAAAAAGCCATGGTATTGATAGTTTGAGTATGTCCCCAACACTCATGAACACAAACACCATCTGATAATGACCATACGCTAGCAGAACCAGTGTCAGACCCTATTACTAAATACCAATCATTAGGAGATAATGCGATGCACGTTACGGGAAACTCCGCCATGTAATCACGTCCAATAGGTTTAAAAGTACCCGCTTCGATATCCCAATAATGTGCCATGCCATTGGAGCCTCCCGTAGCAATATGTTTACCATCAACTGAGTAGGCAATTGACCTAACCTCATTGTCCTTTTCAGCCAATATTTTAACCCTTTTTCGCTTTTCAATAGACCAAATTTCTGTCCCTGTCAGTGAGCAACCCAATGCCACATATTGGCTATCAGGTGAAACAGCTAAGCAGTAAATAATCCCCTCTTTGATATTAAAAGTGGCAGTTATTTCACCTTTTTCAGTTGACCAAAGGCGCACAAGGTTATCATCACAAGCGGTTAATAAATATTTGCCATCGGGTGTGTATGTAACAGCACAGACTACACCAATGTGTCCTTCTAAAGTTTGTAAACATCTTGTTGTCGTGGTTGACCATATTTTAACGGTACTATCTTGGCTGCCAGTTGCTAAAAATTGTCCATCAGGAGAAAAATAAACAGCTTTGACTGAATCTTTATGCCCCCTCAGTATTTTGTACAAAAACGGCGTATCCTCGACCAATAATTTGTGGTACATAGAGTACGATAATTTGTTCTCCGGATGCCGCTGCCAATTATACTGCATCATGCGCATTGCTAAAGTAGGGTCAGTATCGCGAGTTTGTAAGAAAGCTGCGGAATTAGTTGCTGCCCGCACCAGTTTTTCAGCCCTTTTGCGTTCACGCTCGGCTGTTATGAGTGCTTGTTCTGCAACATGACGGGCTTGCTCAGCTTCAAGGCGTTTGGTGCGTTCACGGGCAGCGCTCAACTCATAGTTTTTAGGGTAAAAATAGTACTGCCCTTCGTATTCGATATCGGAACTGATACGCCCAAAAGCAGGCAATTGATCATCGTCTTTGCCAGTGCGCCTGAATCTATCTAATATCCTTTGTGCCAACATCACCGACCCCAAGCTGTCGTCATTTTCCCGTAATTCATCAATCAATGCTTTGGCAAAAGGACTATGCTCACCTTCGCCGTCGTCCACAGGATGATTTCGACCAGATGTCATGGCATAACGGGAAGGGAAATTTTCGGGCAAATTTTGCGCTCGAGCATCACGCTGAGTTAAAAGTAAACCTGAGAAACAGGCATCAAAAATGACAAAAATATGCTTCGCTTTAGCAGCATCCAAACGGCTTTTTATGTCACTTAAGTTGATAAAATCCTCTTCATCAGTGGCATCGGCAGGAATCATAAAACCGATATTACTGCTATCCAAATTGTCGCCATGGCCTGAGTACATGAATATTAAACTGTCATTCTCGGTAACTTTTTCAAGTATATCTCGAAGTTTTTTTAAAATCCCTTTACGCGAGGCGGCTTCATTGAATAAAAGTAACGTTTGCTCTTCCTCAAAATCATACATCTCCAGCAAAGCGGCGTGCACCTTCGTTATATCGTTTACACAATTACGCAAACGATTGAAAGGCTTTGAGTAATCATCAATAGCTATACCCAAGAAATAGTTTTTACCCCGATGATACTGAGGGGGTATCTCGCTGGGTCTGCCAATGCCACGGTCGGTGTTCTCCATTTTTATTTTCAGATTGTTGTTTAAATCGCTGTTTGGGTTCTTAAAACTCAGTCATTGAAGAGCTTTCAAAAGTAATTTTTTATAAAATTAAGGTATATATATCTTAAAACAAAAAGAAAAGAGTTCGTCACATGACATTTCTACTGAGGGGTGTTTGTCAAAAATGATAGAAATCTTAGCTTTGCCTTCGAATCACCTATTTCATTACAAATATTATCGTTTTGACAGTAAAAGACATAAAAATACAGGATTATACCTATACTCTGCCTGATGAACGCATTGCTAAATTTCCCTTGCAAGAGCGCGATGCATCTAAATTGCTCATTTATAATAAGGGCGGTATTTCAGAAAGCACTTATCGCCACATAGCTGCATACACACCTGCCGATAGTTGCATTTTTTTCAACAATACTAAAGTGATACCTGCTCGTTTATTGTTTAAAAGAGCCACGGGTGCAGCCATTGAGGTATTTTGTTTAGAGCCTACTACCGAGTTGGCAAGTAGTATGACCCAACAAGGGAGTGCGGAATGGAAATGCGTCGTTGGCAATGCCAAAAAATGGAAAGAGGGTGAGGTTTTGAGCCTCACAACTGAAGCAGGAATCGAACTTAAAGCTCAAATTAAAGAGCGTAATAGAGAGGGTTTTATCGTTCAGTTCTTATGGCTGCCTTTGGATTACACTTTTTCTGAAATATTGGCTTTGATTGGTCAAGTACCTTTGCCACCTTATTTACAACGTACTGTAGAAGCATCTGATAAAGAGAGATATCAAACCATTTATGCGCATTTTGAAGGCTCGGTAGCAGCACCTACCGCTGGTTTACATTTTACAGATACAATTTTCGAGGATTTCAGATTGAAAAAAATTGAACCCCACTACGTGACACTACACGTAGGCGCTGGCACTTTTATGCCGGTAAAATCGGAAGTGATAGGTGACCATGACATGCACGCTGAATATTTTGATGTCAGCCTCGAAACGCTCAAAATACTGAGGGGGTGTTTTGGTAAAAAAAATATTATTGCTGTAGGCACTACGACGCTGCGCACATTAGAAAGCTTGTACTTAATGGGTTGCAAACTTTCTCTCAACCCGCAATGGGACCTCGAAGAGGCGGCTATCAAGCAGTGGGACGCTTATAACCCAGCTTTTGAAGCTATAACACCTTCGGAGGCTTTTGATGCTTTGATTCACGGGTTGGAGTCGCAAAATCGGGAGCGTATTGTGGCAAAAACGCAACTTTTGATAGCACCACCTTATCGAATCAGAACCATTAATGCTTTAGCAACTAATTTTCATCAGCCGCAAAGTACATTACTTCTGCTCGTCTCTGCTTTGGTAGGCGATGATTGGCGACGCATTTATGACTATGCGTTAGCACATGATTTCCGTTTTTTGAGTTACGGAGACGGTTGTCTTTTGATAAGAGATTGGGTTTAATTCGAAATTTTAAAGAGTCCATTTCACTACTCATTCGGTATTGGTATCTCGGTATTGACCTAAAATGAGCTTATTTTTAGATAAACTTATCAGAAAAGAGAATTATTCTATATTTTTAGTTGTTTAAATATGAATTGTATCAACCATTTCTTTTAAAAAAATCAACCTATGAAAAGGCAAACCTTAGTTTTCAGTTTTCAACTTCTTATTCTCGCTTTAGTTATTACATCTTGTAAAAACGATGCGTCATTGAGCAAAACATTTCAAGGAAGATATAGTGTCAAAGTAACATCTGTCAATCTTAAAGAATTGGAAGATGCATCTAAAGAAGCAAAGGTGGAATTAGAAAAAGGAAAGAAAGAACTACATGATAATATTGAAAAAGCACAAAAAGAGATGGATAATGAAGTCAATATTGAAATTGACGGAAAAAAAGCTGATTTAAAGGAGTTAATTGGGACTGTAGGCGAAGGGGTTGAAAAAATCATGGAAGGGTTTGGTGACATGGGCGCTGGACTTGGTAAAGGAATCACTGAACTTCTGATTAAAAACACGACTTTTCAAGTGGACTTTCGAGACAATGGCGTTTTAGCAATTGGTTCGGATAATGAAAAATTTAATTTCAGTTCTAAAAATTTAACATGGGCAATTGAAAACGGTAAACTCATCATACACGATAAAGACCAAAGTAAGGAGGAATTTTCATTTGAATTGAAAACTAAAAATGAAAAAGAATGGGAACTCATCGGCGATAAAATCACGTTGTCATTGAATAAAATAAAGTAGTTATGTAATCACTAAATAGAAAATTCGAAATTACCTTTGGCTCAATTAGTATTTCTTGTTTTTAATTTTTAAAAATTTGTATAAAAATGTATAATCAATTGATTTTCAGTTAATTGGGATACAGATTAAATATTGTCCAGCAATTCTGCGAATGGCAATTCTTATACAATTTCGAGAAGCCCCCCTCAGTATTTAAGCATTTTTTCAATAAAAAATAATGTATTTCATGAGTGATAACCGTGGTACCGCTTCAAGCAGTGCCACGGTTTTTATGAAACGCAGAATTGCTGAATATTGTCCACTACACATTATTAAATAATTGAAATCAATAGAATAGCTCAACAAAGTATATCTCTTAAAAATTGTATCAACCAAGTTTCACAAAAAAAATTCAGGACAAAATTTGTTTCGCTTCGGACAGAAAAAATACCTATTCATCCTCAAATTCTTTTTTTATCAATCTTTTGACCCATATTTGGGCTTATTTATTCTTCAAATTTTAAAATTAAACTATAATGAAAACAAAGCAATCAAACTTGGTCGTTCTTCTGACCATTGCTTTAACAGTCTTTACTACTACCCTTATATCGGCGCAAGGTTCAACGGCTAAATGGACGTATTTGGTGTATTTGATGGGCTCTGACTTAGAAAGTCACGGCGGTGCTGGCTCAAGCGATTTAAAAGAAATGATGCAAGTAGGGTCGAATTCAAACGTTAATGTCATTGTTACCACTGGCGGTGCTAATAAAGACGATGCTGCTCAAGGAGGCATTAACTGGCGTAAAATCAACCGATGGAAAATTGAAAAAGGGAAAATGACAAATATTCCTTACACAGCGAGTAGTCAAGATATGGCAGCACCGGATAATCTTACAGACTTTATTGTATGGGGTCAAAAAACGTACCCCGCTGAGAAATATGTTTTGGTGTTATGGGATCACGGTGGCGCCATTGATGGTTATGGTCACGATGAAAACTCTCAAAAAATGTTATCCATCATGCAGATAAAAGGGGCTTTGGCAAAGGCACTGGCTGTCACTGCTAAACCTTTTGAGGTGTTGGGTTTTGATGCGTGTTTGATGGCAAATCTTGAAGCCTTGAATAATTTCAAATCCTTTTCCAAATATTATATTGCTTCTGAAGAATTGGAGCCGGGGCATGGTTGGAACTATACGCCTATTTTAACTGCATTGACTTCAAATAGTGCAACCGATGGTGCTGCACTCGGAAAAGTCATAGCTGATGGTTTTTTAGCTCAAGCCAAAGCACAAAAAACAAATGGGATTACCCTCTCAGTAGTGGATAATACTAAAATGGATGCGGTGGTAACAGCCTTAGATGCTTTTGTACAAAGCTTGAGTGTATCATCACGAAGTGTGGGTGCTATCAAATTTTTACCTATTGCAAAGGGACGTTCTTCTGCTGAAGAATATGGTAAATCTGCTCATGACCCCGAAAGGTCATCAGACGTGGTTGATATCGTTGATTTTGCCAAAATAGTTAAATCTGTAGAACCATCTGTAGCAGCTAAAGCCGATGCCCTCATCGGTGCTGTCCAAAAAGCCGTGGTGTATAATGTAAAAGACCAACAAAACCCTAAAGCAGCGGGGTTGACTATGTTTTTGCCGTTTAACAAGTTAGGCAATAAAGAAACTATCAAAAAAGTACTTAGTGCATATAATCAAATAAATTTTTCTACAACCTACCAGAAGTTTGTTCAAAACTTTGTGGACGATGCTTTGGCAGATAATACCAAGCCTGAAGTGCCAGACGGTGTAGTTGTTAATGGTAACGAGATTGATGCCGTATGTACCAGTGATGATTATGATGAGGCTTTCGTTGTATTAATGGCGCCAGATAAAAAAAATGAAGATCTCATTACTTTTTTGGGTGTAATGTTACCCGATGCTGTTGAAAACACCAATCAAGGCATATCCCTTCAATACAAATGGGACGGTCAGTGGATGGGTTTGAACGGCAATCCGGCATCCATCGCAGATATGTATGAAACTGAATTTGAAGATGAGAAAGGACAGTTGTATCCAGTGACAATGGTTGAAATACCCGTTATGCTCAATGATGAAATAGTGACTCTTGAATTTATTATTGATGAAGATGGCACGTATGAATTGAACGACATCTTGCCTGAACCCGACGAATTCGGCCTAATGCCGAAAGAAACCATCACAATAGAACCAGGGGATGTGATTACTATGCTATATGAGCAATACAATACTCAAACCGATGAATCAACTTGGAAAGAAGGTAAAAAATTCAAATTCAATAGCGATGCTGATATTCATCTTGATATGATTAATTTAGCAAAAGGAAGTTACCTAATTGGTTATTCAATTACGGATATTCACCAAAACGAAGAATTTTTCCTTAATGAAACGGTATTTGAGGTACGCTGATATTTACTTTAAAGCGTAATATATGTTCAGGAAACATTGAAAGTTTCCTGAACATTTTTTTATAACTGGTGCAGTTTCACCGTTATTCCTATTTTTTCAATTTTGCTATTATTTCCCGATACAGAACTTACTGAAAATATTATCCAGCAAATCATCTGTTGAAATATCGCCTGTAATTTCACCTAAATGATGTAGCGCACGGCGGATATCCATGGCGATAAAATCAGTCGTGACACTTGTGCTCATACCCCTCAGTACATCGTCGAGACTTTCGTAACTTTTTTGTAGGGCTTCGTAATGGCGGGCATTGGAGACGACCGTACTAGCCAAATTCATCTCTCCTTCAATAACCGTATCGTAGAGTTTTTCTTTAAAATATGGAATATTCATGCCTTCTTTGGCTGAAAGAGTGATGATTTGTTCTTTTTCAAGCGAAAAACTGAGCAATACTGAGGGGTCAAAATCTCTGGGATGATTGGTCAAAAAGAATTCGGGAATCGTCGGGTCAGTTGGATTTTCTAACCATTCAGGATTGAAATATGGGTTTTTATCCATTTTATTGCAAACCACCAATAACTTTACGCCCTTTCGATAAAGATTGGATAAATCATTCAAAACATCTTCTATTTTAGTTTCAATGACATCAAAAACATAAACTAAAATGGCAGAAGTCCGCACTTTTTCCATCGTTTTTTCAACGCCAATGGCTTCGATTTGGTCGGTGGCTTCACGGATGCCGGCGGTGTCAATTAAGCGAAATTCGACGCCTTTTATGTTCAAAACTTC
>JANPHO010000432.1:0-14034 GCA_031424515.1 Saprospiraceae bacterium
CCGTGTGATACCGACACAAACACTATTTGTAATGGGGTCATTGACAATTATTTGAAATACGCCATCTGTTGTTGTATAACCCTTTGCGATGACAACATGCCCCGCAATACAAGGATAACCAGAAGAAGGAATACCCAACGCTGCTACCAATGGTTGCTTCAAATTATCTATCTGATTCACATATCTTTGAGGAGTAAGATTTGTTGAAATACCTGAACTGTAATTAATGGATGTAAATAACCGCATCATTTCATCCAAATCAGCAATAGGCTTATCACAATAACTCATCACATAATTAGGGCATGGATCAGGGCAACAATTAACAGCTTCAATAGGAGGTGCTGTTGGGTTCGTATTAATTCTACGAGACTCTAACCATGTAGTGGCAATGATACATTGAGAGTAGAGAGGTACACCAATAACCCTTCTACTATAGTAATCCACTATCATTTCAGTACAACCAGCCCAACAATAATAAGCGCCTTGTTGTGGTAACAATCGTACATCTAATGGATTTTGAGCTTTGATATGAAAGACGAAAGTCATCAATAAAAGTATTGAAATTAGTTTCCTCATTTTCATGGTGTGACTTTTATAAGTTTTGGTTAAAAATAAGTTTTATTCTGAGTGCTAAAATTCTCAAACAATCTTCCTTAAAATCGCCTCCCGCACCGCCTCCGAAGCGGAATTAACGTGCAATTTTCGATAAATTTCTTTGATATGATCCCCCACAGTATCGTAGCCAATTTTCAGCTCGGTGGCAATCATTTTACGATTCAAGCCATTGACCATTGCTTGTAGCACGTCTTTTTGGCGGTCGGTTAAGTCAGCGTATTCGGGTTGTTTACGCACGAGTTGATTTTGAAACATCCGCATCACTTTAGCCGCTATACTGGGTGACATAAAACCGCCACCCTCACTCACATCGCCCATCGCCTTTTCAAGCCTATCCAAATGCTCGGATTTGAGCGCATAGCCCGAAGCACCACTGCATATTGCCGCAAATATCTTTTCCTCATCATCAAAAGTGGTCAGCATCATCACGTGCGTATCGGGCGAAGCAGCTTTAATGAGCCGCAAGGCTTCTAAGCCATTGATGCCCGGCATCTGAATATCCATAATCACCACGTCGGGTTTATGTCTTTTGACTTGTGCCACCGCATTTTCAGCATCCGCAAAAGCCGCTGCCAAAAACACCTTGTCAGAATCTTCAAAATACTCTTGAAAACTCCTTCGGAATTGTCTATCATCTTCAAACATAATGGCACTTATCATCATTATCATGTTTAGGGTTTTGTAACAAATTTCGTTTTTAGGTTTTGTATGGTGTATCCCCAGATTAGGGGGGGGTGTTTATGGGTGATTTGGTGATGGGTGATGGGTGATGGGTGATGGGTGATGGGTCACTCATCACCTATCACTCATCACCTATCGTAATGGGTGATTTTTAGCCTATTTTAATTTATTTTCTAACTTTGATTTGTATGATGCCATCACCTTTAATATTTCTTCTGCTTCTGAATAAATTTTTTCTAAAGACATAATGGGTACTAATTCTGATTCTCCAAGTAATTCTAACCAAAATAGGGTTTCATCTGCTTCTTCGACAACTATACACATTTTTGCATAACGTTCTTTTTCAGACCTTGCTCGACATACAGCCCTGTAATTAGCAGCAACTGAAGTCGAACATCTTAATAATTGCTTACCCATAATATAGATTTCATCACATTTTCGCCAACTTCCATACATTTTCACAATACTAATGGCTAATGTTTTGGTTCTATTTCTAAATTGTTCGTTCATTGAGTTTTCCATAATATTAGTTTTTTCATAGTTATAAAATATGGGTGATGGATAATGGGTGATAAGTGATAAGTGATGGGTGATATTTTAAAAATCGCTTAACATCTATCACTTATCACCCATCACCAAATCACCCATCTCTCATCACCTATAATTCAGGTATCAACATCGTAATCACCGTTCCTACTGAGGGGGTGCTTTTAATATCAAACTCAATGAAACTTTCGGCGGCTCGGCGGCGGTAATTTTTCAAGCCATTACCTTCATAATTTTCGGCTATGTCAAATCCCTTACCGTTGTCTTCTAAGGTCAATAAAATACCATGTTTTTCTCGTTTCATGGTGATTGTGGCTTTGGTAGCTTCCGAGTGTTTAGCTATATTATTCACGGCTTCTTTGAAAATCAGATAGACGTTTTGACGTTGTTCCATACTGATTTTAAAAGGCTTGGTCATATCCACTTGATTATCAATGGTGCAGAGAATGTCTTGATCTTGCAATATTTGGTAAGCAAAATTACTCATGCGCTCAAAAACCTTTTCAAAAGAATCATTATCGGGATTAATAGACCATACGGTGTCTCGCAAATTGCGGTTGGTTTCGTCGGTGGTGACTTTCATGCGCTCTAAGTTTTCAGCTACAACGGAATCTTTTTCACCCAATCTGCGCTGAATCGTGCGGATAGAAATGCCGATACTGCTCAGAGTTGCGCCTACTTCATCGTGCAAATCAGCAGCAATATGGTTTCGAATTGTTTGAAGTTTCAGCTTTTGACGCAAATTATAGATATTCCAAAAATAAGTAATTGCGCCCACCAACAGCAAACCGTAGAGCAAAAGCGAAGGAACAAACCAAGCTTCCTCGGCGAGTGTTGCCTCCACGGTTATCGTCAATTTATCATGGACGGTGGTATCCGAATTTTCAAAAATATCAAAAACATACTGCCCACCTTTCAGATTCGTATAACGAGTCATTTTATACTCAGTCGTCTTCCATTTTTTATCATAGTTGTGGAGAATGTATTGAAATGACGGCGTAGAATCCCCTCTATTGGGTTTATTGAACTCAATTATCAAATCATCTTCTAAAGCCGATAATTTCACTTTATTCGATGAGTCAATCACATAAGGAATACCATTGACTGTAATGTGTTGGATTATAGTCCATTTCTTATTGTCTGCTTGTAAAAAAAATGGGATTAGTAAAAATGTGAACAGGGTGGTAAGTAGTGGTCTCATTGAGTTTTCATCTAATGTGTCTGTACGTTCGTTTTTCGCTTTGTGGTGTTAATATCGCAATGTGGCTTTGACTAAAAGTAACTTATTGTTATTAACAACTTTTTATTGTTTTCGAGTTAAAAATAGTATTTTCTTTCAATAATTCCTATTTTTTATTTAAAAAAGTTAAAAAAAAAGCACGCGTCTCCAAAATATTAACATTAAGGTAACGAGTGCCTTTTAAAATGCGGAAATTGGGTGTTTGAAACCGATATTTTAAAACAAATCTTTTAAAATATCCTCATCAACCAAATTGGGTAATGTCACTTTTAAATCGGGATTTTCTGCCATCGCCCTTTTTATGGATTCCATTGCGCCTTCATTACGCGCCCACGAGCGGCGAGCAATACCATTATTCACATCCCAAAACAGCATGGATTTCAAACGCCTATCCGCATCTGCTGAGCCATCCAGTACCATCCCAAAACCACCATTAATCACTTCTCCCCAGCCCACGCCGCCGCCATTGTGCAAGCTCACCCACGTAGCCCCTCTGAACGCATCGCCCACAAAATTATGCACCGCCATATCTGCTGTAAAACGAGAACCATCATATATATTCGATGTTTCACGATAAGGAGAATCCGTGCCACTCACATCGTGGTGGTCGCGCCCCAAAACGATGGGCGCACTGATATACCCCTCAGTAATTGCCTTATTAAAAGCCTCCGCAATCTTAATCCGCCCCTCCGAATCAGCATATAAAATCCGTGCTTTTGAGCCCACAATCGGAATGTTTTTATCCGCATTTTCAATCCATAAAAGATTGTCTTTCAATTGATTAAGTACAGGATTAACACCTCCAACATCTGTCATCTTTCCTCTAATATCGTCAATCATCCCCCTCAGTATTTGAGCTGCCATGGCATCCGTTTTATCCAAATCCTCTTTCAATCCAGAAGTACACACCCACCTAAAAGGACCAAAACCATAATCAAAACACATCGGTCCCATAATATCCTGCACGTAACTCGGATACTTAAAAACGCCCTCCGCCTCATCTGCCCACACATCCGCCCCTGCCATAGATGCCTCTTTTAAAAAAGCATTTCCATAATCAAAAAAGTACATCCCCTTTTTAGTCAAAGCGTCAATTGCCACGACGTGGCGGCGCAAAGTAGCCCGCACCTCATCCATAAAACGTGGTTTATCCTCTATTAAAAGCCGCTTGGATTCCTCAAAACTATAACCAATGGGCGTGTAACCACAATCATCAATATTATGCAACGAAGTCTGGTCACTGCCTATTTCCACCTCTACCCCCTCAGTATTCAGCCGTTCCCAAAGCTCTACAATATTGCCTTGATAGATAATGGCAGCACTTCTTTTTTCTTTTTTATAAAAACGAATACAATCTATTAAAACATCTAAATCTTTGAAAACAAACTCTTTACGAATATATCCATCATTAATGCGTTGCTGAATAGCATCTTCATCCACCTCCGCTATCAAGCCCACGCAACCCACTATCACGGCTGCCAAAGCCTGTGCGCCCGACATACCCCCCAAACCCGAAGTCACAAACAGTTTCCCCGCCAAAGAATCGTACCCTCTCAGTCTGCCAGCGTTCAAAAGCGTAATCGTCGTGCCGTGCACAATGCCTTGCGGCCCAATGTACATAAAAGAGCCAGCCGTCATTTGCCCATATTGCGTCACCCCAAGCGCATTAAATTTGTTCCAATCATCTTTTTTAGAATAATTCGGAATCATCATCCCATTTGTCACTACCACCCGTGGCGCATCGGCATGACTCGGAAACAAGCCCATTGGATGCCCCGAATACAGCACAAGTGTCTGATTATCAGTCATTTGTGAAAGGTATTGCATTGTCAAACGGTATTGCGCCCAATTTTGAAAAACCGCCCCGTTGCCTCCGTAGGTAATCAACTCGTGGGGATGCTTCGCTACTGAGGGGTCAAGGTTGTTCTGAATCATGAGCATTATCGCCGCCGCTTGTTGGGTTTGAGCGGGGTAATCCGAAATGGGACGAGCGTGCATGGCATAAGTCGGGCGAAAACGGTGCATATAAATCCGCCCGTAAGCCTTCAATTCCGCCACAAATTCAGCTGCCAATTCCTGATGATGCTTGGGAGGGAAATACCGCAAAGCGTTCTGAATAGCTAATTTCTTTTCTTTTTCCGTTAAAACACCTTCAATATTGCGCTTGGGGGCGTGGGATACTGTCATGCTTGAGCTTGACGAAGCCGAAGGCATCAAGGGGGTCATTTCAACAGGAGGAGGCAACTCTTCTGGAATACCATTTAGTATATCCAACTGAAAATCCGATAACTCTTTTACGGCTCGAATTTCATTAATCGTATCTAAAAAAACAGGTTGTACAGGATTTGACATATTCGGTTTTATCTATTTTTAAAATCTGTTTGAGGAAAACGTTAGGGAAACATTGAAAGTTTTCCTAACGTGGAAAAGTGGAAGTCTCATCAAAAAATCACGCGTAAAATTAGCCCTTTTTTTAGCTCATTACGCTCAACTATCCATAATTTTTATGGATTTATTCCCTTCAAAACAACATTTTTAAATGTCATTTTACTGTCAAACGTCCGCTAAGTCACAACCCATTCTAACTTTCGGGTATTGTAGTTACCATGTCGCCTCTATTCATACTCTATAACACTTTTTTTAATTACTAAATCCAAATTATTATGTTTCTTACGAAATTCATCCGATTCTCAGTTTTAGCAGTCTTTACGACTTTAGCATCCTTTTCAATCTCATCTTGTGGCGGTGATGATGTGGTAACTCCCACAGAAAAAACAATTACCGAGATTGTTGTTGACGGTTCTAACTTCACTTTACTCGAAAGTGCTTTAAAAAAAGCTGAATTAGTAGCTACTTTCCAAGCGGCTGGTACATTCACCGTATTTGCACCCACCGATGATGCATTCAAATCTGTAGGTATCGACCAAGCATATATTGATGCCAACACCAAAGAAGCACTTGCAGCAGTGCTTAGATATCACGTTTTAGGCGCAAAAGTTGCCGCAGCAGACATCGCCACCGCAGATAACACAGAAGTAACAACCCTCAACGGAAAGGCTTACGTAACAAAAAATGCAGGTGGTGTATCTATCAACGGCGCAAAAGTAACTACTGCCGATGTGAAAGCATCAAACGGTATTATTCACGTCATTGATAGAGTTATTTTGCCAGCCAGTGGTGACATAGTGTCTTATCTACAAGCCAATGCCAATTACAGTTTACTCGTGGAGGCAGTTGTCAAAGCTGACTTGGTGAATACTTTAAAAGGAGCGGGACCCTTCACCGTATTTGCACCCACAAATGCCGCTTTTGAAGCATTGGGCGCACCTTATAACACCGCAGCAGGTATTAAAGGCTTGAACGCTACCCAAACTGCGGGATTAAAAGACATTTTATTGTACCACGTAGTAGCCGCAAGGGTATTTAGCGATAACTTGAAAGCAGGTACTGTAGGCACGGCTTTAGCAACCAAATCAGTCACTATCAATCTTACAGGTGGCGTTAAAGTATCGGGTATTGCCGCTGGAAATACGGCTAACGTAGTAACAAGCCCAGTGGGAAGATTCAATATTTTCACCTCAAACGGTGTAATCCACACGATTGATAAAGTTTTATTGCCACAATAAGACTTTTTGAAAATAACATAAACAGAGAGGCGATAAGTTGTATTCAACCTATCGCCTCATTTTTTTACACCAATTTCAAACCCAAAACCAACGCCCACATCACAGCAAAACTGATGAGCAACGACATATTGACCAAAAGACCCGCTATGCGAGAATCATAGTTCAATTCATCTGAAAAAGGTAAAAGCGTCATACCAATCGGTAAGATGACACAAACGATTAAAATACTTTGGTACAATGAAGATGGGATAAAATAAAATATGAGTAAAACAGCTGTAAAACCACATAAATAACGAATGGCAAACACCTTAGAAATGGCTTTAAGCTGTTGTTTATCCAATTCAAAACTCAAATAAATACCCATCAAAAGCAGTACTATAGGTTTGTTTCCTTTCGCTAAAACGTCCAAAAAATCAATGGCAATATCAGGAATGGGAATGGATAAAGCATTGATTGTCAATCCTATAATCATAGCTTGCAATGGCGGTGAGCGCATGACTTTTCTTAATATATACATAAAATCAACCTTGCCATGCCCCTGCCCTTTTGAAGCAAAATAACTACCCACGGTGTACACCAAACCAAAGACCACCGCCGTATTGCCAATGTCGTACATAATCGCGAACACTAAACCATCTCGCCCCCAAATGCCCTCAATAATCGGGAAAGCAAACAGCCCCGTGTTGAATCCACTTGAGCCCATGGTCAATATCCCGCGCATGTCGTTGGGATAATCCTTGAAAACAAAAAAAGCAATGGATAGCATAATTGTACCCAAAACAAAGGCAATAATGGGTATTAAAAACAAACTCGGCTCAAATTTAATGCGAACAGTAGAGACAAGCATCAAAGCAGGGAATGTCGTGTGCATCAAAAACTTAGAGATAATCTTACCCTCTTTTTCACTTATATACCCGAATTTTTTAATCAAAAAGCCAAATGTGATGATGGCTAAAGTAATTAGAAAGACGTTGTTCGCTTGGTTCATACGTTTTTTTACTTTTAAAAGCTGTATTAAAAAGCTGTAAAAGTAGGGATTTTCACTCAAAAATAATCTTACCAAAATACTGAGGGGTATGAAAATTGGGTTTTCCCGTTTCAATATTTGACCATGAAATAAAATGCGGTTCGGGTAGTTTATCGCCACATTTATAAAAATTAGCATAACACTCTTTTCCACTTAATTGCAGTGATGGGTGGTGAGTAAAAGTACTAACTGGAATCGCCCAAGTGATAGTCCAAGAGTAGGTTTTATCCTTGAGGTTCTTCTGTAAAGTGCTAAAAGTCTGTATTTTTTCAATAGTTTCGGTGGATAAAGGCTTGCGTGTGGCGAGGTCTTTTCCGAAATAAACCAAAAACGTCCCGAGGCTATTGCATTCAAAATTGTAGTAGCCTGTATCGTCAAAACTGATAAAAAACTCCACGCACGAATCCTCATACACAGGCTCATTGCTTTTGGTATTGACCGCTCGCATGTGCTTTTCAGTGACAAAATATTTCAGATACACATAATCATCAGAGTGGGCGATTGAAAAATCAACCTTCGGTTTGTAGGGAAAAGCTATCCACGGCGTATGACTGAGGGGGTGCTTTTTCAAGCCATCCATTATGGGGGAGATTGCTTGAATATCTTTTCCCTGAACTTGAATTGACAAATTGGGAATGCTAAGTGATTGACTCATAATGTAATAGAGTAAAATTAACAAATCTACAAAATCTAAAATGGACTTATGTTACGTAAGTTATGATAATCTCCTTAGAATACAATTATCCAAACTTATCGTTCACTTATAATTTTTGAAATCTGATGAAAAAATTTAACATATTTATTCTATTGGCTTTTTTAACTACTTTTTTGTCCGCCCAACAAGGGGTTTTACAAGGCACCGTAATAGACAAAACAACAAAAAAAGCCTTACCTTTTACAACAGTTTCTTTAGAAAATACCCAATTGAGCGCTGCCACGAATGAAGCGGGTGCTTTTTATTTTAAAAATGTGGAAGCAGGAGCCTATAAAATCGTTGTCAGTTTTATAGGCTATAATACCTATTCGGAAGAAATTACTGTTTCAAAAGAAGTAAAAACGACTTTAAATATCGGGCTTGAAGCGGGGACTATGCTTTTGGAAGAAGTCTCTGTGACTTCGCCCAATGCTCATAAACAACAGATAATCAGTAAGTTAGATATAAACTTGAGACCCCTCAGTAATTCCCAAGAGATTCTCCGCATGGTGCCGGGTCTTTTTATCGGACAACACGCTGGCGGCGGCAAGGCGGAACAGATATTTTTAAGAGGGTTTGATATTGACCACGGCACGGATATTCGCTTGACAGTGGACGGCATGCCCGTCAATATGGTCTCTCATTCACACGGGCAAGGTTATGCCGATTTGCATTTCGTAATTCCCGAATTGGTTGAAAATGTGGATTTCAAAAAAGGCACGTATCACGCCGATAAAGGTAATTTTTCAACGGCAGGCTGGGTCAATTTTCATACAAAAGATGTCCTTGAAAACAGTATTGCGAAGGTGGAAGCAGGGCAATTTAACACATTTAGAGGCTTAGCAATGGTCAATTTATTGGGTGAAAAAGCCCGTCAAAAAGAGCAATCAGCCTATATCGCAACGGAATACAATTACTCGGATAGTTATTTCGATTCTCCTCAAAAGTTCAATCGTTTGAATATTTTTAGTAAGTATAACGGTAAAATATCAGATAAAACCTACTTGAAATTGACCGCTTCTCATTTTACCTCAAAATGGAACCATTCAGGACAAATTCCTGACCGTGCGATTAATGATGGCTCGATTTCTTTCTACGGTGCAATTGACGATACTGAGGGGGGAGAAACTTCTCGCTCAAATCTGAATGCTGAAATTTTGACGTCTACCCGCAACGGAGGATTGATTAAAAACCAATTTTTTTATTCAAACTATAATTTTGAACTTTATTCAAATTTCACTTTCTTCTTAAATGATAGCATCAACGGTGACCAAATAAAACAAAAAGAAAACCGCAATATTGTAGGTTATAATGGATCCTATTCGTTGCCCATTTCTATTTTTGGAAAAAAGGCTGAAACTACAATTGGTGTACAATATCGTCAAGATTTTACTAAAAATACTGAATTGTCGCATACTTTGAACCGTTCAAAGGTCATAAATCCTATAAAATTAGGCGATATTTCAGAGGCAAACTTAGGCGTTTATTTTGATGAAAATATTCCATTATCGAATGAGTGGAATGTAAATATAGGTATTCGTTACGATTATTTTAAAAATCAATATCTCGACAAATTGGACAATAATGTCAAAGGAACCGCTACTACAGGGGCATTTTTTCCGAAATTCAACGTGTATTACACTCCTAATTCCAGTTTCCAATTTTATTTAAACACAGGTCGTGGTTTTCACTCCAACGATACCCGCGTAGTAGTACCTCAAGGCGGTAAGGACATTTTACCCCCTGCTTATGGTTCAGATTTGGGCTTTATTTGGAAACCTGCTCCACGATTGTTGATTAATTCCGCTTTGTGGTATTTGTGGATGGCGCAGGAATTTGTGTATGTAGGCGATGCAGGCGTGGTAGAGCCCAGCGGCAAAACGCGCCGAATGGGTATTGATGTTTCAGCTCGTTATCAATTAACAAACCAATTATTCGCTGACTTTGATGCCAATTTGACGCATCCTCGAGCAATTAATGCCGCAAAAGGAGATGATTATTTACCACTTGCACCCATTTTTACATCCATTGGAGGCTTTTCATTGTACAATAAAACGGGATTTAATGGCTCATTGCGCTACCGTTATATGGCCAATCGCCCAGCTAATGAAGATTACAGCATCACTGCTAAAGGTTATTTTGTAACGGATTTGCAGCTCAATTATGCTCAAAAACGCTATAATCTCGGTCTATCATTTTATAATTTGTTTAATCAAAAATGGAAAGAAACGCAGTTCGCAACGGAAAGTCGTTTGAAAAATGAAGCGCAACCTGTAGAAGAGATTCATTTTACAGCGGGCAGTCCATTTTTTGTAAAAGGTAGTTTGACCCTTTATTTTTAAAAAACCGACAATTAATCATCAAATCTTATTTATCTTCACTGAGCGATTTCATCTACTATTACCTATAACTTGTGCTAAAATAAACCTGTCTGCCGACAGGCTGGTTTATTTTAGCACAGGTACTTATTTTACGCATAAATAGACGCTTTTTTACTATTATTTGGTGGTGTTGAAATTAATTGCAGTATTGATTTTCTAATCTAAAAAAAGCTATTAACTTTCGACGAATATATATTTTAGTTTTAAAAAAACAGTATTATATATTGAATTCTGTTAATTACACCAAGTCTAATTGTCTATTAATCTTTATTTATGTATCCTGATAGTATTATTGAGACCTTCAATTCTCACTTTGAAACATCCCCTACACTTATTCTACGATCACCCGGAAGAATAAACCTAATAGGTGAACACACTGACTATAATGGCGGATTTGTATTACCTGCTGCTATTGATAAAGCTATCTACTTTGCTATCAGTGTTAGAGAGGACAATGAGTTACATTTTATTTCATCTGATTTGAATGAAAGTTTCCAAACGTCTCTTTCTAAACTTAAAAAAAACGACAAATATAGTTGGGCAAATTACATCATGGGCGTAATTGATGAAGTTAAAAAAGCCATTCCTGATGCTTCTATACTGAGGGGGATCAATCTTGTATTTGGCGGAAATCTACCCAACGGTGGAGGCGTTTCTTCTTCAGCTGCCATCGAAAATGGGATTGGTTTTGCGCTCAATCAGCTTTTTAATTTGGGTTTATCCAGAATGGATTTAGTCAAGATTTCTCAAAAAGCGGAGAATAATTTTGTGGGCATGAAATGTGGCGTCATGGATATGTTCGCTTCTATGATGGGCAAAGCCAATCAAGTTATTCGAATAGATTGTAGAAGCCTTGAATACGAATATTTTCCATTTTCAACGGACTCCAATAGCGATAAAACACCCGATTATTACCTCGTTTTATGCAATACTATGGTAAAACATTCGCTCGTGGATTCTGAATACAATACCCGAAGAGCTGAATGCGAAGAGGGCGTTTCCATTTTACAAAAGTACGACCCCTCAGTAAAACTGCTTCGTGACGTGCCTATTTCTCTTTTAAATGAGCATAAAAATGAAATGCGCAGTGTCGTTTTTAAACGCTGTAAATATGTGGTAGAAGAAATTGATCGCGTCGAAAAAGCCTGCAAAGCATTGAAAGACAATGATTTAAAAGAATTTGGTAGGCTCATGTACCGCACGCACGAAGGCTTGCAACATGAATATGAGGTCAGTTGTGCCGAATTGGATTTTTTAGTTGACCAAACCTACACAGAATCGGGCGTTCTGGGCTCGCGTATGATGGGTGGTGGCTTTGGGGGATGCACCATCAATTTGGTAAAAGGCGATGAAGCGGATGGTTTTATTGAGCGTATAAAAGAAGCCTATCAAGAGCGTTTTAATATAGATATGCCTTGTTATAAAGTCGTTTTGACTAATGGCACGGAAGAAATTGCAATTTTTTAAAAATACAAAACCCTTCATGAAATCAGAATTTAACGACTTACCCCATAGACGTTTCAATCCATTGACCGAATCTTGGGTGCTTGTATCGCCACACCGCGCCAAACGCCCGTGGCAGGGGCAGGTTGAAAAATTACCGAGCGATGAACGCCCAGCTTTCGACCCTACTTGCTACCTCTGCCCAGGAAATACGCGGGCAAACGGCGAAATCAATCCCGATTATAAGGATGTTTATGTTTTTAATAACGATTTTGCCTCACTTTTAGAGGAAATTACTGAGGGGGTATTTAAAGATGGCGATTTGTTCAAAGCTCAAATGGAACGGGGCATCGGGAAAGTCATTTGCTTTTCCCCGCAACACAATTTGACGGTGCCTGAAATGGAAGAATCCGCCATAAGAAAAGTTGTGGATGCGTGGATAAATGAATATGTGGATTTAGGAAAAAAGACTTTTATCAATTATATCCAAATTTTTGAAAATAAAGGGGCTATTATGGGCTGCTCCAATCCCCACCCACATGGCCAGATTTGGGCGCAAAAGTCCATCCCCGATGAGCCTTTAAAAAAGCAAAAAGCGCAATTAAAATATTGGAAAAAGCATCAAAAATCCCTTTTATCCGATTATATAACTAAAGAATTGGATAAAAAAGATCGTATTTTATTTGAAAATGAGTATTTCGTGGGGATTGTACCATTTTGGGCAACGTGGCCTTTTGAAGCCATGATAATCCCTAAAAGACATATGGGGCGCATTTCGGATATGACAGATAGGGAAAAAGATGCCTTAGCCAACGCTTACAAGCAACTTACGGTGATGTATGACAATCTATTTGAAACGTCTTTCCCTTATTCAGCGGGTATTCATCAAGCACCGACGGACAATAAGCCTCATGAAGAATGGCATTTTCACATGGTATTTTATCCGCCATTATTACGGTCAGCGACTGTTAAAAAATTCATGGTGGGTTATGAAATGCTCGCCAATGCGCAAAGGGATATTACGCCAGAAAAAGCTGCTGACGTGTTGAGAAACTTACCAAAAGTGCATTATAAAACAAAATAAGAAGCGATGTGAATTGTGAATAATGGGTTAATAATTTTGGTTCTCTGAAAATTTTAGTGGACGGATTGATAAAGCCCTCATTTCGATATTCTTTTAGTATAAATAGAGCGTTTTAATAGTGTCGGAGTGACTTGAAGTCACTCTGACACTTTCATATCACTAAAATTTTCAGAGAATCAATTCTTGAAACTGTTTAAAAATTTAGTCATCGGATAGAAATCAACTTGCCATATGACTCAAATCAGCATAATACCACTGTAAAAAGTATCAATTTTACTTTATAAATCATTTAAAATGAAAATTACAAAATTATTATCTATCCCTGTTGTGTCACTATTATTTACCTGCATCCTTTTTAGTTCATGTGGAAATGTAGAAAATTCTGCTAAAAAGCCTGATCAAAAAGAGAACAAGGAAGCAGGTGAAAACGAGAATAAAACCGTGATTCCAACAATCTCTATGGCGGATAGCGCAGCAGCAAAAGTAAAAACAATTGAAAATATGCAGACTGCTTATAAAGGCGAAGTGACAGCCACCGCTAAATATGCTGCTTTTTCAAAAAGAGCAGAAAAAGATGGCTATCATAATATTGCTTTATTGTACAATGCTGTATCGGCGGCTGAAAATATCCATGCGATTAACCATAAAGCTGTTATAACAGATGCAGGACAAACAGTTGCTGTAATAAAACCAGAAT
>JANPHO010000433.1:0-2573 GCA_031424515.1 Saprospiraceae bacterium
GGACGCAGCCCGAATCCAACCTTGAATATGTGCGCCAAATGACGATGCCCATGCACTTGGGACTTATTTCCTACCGATTAAAGCGGGAATTGGAATGGAATCCCAAAAAAGAGAAATTCAAACATGATTCAGAAGCCAATGCCTTGCTTTGGCGGGAATATCGCAAAGGTTGGGATTTGATTTGATGATTCTGATTCTCGGAAATACTGAGGGGGTAAGCCAAATGGAGTTGATTTCATTTTAAAAGACATTTACCAAATAACAATAGAATTAGTAGTTATGCAAACATCGAAACGGTCATTTTTAAAAAATATAGCGGGTGCTGGTGCAGCTTTTTCCCTCCTGCCTTTTGAAAACATTGAAAAATCATTTTCAACAATCGAACATTTATCGGCACAAGAGGTGGCTGAAAAGGAGGATTTTTGGAAAACGATTCGTCAAGCCTATCGCTTAAAACCCGACTATATTAACCTCGAAAATGGCTATTATTCCATGCAATCCGAGGAAGTTTTGAAAGCATATATGGAGCATGTGAAAGAGGTAAATTATCAAGCTTCGTATTATATGCGAACCCGTCAATTTGATGATAAATTAGCCATGCGCAAAAAATTGGCGAATATCCTTGGTTGTGCCACCGAAGAGTTGGCAATAACCCGAAACACCACTGAATCCATTGATACTATCGTGGCAGGCATGGATTGGAAAGCGGGCGATGAAGCTGTGATGGCGTTGCAGGATTATGGCGCCATGCTCGATATGTTTAAACAACAGGCGCGCAGATATGGCATTGTAAACAAAGTCATTTCGATACCCAATCACCCACAATCGGATGAAGAAATCGTGAATTTATATGAAAAAGCGATTACACCCAAAACCCGTTTATTGATGTGCTGCCACATGATAAACATCACAGGGCATATTTTACCGATTAAAAAAATATGTGATATGGCGCATCGGCACGGCGTGGAAGTCATCGTGGATGGGGCTCATGCATTCGCTCATATTGATTTTAAAATCACTGATTTAGGTTGCGATTATTACGCTTCGAGCATGCACAAATGGCTCGGTTGCCCGCTTGGAGTAGGCATTTTATACGTTAAAAAAGAGAAAATCAAGAATATCTGGGGCTTATTTGTTGATACGGGTTATGCTGATGATGATATTCGGAAACTAAATCACACAGGTACACATCCTGTCCATACTGATTTGACAATTGCCGATGCGATTGCTTTTCATGAAAAAATTGGCATTCAACGCAAGGAAGCCCGCATGCGTTTTTTACAGGAATATTGGACTAAAAAAGTGCGCAACATAAAAGGCATCAACGTCAATACATCCGCCGATTCGCAACGCGCCTGTGGAATTGCTAATGTCGGAGTCTCCAACTTAAAACCCGCTGAATTGGCTAAAATCCTCTTGGAAAAATACAAAATATGGACTGTAGCGATTGATTATGCCAATGTTCAAGGTGTGCGCGTGACACCTCATGTCTATACCACAACTGACGAATTGGATACTTTTGTGAAGGCTTTGACGAGTATTGTTTCTTGAGTTTAGTACTATAAGAAGAATTTTAATGAGCGGTTTAATATTTTTTAAACTTTAACATTTACAACTCAACAAGTTGAGAACGTTCACGTTAGAATCTAAAACATTGCAAATTAAAAGATTCAAAATCATGAAACTTCTCAACATCACAATCTTGGCATTCATAGCCATATGTATTTTAGTATCACAAACTTCTTGTAAAAAAGAAAATGATATATACGACGCTTTTCCCATTTCTATTAAATCAGTAGATTCTTTAGGAGGGACAAAAATCAGCTGGACGAAATTCGAAAGCTCTGATTTTATCGAATATGTTTTAGTCAAATCCAGCAAGGACACTATTACCGATTTTAGTAATCTAAACACGAATGGAGGTGCGTTTATTTTGAGCAGAACTTCAAATGTCAAACAGACTGAATTCGTTGATTTCAATTCTGTTACCTTGACCAGCAGAACATATTATCGCGTATTCGTCCGTTTAAAAAACAGGACTCTTAGTAGCGCAAACTACACGCTTAACAGCGACCTGACTTTGATTGATTTCCCCGCTCCTAATGAGATAGTACAGGATGATTATAATCCTAATTTTGTATATTTAAACTCTTTAAATACAAGTCAATTAGTGCTATATGACTTAAACAAAGATTCTATTGTAGCAAAAAGTTCACCCAGGTCTGGCGTAACCCGTTCGCTGATTGCCAGCGATAAAGGTGCTAATTCTGAAATTGTTCAGGTCAATCCTAATAATAGAAAGCTTTATTTTCTCGATGCCAAAACTTTGGATTTAAAGGCAACATTAGATTTTTCATACTACATTTACAACGTGACAGGTTCAAATGATGGTTATGTTTGTGTATTAACAGATGAATACAACAAGCAATTTCAATTAGTCCGTTTATCTGACCATAAAATCATTAGTGTTAGATCCAATGTTATTGAAAATTATACTTTTTATAGTAGTACATTGATAACTAAGCTACCCAATAGCAGCAGTATTTTGATAACTGAAAACTCTTCAAATCCTA
>JANPHO010000434.1:0-1583 GCA_031424515.1 Saprospiraceae bacterium
TTTAAACATAGAATTCGGTTTTTTACAAAAAATAGCTCATTATGGGTATAATAAGTGGTTCAAATATTGTTTTATAGATTTTAACGAAAAAAACAATCACCAATGAACAAAAGCCCAAAGCAGTCCATCAGACTTTTCTTCTATATTTTTCTATTCATAGCTTGCAATAATGGCTTACTCGCTCAATATACTGAGGGGGGGCAAGAGAATATTGTCCCGAACCCAGGTTTCGAGGAGTTCGATGGTTTCCCCATTGGCTGGTATTATAAAGGTACTGATTTTGATGATGTAGTCAAATATTGGTCTTCGCCAACGATTGCTTCACCTGATGCATATGGTGCACGTGTGCGGGTGCCTGCAACTTGGGCTGAAAAAGGGTTTGGTAAGCAAAGTGCTCATAACGGACAAGCAATGGCAGGCATTACGGTTTATGGCTGCGGCTCTGGCAAACCGCATTGTAGAGAATACATCCAAATCCAAATGAAAGAACCTTTGGTAATTGGTCAATCTTACATAGTTGAATTTTGGGTGACTCATTTGGCAGGTTCATTAAAGGTGAATAATATAGGCGCTTATTTTTCTGAAAAGCAGCTAAAAGTAAAGACCGATAATTATTTAAATGAAACCCCGCAAGTAAAGTCAGAAGCTGTTTTGACTGCTGACGGTGGCACGTGGACAAAATTTTCCGCAAAGTTCGTAGCCCAAACCGAAGCTGAGTGGATGATTATTGGCAATTTTAATGATGATAAACAGACAACTGCAATCAACCCCTCAGTATCCAATAGTTTGACATTTGCCTATTATTATATTGATGATGTTTCCGTTAAAAAATCAGAACCACTCTTACCGATTCCTGTGAAGGAGGATGACTTGACTCGAATGTCATTTACAGAAGGTAAAATAGTTCAATTAAAAAATATCTTTTTTGATAGCGACCGCTCTGAGTTACTGCCTCGTTCGAATGTGGAATTGGATAAATTGGTTCAAATTTTACGTGAAAATCCTAAAATGGAAGTAGAAATTATTGGTCACACTGATAATTCTGGGGATTTCAATTATAATATGACCTTGAGTCGCAGGCGTGCTACTCAAGTGATGGAGTACCTTATTAGAAACGGTATCGAATCCAAACGTTTGCAAGCCAACGGATTTGGCTCTACTCAACCTCTTGCATCAAATGACATAGAAGAAACGCGACAATTGAATAGAAGAGTCGAGTTCCGCGTTTTAAAAAAATAAACATTTCTGGATTTTCTGAGTTGCAAGAAGGTCTTTAAAACCTTATAAACTTGCATAGTCTTAAAACTGCCATCATCTAAAATAGATGAAGGCTGTTTTACGTTGGTAATGTCACCAAATAATTAATTTCGATATTAGCTATTCACTATTAAAAATTTGGTATTGGTATCCTATTTGCAAGGAACAGGAGGAAATCAGGTTTTATTAAAAGCACGTTAAAATCAATTTTATAAAACATTGACTATCAGCATATTGCAATTAAATTAATTTAAATTATAATGTTTAATTAATTTAAAATCAATTTTTTAAATAATTATATTATTATTATAATATTAATTTTATTA
>JANPHO010000435.1:0-6160 GCA_031424515.1 Saprospiraceae bacterium
ATAAGACGTGCCTTCACGCACAAATGAATACAAATGATACAAAGCTGAATGTATATCTCTTTGAGCCTCAATATCTCCTTCCACAATTATATCCGATTCCCAAATTTTAGCCCAAGCGTCTTTGTGGCGTTGTAAAATGCGCTCTTTCTTTTCAAGGGCAGCAAAAATGGTCATGCGCTCAGCTTCATTTTGTGGATCAGCGGATTGTGCCGTTGAAATAACAGAGCCGATGACACTGAAACGATACGTCTCACCCGCTTTGAGTTTTTTCTTGAATTTTAAAAGGTGCATATTATTATCCCATTCCTCATGAATCACGCGGGGCTCGCTGCCGTGCGGTTCATCAAATAAAAACGAGTTGGAAACAGCTAAAGTCAAACGACCCGTGGGTGATTTGGCAACCGATGTCATCAAAGGAATGACGATGTGCGGGCGGTCAATTTCAGCATAAAAATTCTTAACGTCTTTCAAGTTGTCGGGCGATTCTATGACACTGGCGGGGCTGATTTCACACGCCTTTTTAGCCGTAATTTCAACATTAATCATAGCTGTGTGGGGCAAATGACGCAAAGCCATGACTTCATGTTTCACGGATAAAACATCTTGATAATCAAATGTAGTTTGTAAAGCGGCGTTTTTCATGTCCAACGTTTGGGCGTAATTGGCTATATCGCCACGACCCAATCGGCGGCTTTGACCATTCACATCCACGTCCAAATTCATGTTGGCGAAGCTGAAAACCTTCATGATATTGCTCACACGACCCCGCCCGTAGGTATCAAATGCGCCATTCAAAACGACATCTTTTACTTGCATCGGATTGGATGATGAAATGATGCCAATCATGCCATTGGCAACAGTGACGCCATAATATTTGGCTGGATCGATGTTTTTGGCTTCGATGTGCCATTCATCATTCTGACCCCTCAATATAACGAAGGTTTGAAGGATAAAAAAGGTTAAAAACAATTTTTTCATAACATTCTTGTTGTTTAAATTTTAAAAACTGTAACAATTATAGGTGTTTTTTATGATATTCTATTAAAACTATCCAAGTTCAAGTACCAATTTATTTTCCTAAATAACTTGTCTAAAACTTTAACACTTTACATATTAGTTTTTAATTAAAATGGTTCATTTTTTGATATGTAGGTTTTATAGAATTTATAATTGATTTGAATTTGTAAAAAGCTGTTTCATAGGGCTTTACAATTTTAAATAAATAATTATAATTAAAAAAGCTAAAATGTTAGAGATGAGAAAAGCTATATTGTTCACACTATTTTTTTCGAATATTATTATTCTATCAGCACAATGTATTGATGGAAATTGTAATAATGGTTATGGTACAGCTATTTTTAAAAAGAAAGGTGGCGTAAAATACACGGGCTATTTTAAAAGTAAACGCCCCCAAGGAAAAGGCACCGCCGAATACCCCAACGGAAGAGTTTACTCGGGTGATTGGAACAACGGTATGTGGCACGGGCAAGGCGTTTTGACTTTAACGGACGGCTCTTCCCTTTCTGGAGATTGGGAATTCAGTAAATTTAAGGGTATTGTGGCCAATGCTCAACCCGCTTTCGCTTCAAACAATTCAGATAAAAGCAGCCGAGAATTTCCGAATATTGAATCCGATAACTCAAAACCCAATCCAAATCAAAGAATAATTGTTAACCCAGCCCCAATCAAGACCGATGAATCAACTGTAGCTCCTACAGGATTAATACCTGAAATTTGGGCAGTTGCGGTGGGTGTAGCTCAATACGAGAATCAAACAATTCCTACTTTAAAATATCCCGATAACGATGCGTACAGCATCTACTCATTCTGGAAAAGCCCACAGGGCGGAGCTTTAGATGATGAACATTCTGAAATATTGGTGGATGATGCTGCAACAAAAGGGATGGTAACCACTACCCTTCGCAATACTTTTTCTAAAGCGAAAGAGAATGATTTGGCAATCTTTTTCTTTTCGGGACATGGCTTAAAAGGGTCTTTTTTAACAACTGATTATGATGGTGATGGCATCAAATTGTATCACAGCGAAATCAATAAAATACTTTCAGAATGCCCCGCTAAAACGAAGCTGGTTATCGCAGATGCTTGTCATTCAGGTAGTTATATCGCTTCAAAGGGTACAACGCCCGCGAAAGTAAATTCCATTGATATATACAAAGAGTTGAATAAAACGCATCCTGGAATCGCTTATTTTCTTTCATCGCAAGCGGAAGAGGAGTCTTTGGAGGTTTCAACCTTACACAATAGCGTTTTTACCTACTTTGTACTGAGGGGTATGAAAGGCGAAGCCAACGTCAACAACGATAACGTTGTAACCATAAAAGAGCTTTTTGATTATGTCTATTTAAACGTTACGGATTACGCTGCAAAATTAGGCAAAGTACAGACGCCGATGTTAAAAGGAAACTACGACCCTAATTTGCCCGTTTCGATTGTTAAAAAATAGAATCAACATTATTTCAATATATCCGAAACCGATTACAGCCAAGTGCCGTGTGTTCTACATACGGCACTTCTTTTTTTAGCTGTATTGATATGTAAATTTTTATTTAAAAACCCATGTCACAGTTTCTACTAAAAACCGCATAAAAAACCTTCTCTTTGGTTTAAAACTTGCAAATGGTATAATAGCAACATTAAAAGGCATCTTGAAAACCGCATATACAATTCTTTACTATTTTACTTACAATTTTATACTATCGCACAAAAAACGCCCCCTCAGTACAAATACTGAGGGGGTCGTTTTTTTATCTAAAATTTGAAACAATACAACCTATTTTTCAATAATCAATTTACTGATTTCAGATTGATTTCGATTGTACACTTTTACGAAATAAATGCCTTTTGCAACATTATTCGTTTTTAACTCGAATACATTCTCACCCGTTGTAAAACTGGCGGTTTGAGTTAAAACTTCTTTACCCATGATATCTACGATGCTGATTTTATAAGTATCTTCTTCCTCTGCATTGAAAAGTAAATTAACATTATCTCGAGTTGGGTTTGGATATAAAATTAAGCCAGTTACTGCCAATTTACTGTTTTCAACTTTAGCCTCAAATGGACGAATAAAATTCGTGCTACTTGTGTTTATAGTTAAATTATAACATTGAGTTGTAGAAAATGAGCTTGTAGTACCCGCTACAATTCTTATATAGTAAGTCGCACCCGCAGTAGGCGTATTATAAATAACTGTTTCTGAAGCCGAACCTGATAAAAGACCTGATGCCACTTCTGTATTATTGATTGTACCATTTGTTCTAGACCTGTGCAAATAAATATCGTAGTCTGCTGGCAAATTGGTCAAAGTCAGTCTTATTTTTGGTGCTGCGGTAGTTGTAGTGAATTTGTAATAATCCACATCAGAAGCAGTCGCTATTTGAGAACTTGTAGAAGTATTCACCGCCATAACAGTAGCCGTAGTTGAGCTATTATCTGCCGTTTCATTTAAATTTGAACAAGATGAATAAGTGAAATTAGATGTTATAGCATCATTTGCAGTATTTCCATCAGCTACACCATTAGGCAATGAGGTACGAGCAGTAAAAGTATGGCTACCCGCAGTGTAACCGCCTAATAAAGGCAATGTTACAGTAATAGTTGCACCCGAAGCCAATGAACCTGTCCAATTCAAAGTATTTTCAGTTCCTGCATCTAATCTATGGATGATGCTCACGGAAGTAAGAGCAGCTGTGCCGTAATTTCTTAAAGTTACTGAGGGGGTCACGCTTGCAGCACCTACCGAGCCATTGGGAGCAGTAATTGCTGAAATGCCCGCATCATTAGCTACAGAAACTGTAACTGTTACTGCCGCTGAAGTAGTGATTGCACCCGCATTATCTGTCGCTCTGGCTGTTATGGAATATGAACCAACCGTAACTCCTGACCAAGTGAATGAGTAAGGTGCCACTGTGGAAGTTCCCAATAAAGTTGTTCCGTTGTAAAAACTCACACTTGCAATTGTTCCATCAGCATCAGTAGCTGTTGCATTGATAGTGATAGTTGCTGGGGTAGAAAAAACAGCTCCGCTCGTCGGAGAAGTAATGGCAACAGTTGGTGAGCTATTAAACCCATTTAAATTGGATTCCCAAATACCTCTACCGTAAGTAGCAGCTCTTAATTTACCAGTTGGATAAAAAATTTCAAGGTCTTTTACAATTATACCCGGCATACCATTAGTGAAAGATTCCCAAGTAGTGCCTGAGTTACTTGAAAAATAAACCCCTAAATCCGTCCCGCAATACACAACACCCGCTGCACCCACTTGCGTGACGAAACAGTTAGCAGGTATAGAAGGCAAGCCAGCTGAAATATTTGTCCATGCTGTTCCACCATTTGTTGAACGGTAAACAGAACTTCCTGAGTAACTTGCTAAAGCCACATATATAATATTGGCATCATTCACGTCAATTGTTACATTTTGAATGGTTACTGACGCTGGTAATCCCGCTGTAATATCCGTCCAAGCTGTTCCTCCATTGCTGGTTTTCATCAATTTTGTTCCACTCGCAGCAACGATTATTAAGCTATTGGTTTTGGCAACATCCAGAGCGACAAGCGTACCAACGCCCGTAAAACTACTGATAGTTGTCCAATTTGTACCACTATTGATACTTTTTTCAACATTTGTACCACCCGCATAAATTGTTGCTGCAGTATTTGGATCTTGTAACCAAGGCGTTACCCAACCGCCACCAGTGACTGTGCGAATAGCTGAAAATGAAGCGCCACTATTCGTAGAACGGTATAAATTACCATTATAAATGGATGAAAACATATTGGCATTATTTGTTCTATCAATAAAACAAAGCATACCATCACCGCCATTTACTTCACTCCAAGATGTACCATTTGTGGTTAAATTAGTACCATTATCTTGATGCCCACTTATTATGGTGTTGGCACTCGTTGCAGAAAGGCCTAAACCATACATTTGAGCATTGCTGATATTACCTGAGATATCGCTCCAAACTGTACCACCATCCGTTGATTTAAAAACACCACCATCATTCCCATTGTAAATTGTAGAACCTGAATACATCAAATCGTGATGATCAGCATGAGAATAATTCGTCGCAGAATTAGCTGCATCCCAAGCTGTCTTTTTAGTCCAAGTCACACCCTCATTGGTTGATTGCCAAATATTGACACCTCCCGTTGTAACGATGCTTTTATTGGTAGGTGATACGGCAATTGAAAGGTCGTACCAACCTTGTCCGTCCTTATCACCTGTTGCACCTGTGTACCAACCTAATGTATTGGTCGTTCCAGATTTTAAAGTAAATGTTAAACCTCCGTCAACTGATAAATAAACACCTTTTAAGCCATAGGCTGTCGTAGCAGATGCTCCATCATTAGCAACAAGTGCATATACATAGAGAGGGTCAGCAGGTGTTACACCTACAGCAACACGCTGAGCAGCAGTGGAAGGGACTGAAGTGATTTTAGTCCATGTAGCTCCGCCATCAGCTGAACGCCAAAAACCGACGTTAGCACCGTATCCACCAGCGAAAACTACTGAGGGGTCACCTGATTTGAATTCCAAATCGCGAACACCCGCCGCCATCGTTTGTGCCCAAGTCACACCTGCGTCTAACGAGCGATAAATACCCGCTCTACCGCCAACAATAATGGTATTGGCATTCGTAGGGCTTATTAAAATTTTAGAAAGCGTTTGACCATTGCTCAAGTTAAAAACGAGAGAAGTTGGGCTCCACGAAGCACCACCATCAATGGATTTATAAACACCTAAAGTCAAAACATCCGCAGCTTCACCATCACCCGTGAGGAGATACATAGTATTCGGATTAGTTGGATCAAAAGCCACATCCGTACAACCCAAAACTGAAATAGCATCCGATATTGCTGTCCAACTTGCACCACCATTGGTTGATTTCCATAAACCACTTGCTGGCGTACAAGCAAAAAGCGTATTGGGGTCAGTTGGGTGAACTCTCACTGCATTGACACGGCCATTTCCACCACCAGTTGGTGTACTTTTAGGGCCAATTAAAGTCCAACTGGCCGCGCGGGTTTGCAATTCCGCTTGCTTTTTTTGAAAAGCTCGGTACATGCCTTCATTCATAGCAGACATATCGCCATTGGACTCTTTCACACGGGGCTCAACAAAGGTTGACCAACG
>JANPHO010000436.1:0-19555 GCA_031424515.1 Saprospiraceae bacterium
CGCCAATCCAAAAATTTGAACCCATTTGGTAGCGCGCATTGAGGTCAATATTAAGTGGCGCATTAGGCGTATATTTTATAGAAGCAGACGGCTCTATAAAAGAAGATTCACCTGTAAAGTGGTACCAACCCACATTCGCAAAATAGTGTTGTATTCTTTTTGTCGTAATTGTTCCTCCATCTGTTGGAAATTGTAAATCAAGACCCATTACTTGTGGAACTGAGACACCCGCATAGAAATAATCATCATCGAAAAGTCCATCCATGCGTTGATAGTAGAAAACACCCATGCTCAAATCGGGATAAACCTGCATTCTATCGGTCATAGCTCGAAAATCATTAGGGTCGCGTAACTTTAATTCCGATGTTTTCACTCGATATTGTACCGCCCCTGCTGAAAGCCCGATACTCAAACCACTGTATTCCAAATCACTTGAAAAAACAGCGGAAAAACGACCATATAAGCCAGTGAAACCAGTTGGACCCGTTTGGTCATTCATAATATGACCACCCACTAAAAGACCTACATTAGATAAATTGGTCATGAAATGTTCCCCCCTCAGTATTTGAGTGGTTGGGGCATTATTTATATCCCCCCATTGCCGACGAATTGAAGTCCCAAAGGACGTGGTGTGCCGATTGGTGAAATAGTCGTAATTGATAGCCGCAGGGTTCAATACGCCTTGAGTTTCTCGATATTGGGTAAAAAGGGGAATTTGTTGCGCGTTGACAGATAAAGTGACACACAGGCAAAAGACTGTGGCGAATATTCTGTTCATGGTTTGCTTTTAGGTTATGGGATGAAAAAAAATCGTTTGTTTTAAATTCTGTTACAAATTTACTGCCTAAAAGCCACAAAAGAAAGGTTTGATTGAAAGATACACTAAACGGGGTATGTGGCTTAATGCGCTCGGGGGGTGTAAAAATAAAATTAATAAAGTGTTTTGAAGGCTGGTATTTTTAGCCCCTATTGGTATTCTACTTTTTTAAAACCATAAGGACAGCTACGGCAAGCATTTTTACAGCAATACCCCCTCAGTATCAAGAAGTTATCCGTAAAAACGACGTAATTTCCTTCTTTGTAAAAGTGAAATCCTTCCTTCAACTGATCCAAGGGAGGCAGTATTTCATCTTTTAAGTCTTCAATTTTAAGATTAATGTTTTGAAGGCAATTTTTACAAAGACAATCAAATTCAGTCTTCGTTAAAAATTGGGAAGTCGCTTCTGAAATGCGAACAGAGGAGCATTGGCAATTTGGAATGTCATCCACTTTGCACTCAAATACTGACCCACATCGCTCGCATTTTTTTACTTCCATTTTATGTATTGATTTTTAAACGCCTGCTTATTTAAACCAAAAACCGCTTGGAATAATTCCCGTTTTGAGGGAATCTTGAAGCACTTTTGAATTATTGAAAACATAAACAGTACCCGTTGAGCTGTAGTTTTTAGCATCAGCAAGGTATAAATTTCCACTTTTAGGGTCTATATCTAAGCCATAAAGCGCACCAAATACCGCAGTAGAAGTGGGTTTATCCACAAATACTGAGGGGGCCGCAGCCGTCAAATCTTTTTGATAAATTGCTTTTCCAGCAATAAAATAAAGAGTGTTTTTAGTGCTATTTGTTATGAGGGAAGAAGCACCTTGCGGTACAATATAGCTTGCGACTATTGCATTGTTTTTAATTTGTACGAGTTTACCGTTTTTATCACTCCAATGCCCACCAGCAAGTACCCAAACGTCACTGTTGGCATCTTGAAGGAGGCTATTGGGTGAAACACCTACATTGATTTTGGAAGTTACTGCCTCAGTAGTGGCATCAATGATAGCTACCGTAGAGTCTTTATCAAACCCGCCACCATTTGTCACCCACACGGTGTTGCCGATGCGCAACATTCGACCAGCACCTTTTCCGGTTGCAACTGTTTTGGTGATTTTTTTAGTCGTTAAATCAAGTACTTTAACGCTTCCTTCAACGCCATTAGCACCCCATTCGCTGATAAATGCTTTTTTGTCATCGATATTGAGTAAATGGCGGGGCAGTGTCGTTCCTTTTACGGAGTCTTGAAATTTGAAAGTACCAGCATCTACAATGAGCACTTTATTGGCATTGTTAACTACCAAATAAGCTTTATCACCCACAATAGTCATGGATTGGAGAATATTGCCGATGGCTGCTCCATTGTTTTCAGTAGCGAAGATATCATTTTTGATGCCGCCTACTGTTCGGTTGTAAAAACTCACAGTGCCTGTACCGCCTGAAAAAGCGCCTTCATGCGTGATAAATACGCCGCTGTCGTAAGGTTGACTTACGGTTTCATTGTCTTTAATACACGAAGTAGTAAAGAGGGTTAGAGCTATTAAAACAGCTCCGAATTTCATGTTTTTCATAAATAAAATTAAAAAATGGTGAAAAAATAAGTTTTTCCCGAACTTATTCACCTAACTGGAAGGAAGCAAAAGAAATGAATCTCTATGATAAATAGAGTGAAAGGGTAAGCTACCTGCAGAGAGGAGCTTTAAAAGACCTAATCCATTCTTTACCCGTCTTCCCGCAGGTGTTGAATTCGAAAGATTATGGCAGGTCTTCTGACTTGTTGGCTTTTTATCGTCTTCCCACTTTTGACTCCCCATATTCTGAGGATATAAAAGCAGTGACATATTGATAAAAAGTTTTTGATTGAAATTTTTAAATTTTTCAAAAACCAACTCACAGCTGCGGGAACAGTCTCGGTTTTTCACCGAATTCCCTTTTAATGTTGCAAAAGGGTTGCAACAACCTTAATCTGGGGCGAAGGTAAATATTAAATATGGAGTAAGTTATCTTTTGGTTTGAATTTCACGTATATGTTTAAAAATAAAAAATTAAGGCTATTTTAAGCCCAATCAGTTTGATTTTATAATTCGTTAACGGATGTTTAACTATATCCCCTCAGTATAAGGGTGTTTTTTTTCATAAAAACAGTATAATTTTGCATCAAAATTTTAAAAAATGAAAAAAATACAAATTTTAATCTCATTCACATTAATGGCCTCTCTTTGCTGGTCGCAAGGAAATGCTAAAAAAGTCAGTGCGAAAGCAATGCCTTCCAAAGAAACCGAGGTTTCTATCAAATGCACATTTGAAAATTGCTCATCTGCGGATTCTCTGGCATTGTATCAGGTAGCGGGTATTGAAAGGAAAATAATTTCTATTGTACACGCTGCGGCTGATGGAAGTTTTACTTTCAAAATTATGCAGCCTACTTCTCCCCAGTTTTATGTTATAGGATTAAATACAGATCCGAATAATGTCAAACCTTTTATCGTGAGTAACACTGAAACGAGTATGAATCTTTCAGGTCCTTGTTATAATTTGGTAGCAATAACTATCCAAAACTCGAAAATCAATGAGGCGTATGCGAATGCTATCAGTAAAATTAATCAACTGAAAATTGACGCCAATAAAGTCAATGGCGAGTATCAGACGAATTACAAAAATCCAGAATTGCGCGCTTCCGCTGAAAAGAAAGTAGCTGAAGTAGATGCAAGGAAAATAGCTTTACTGGATTCGTTGAAAAAAACGCAACCATTTATTGCTAAAATAGTGGCTTTGGATTCTTACACAAGCTATTTGAGCAATCCTAAAAAAGATAAATTTAAGGATGAAATTGAGTATTTTGCTACGCAATATTTTCAATATGTAAACTGGAAAGACGAGGAGTACAATAATATACCTCAAATAAGCGATCTTTTTAAAAGTTATACTCAAGTGATAACTTTACCACAATTAGGTTTGACAAAACCTCAACAAAAAGCATATTTTGAGGCTTTATTGAAAAATATTCCCGCTAAAACAAATGCTTATAAATATGCTTTGAGTGGCATTACCACGGCGTTGATGGAGGCTCAAAATTCACTTTTGATTGATATGGCTAATATCTATCAGACTGAATTTGTTAATGAAGATATGGAATATAGAAGCCGTTTGGGTATGGCAGTAAATAATATGAAAGCCCAAATGATTGATGTACCGGCTCCCGAAATCGTTCAAGCGGACACTACGGGTAAAATGCGTAAGTTGAGCGATATGAAAGGCAAATATGTATTGCTTGATTTTTGGGCAAGTTGGTGTGGGCCTTGTCGCCGTGAAAACCCTAACGTTGTTCGCCTTTATGGTAAATATAAAGATAAAGGATTTGATGTTTTCAGTGTAAGCCTTGACCAAGCCCGCGATAGATGGATAAAAGCGATTGCAGAAGATGGTTTGGTATGGGACAACCACGTCAGTGATTTAAAGTATTGGTCAAATGAAGCTGCCCGTACATATGGGGTACAGAGTATTCCGAGCACGCTTTTAATTGATAAACAAGGAGTAATCATAGCGCGTAATTTGAGAGGAGAAGCTTTAGAGGCTAAACTTCGAGAATTGATGGGCGAATAAGGTAAAATTATGCCATTTCTTTATAGCTTTGATGAATTTTTAAAACATCTAAAATTAGGTTTTGGACGTTTTGAAATTCATCAAAGCTATTTTTATATGAGGAATATTCATTTTAATAAAAAATGGGCGACCTGTTTTTTTATTATATCTTACTTTTCGGTTTTATCTTTAAAAGCCCAAACGGCTGATTATGATGCCAAGCAATGGACGGAGCTCAATTCGCTGGATAACAGTATTGTCATTGATATGCGGTACGCTACGGTTGATAATTTTGTAAAAGCTAAAATGTATGATTGTGGACGTTGCTTTTTTCGACCAGAAGCGGCGAAAGCCTTAGCGAAAGCGCATAAAATATTGAAAGACAAAGGGTATGGCGGTTTGAAAATGTTTGATTGTTATCGCCCCAGACCCTATCAGCGGCGTCTTTGGGATAAAATGCCCAATAGCAATTATGTTACACCGCCGTGGAAAGGTTCACAACACACGAGGGGTTTGGCAGCTGATTTGACTGTTATTGATAAGCAAGGCAATGAATTGGACATGGGAACACCTTTTGATACTTTTAGTGAAAAAGCCCATTCAGATTGTAAAGATTTGCCCGCAAAAGTGCTCGAAAATCGTAAAATACTGAGGGGGGTACTTGAGAGTGTGGGCTTCAATGCTATCAGAACAGAATGGTGGCATTTTTCATACAATATTAAAGGATATGAACTATCGGAGTGGGTCTGGAAATGCAAATAAATTTTTACGGACTACTTTTGGATACAATACACGAATACCCATACGAAATACGTTAATACGTGAAACAAAGTCCTTTGACGCAACGTTTTATTCCTACATTTGTCATATAAAAAATCTGTACCATTCCGAGTGCTCGGAATAACATGGACATTAAACCGTATTTTAAAACTCAAAAATATATGTCAACAACAGCAACATTTCGTTCTGACGTAGAAGCAGTAGATGCCTTGGCTCAATCATATCGAGACCTATCAAAAGAAATTGGTAAAGTTATCGTGGGGCAAGATGATGTCGTTAAATCTGTTATCATCTCATTATTTTCAAATGGACATAGCCTTTTAGTAGGTGTGCCCGGATTGGCAAAAACGCTCCTTGTAAGCACTATTTCAGAAGTATTGGATTTAGAGTTTAAGCGGATTCAGTTTACTCCTGATTTAATGCCCTCTGATATAACAGGTTCTGAAATATTGGATGAAGACCGTCATTTTAAGTTTAATAAAGGTCCTTTATTCGCAAATATTGTCTTGGCGGATGAAATCAACCGTACGCCGCCTAAGACCCAAGCAGCTTTACTTGAAGCGATGCAAGAGCGCAGTGTAACAGTAAGTGGCCATCGCCATCACCTACCATCGCCATTTTTTGTTCTTGCGACTCAAAATCCGATTGAACAAGAAGGTACATACCCTCTCCCTGAGGCTCAATTAGACCGCTTTATGTTTAATATTCCTTTGGATTATCCGAGTTATAAAGAGGAAATTGAAGTAGTAAAAGGTACGACTTCTTCTAAAAAAGTTGAATTACGCCATATCGTTACAGGTGCACAAATTGTTGATTTTCAACAACTTGTACGTAAAATTCCTATTGCTGATAATGTTTTGGAATATGCGGTAAGTTTAGCTACCAAAACTCGTCCTGGTACTGAAAGAGCAACGCCTACTGTGAATAGCTATATTTCATGGGGTGCGGGTCCGCGTGCTTCTCAATATTTGGTTTTAGGGGCGAAATGTCATGCAGCTATTAGAGGTAAATATTCTCCTGATATCGAAGATGTGCAAGCTATCGCTAAATATGTTCTTCGTCACCGCATAGTTCCGAACTACAAGGCAGAGGCTGAAGGTTTCACCGCAGATAAAGTGATCGAGAGTTTATTTTAGTCATATTCGTTTTAATAAAATGCAAAAAGCAGGTAGATGTGAAATCTACCTGCTTTTTAAGTTTATAAAAAGATAATCTATATTTAAATTTTTACTGACCTCGATGATTCGTGCACTGCTGCCGCCATTTCAATAACTAACTGAGGGTCTTTTTCAAGCGCATTACCTACTACAATGACATCTGCTCCAGCTTGAGCATTTTCACCTACTTTTTGAGGTGTGCGCATACCACCACCCACAATCAGAGGAATATCAATAGCGCGGCTTACCATCGAAATCATATTTTCTGAAACGGGCGTTTTAGCACCACTTCCAGCATCCATGTATATCGTTTTTAAACCCAATAACTCACCTGCAACGGCTGTGCAATAAGCAATTTCATCTTTATTATGCGGTATGGGGTGCGTTCCGCTCACGTATGATGCAGTTGTAGGAGCACCACCATCAACGAGCATATAACCCGTTGAAATCACTTCAAGGTTACTTCTTTTGAGGTTGGGAGCTGCCAAAACATGTTGCCCTATCAGTAAATCCGCGTTTCTGCCTGAAATTAATGATAAAAAAAGGATTCCGTTGGCTTTATCATTAATCTGTTGTGGACTACCTGGAAAAAGAACAGTTGGAATAATAGAGCTTGCCTCTCTGATGGCATCAAGACAATAGTCCATCATATCGTTTACAACAAGGCTTCCGCCTACGAAAAAATAGTCAACTTTAGCTTGAATAGCCAAATCAATTATCTTTTCCATATTTCCCAAACGCATCTTGTCAGGGTCAATTAAAACTGCAAAACGTTTGTCGCCACGTTTTTTGGCTTCAAGTAGAGATTTATAAATCCGATGCGTCATTCGGGTAGTTTTTTATTCAAAGATAATAGAATTTAATCAAGTAAAAAGTTGTGTAACAGATTTTAGTTAAAATTGGCCTATAAATTTTTTAATATAAGTCAATTATATAAACATGTTTCACTACTTTTAGTAGAACGTTTTTTTTATTAAAAGTCAATATTTCCTTCTATTGAGTTGATTTTATGTATGCTGCTGCTGCATCAAGTTCTTCGTAAAAATCCTCACCGTATTTTCTTATGATTGCCTCTTTTAAAAATTGATAAACAGGCATTTTGTATTCTTCGCCTAAAGAACATGCTGCTGAACAAATGTCCCAACGGTCGTAGTTCAAAGCTTCGAAGCCTTGAATTTCGTTTTTCATGACTCTAATGGGATATAAATGGCAAGATATGGGTTTTCTAAAATCCACAACGCCTGCTCTCCATGCTTGTTCGATACCACACTGGGCTGTACCTGTTATATCTTTTGTCATGTATGCACAAGGGCCATTGTTGACGAGTGAAGTGCCAAAACTACCATCTTCTTGATCCTGAATATACCCCCCCTCAGTATCAATCACATTTCTGCCTTCTTCTGTCAGAAATGGACGTACTTTATCATATATTTCATCCAATATACGCATTTCTTCGCGTTCAAGTGGTGCTCCTGAATCACCTTCCCAACAACAAGCACCTTTGCATTTATTCAGATTACAAATAAATTGCTCGTTAACTAAATCTTCACTGACTAATTTTTCTTGAACTATAATCATTTTAAATACGGATATTAGATTTTAAGATGCTTGTATTTTTAGGAAATTATACCTCGATCAAGTGTTCCGATAATACATTAAAATAGCACCAAATAGGGTAATTAGAGCTATTAAAACGGTTGCCATTCGTATACTTTTACGGATATGACCAGTGAATGCCTTGATATCTTCGACGTTTTTAGGATATTGAGGATATATCTCTTCTTCCATTTTTTTTTCATTTAAAATATGGGTAGCTCCGAATTCTACTCGTGCCTCCACGAGTTTTCGATAGTATTTGAATGCTTTTACACGAATATAAATATTCAAAAAAAGCATAGCGGCGAACAGACCCCAAACCAATGAAATGAGAATAATATACATAATGATTCTAAAGAGCTTAGAACGGGTTTATAAATTTTAAATTGGTTTCAATGAAATATTTGCAAAAGTAGTTTTTTTTATTGTAAAAAGAGAGTGAATTGGCCTACATCCCCTCAGTCCAAATCGGCATACGCTCTAAACGTATTTCAGAAGGAAAAAATATTTTTGTCGTTCGCTCGAACGATTCTGTATAATCTGATACATAAAAGCGATGATTGTGGCGCTTTTTATCGTTTAATAGGCTATGCTCGGTGAGCTTTTTCCTGACCTCTTCAGCGACGACATCTGTAGAGTCAAACACCTTGACTTTATTTACGAAGAAATCTTCTATATCGGATTTAATCAATGGATAATGTGTACAAGCCAATAACATGGCTTCAATCCCATTAAAATCATGATATGATAAATAGTTTTCAATGACAGAATTACTTATTTTATTATGAAAAAAACCTTCTTCTATCATTGGAGCCAAGAGGGGCGTAGCGAGTGATATAACTTCTAAATCAGGGTTGAGTTCTTTAAGTTTTTGTTCATATACACCCGTCTTGATAGTTGCTTTGGTGGCAATAACACCTACTTTGGAATAGTTTTCAGAGAAAACACGGTCTACAAGTGGGTCAACGACATTTACAAAAAGCACTTCTTTTTCAAAAAAATCAAGTAGGATTTTATAAGCAGCCGATGCGGCTGAATTACAAGCAATAACGATGATTTTGCAATTTTTTTCTAATAAAAACTTAACTATACGCAGGCAATAATAACGAATGGCATCAGCAGATTTCTCGCCGTAGGGCATGTGAGCAGTATCCCCAAAATAAATAAGCTCCTCGTTGGGGAGGTGCTTTAAAATAGCATTGGCGACTGTCAAGCCGCCAATGCCGGAGTCAAAGACTCCTATAGGTTGATAAAAATGTCTATTTATCACTTCTATTGATTATTTACCAGTTGTAGCAGGAAGCTCAGGTAAACCTAATTTTTTGCGAACAAGATTTTGCAAATCGTTCTTGTCATCAGCATATAAGAGCGTTCCAGCAGTCAAATCTATTACATAAGTGTAAGCATTTTCTTTGGCTACTTCATTGATAGCTTTGTTCACTTTGTCATAAATTGGCTGAAGTTTTTCCTGTTTTTTCTTAGCCAATTGTTGTTGCATATCTTGCTCGAAAGCTTGAATTTTAGCTTGCTCTTCTTCAAGCTTTTTCTTTTCAGCGGCTAATTGTACAGGAGCTATTTCTCCTTTTTGCTCTTTTTCAGTAGCTGCTTGAACTTTTGCTTGAAAAGTTACTACCATTACTGAATCTTTTGCTGATAATTGTTTAGCAAAAGCCTCTAATTCTGATTCTGCTGATTTCATTTCAGCCATATCTGCAAGGATTGCCTGTGCGTTGAGATAACCAATTTTCTGAGCGGGTTGAGCTTGTGCCATTACAGTGCAAGCAAAAAGTGCGAAGAATATTGTCTTTACTACTTTTTTCATTGTAAGTTAAAATACTTGAAATACTTGTTTGTTATAAAATGATTTTCAAAAATTGACGGTAAAATTAGTGATTATAGCTTAATACTCAACAAAAAAGGAGAATAATTAGCAATAATACTCTAATCAAGTTATCGTTTTACATCTTTTTTACAAGATCTAATATTTGAGTTGTCTTATCCAATGTAGCATTGGCAAAGATAATTCCCGCTGAGCTACTCTTGTCTAAAATAATGTCATAGCCTTTGTCGCCCGCAAATTTTTCAATTGCCGCGTACACTTTATCTTGAAGAGGCTTCACAAGCTCTTGGCGCTTTTTGAAAAGTTCACCTTCTGGACCAAATTTGGTTCTTTGGGCTTCACGAACTTCTTTTTCCTTGTTCATGATTTCCTCTTCGCGTTGCTTGCGCACATCATCGCTCAAAAGCACTTGTTCCGCTTGATACTTGTTGTACATGGCTTTGATATGGTCTTGCTGTGTAGCAATATCAGTTCGCCATTTTTGAGCAACTTTATCAAGGTCTTCTTGAGCTTGCTTGTAAGTAGGTAATGAATTTAAAACTTGTGTAATATCTACAATAGCTATTTTTTGAGCGCTAAGTGAGAACGTTAAACACAATACTGTTGCTGCCGATAGAACTATTTTCTTTATCATAATCAAATGATGTTTTGATGATACAACAAATGGTTTTTAATTTATTTTAAGTAAACGTTTTGTGCTTCAAAATTACATCTTTTCAAATCCATTTTGATATAAAGACGCAAAAACATCGCCTTGGTGTCAGTATGTAAAAAGAGGAATATTAAGATTATAATTCATAATGGGTTGAAAATCAATTTTTTAACAATTAAGAGAGTCGATTTGCATCCCATTTTTTAACTCAATTTTAACTCAATTTTAATCTGCTTTTAACGATAAATGATGAAAATGAAGTGCATTGAATGTACTAATTAACCTTTCACCTTTATTTTGCAAAACTACTTATGAGCGTATTCAATCTCTGATTTTAAACAGCAATCATTATTTCCATCAGATTTTCAATGGCATTATTCAAAAAGGCGGGTAAAATGACTTTATGCGTTAAATTTATTTTAGTCTCATCTGATAAATCGCCAATCATTTGGTTGAATCGCTCTTCACCGTGATTAGTGACCACCTGGGCCTTGCGCTCAGGTTCATTGAAATGTGTGAGCATACCGTCAGCATCCGCTTCTGGGTGGAACTGAGTACCAAACATTTCTTCTGAAAAACGAATCGCCATGATAGCACGGGGCAAATCCACATGTGGGCGTTCTTTTTCTAAGGCTGCTATGTGAAATCCCTTTTTACTCATGTACGTTTCATCAGCATTCACAACTTGCCAATCTCTAAAATCGGCTATCCAAAACGGGTCATGTAATTTCTTAAAGAATGGTTCTTTTTCTCCGAACTCTGTCTTATTACAAGGGTAAGTTCCAAATGAAATGGTTTTTCGCTTAGAAATTTCACCAATTTTGAAATGGATACACGCTAATTGAAATGAGTGACAAATGAAGAAAACATACTTTTTAGGCTCGCCCGTAGTATGTTCATTATGATTCCAGATATTATCGAACAGCTCAAAATAGGGCTTATCCCACCCACCTGTATAATCAAAAGGGCTTCCGGGTCCTCCTGATGAAATATAAATATCGAAACCCAAATCGGGAATTTCGTTCTTAAAACGCACATCAAAAACCTGATATTCTAATAAAGAACCATAACCCTCCACCATTCGTTTTAAATAAGTAATACCCCTATTGGGCATATTATTATTCAAATCTAAAATGGCAACACGTAATCTTTTTTCCATTGAAATATAAATGATTGGTTTGAAAGTGCAAAATTAAGCATAATTCCTCAAAATACTGAGGGGTTACTTTTGTGTAACCCCTCTTTTTGCTTTCTATATTGTATGAACGGTTTATTTCTTTTTTCCACCGTTGAGTTCATCTTGTAGTTTTTTCAATTCATCCCACTTGCCTGTTGCTGCTAATTTTGCTTGTTGCGCCCATGTAGAAGGGTCATGTATCTGATAACGTTTACCAGCAGCATCCAATAGTGATTTTAATTTATCCGCTTTTACCTTTGATAAATCAGAGAAAGAGCTGATGCCACCTGCGTTTAATATTTCTTCAATTTTAGGCCCAACACCTTCAATTTTCTTTAAATCATCTTTAGTTGTTACCACAGTTTTCTCTGCTTTTGGCTTAGATTCTGCTTTTGGAGCAGCTACCGTCTTTTTTACTGAGGTCTTTGACCCCCCCGAATACTCGGGGTCGGTGGGGATATCCATTCCTGCATCAGCACCCAATCCACTTACTGCATTTCTGACGAAAGTTCCCCAAGTCAAATTATTGCCACCTTCTTTATGAGCTAAAGCTCTTTCGATGGCGTAATTAGCTGCATTTTCAACTATCCAATCAAAATTCTCTTGACCTACTGATTTTACATCAGCATCTGGAGCAGGATTACAAAAATCAATGGCATAAGGGATGCCATTCATAACGCCAAATTCTACGGTATTAAAATCATACCCTAAAGCTTGATTTAATTTTAAGACATAATCATGAACAGTATCTAAAAGTGCTTGTGGTGCAGGTTCGCCTTCTACCACATAGCGCAAATGGTGCGGATTGCGCGGCTCATAAGGCATGATATGTACATATTTACCTCCTAAACAATAGCAACGGAAATAGTAATCAAAAACAACTTCCGATTGTAGCATCATCACGATTTGATCCGTTTCAGCATATTTATCAAAGAAGTCCTCCATGTTATGGATTTTGTACACAGATTTCCAACCACCTCCGTCAAAAGGCTTCATATACGCAGGAAAGCCAATATAATTGAAAATAGCCTCCCAATCCAATGGATATTTCAGATTACGGAACGAATTAGCCGTAGTATCGTCAGGCATCATTTTAGAAGGCAAAAGAACAGTATTAGGGACTGGTACACCCACTTTTAAAGCCAATGCATTATTAAAAAACTTTTCATCAGCCGACCACCAAAAAGGATTATTAATAACGGCTGTTCCAGAAATAGCTGCATTTTTTAAATACGCTCTGTAAAAAGGAACATCTTGTGAAATACGGTCAATAATAACCGCGTACTCAGTTGGGTCACCTTGAACAACTTTATCAATAGAGACTGCTTCGGCTATTACACCGGGTATTTTTTTTTCGTTGATTCTTTCAATAAAAGCCCAAGGAAATGTATTCTCTTGGCCGAATAATATGCCTATCTTTTTCATAACTTGTTGATTTATATTAAAAAATGCTGATTTTATTTAAATTAAGGTTATTTTAGTCCAACTACTGAAGTTGTTCAAATCAAAGATAAATAATGCGGAAACATTTCTCTCCAAAGTGCCCAATCATGCTGAACTTGACCCCGCATATCGAGCCAATGAGGAACGTTTTTATTAGTCAAAATGCTGGATAATTGTTCATTAGCGGGGCGACAAATATCCCACTCAGAAGTGCCTAAAATAATCTTCATTTTCCAAAGATCAGGATGATTCAAGCCCGGAAGATAATCCACTGGATTATTGAAATAGACATTGTCATCAAAGTAGCCATACATAAATGTTTTGATGTCAAATGCGCCACTCATTGAGAATAAATGACTGACCACATCGGGATGGCGAAAAGCAAAATTGGCTGCATGATAGCCGCCAAAACTCGCTCCTGCTACCGCCACACGTGGACTATGCGTGTGATTGCGAATGGTTTCTACAATTTCCCACCGTATCAATTTATCATATTGTATGTGATTGAGTACTTTTACTGAGGGGTGTACTTCTTTATTATACCAGCTGTGGCGGTCAATGGAGTCAGGACAATATAAACGTACTAAACCATTTTCAACGAACCACCTTACGCTTTCAATTAACTTAAAATCTTTACTTTCATAATAGCGCCCCATAGTAGTAGGGAAGACTATAACGGGATAACCTGCATGACCATAAGTCAGCATTTCGAAATCCATACCGATGTGAGGCGAGTGCCATTTAAAATATTCTTCTTTCATAAAGCAATTAAGGTTGTATGCTGATTCATTAAAAAAACTTTTCTTTGCAGAATGCGGTGCAAAATTAACGAAACTTCATTGATTTTTCCTAATTTCAAAACGTACTTTTGCGAAATAAAATTTTTTATAATTGATAATTTAATTAATGTTATAAAATTATTTTAGTTTAAAATGCTTTTTATCAAAATATTATTCCGTTGTCGGTATTTTTTTAAATTTTAATATTCCGACTTTAAAATATAGACAAATGAATTTTTTTAAGAAAGTTATCACTACTTTTTCGGGTTCTTCAAACAATAATAATGAAATAATTGTAAAACACCTTAATGTTCCTTCTAAATATCTTGAAAGGGGTGTAAAAGTCGATGTTTTTTTACCCCCTCAGTATTCAAAAGACACAAAGACAAAGTATCCCTGTATTTATTTCAATGATGGTCAGGATATGCTCGCATTGGGTATGTTCGATACATTGACGCGGCTTTACAAAGAAGACTCTCTTCCTCATTGTATTATTTTTGCAATGTATTGCAATGAGAATAGAATCAATGAATATGGTACCGCCCTTGAGGCAGATTATAAAAAAAGGGGAAATAAAGCTAAAGAATACGCTGACTTTGTGATTCATGAGCTGATTCCTCTGATGCGCTCAGAATACCGTTGTAAGCTCGAACCCAAATATAATACCTACGCTGGGTTTTCTCTGGGGGCACTTTCTGCTATGGATATTGCTTGGGCTAACCCCTCAGTATTTGGTAAGGCAGGCGTCTTTTCGGGTGCTTTATGGTGGCGTTCAAAAGAGTGGACACCCGAAGACCCAGACGGTGGGCGTATTATGCACGATATTATTCGAAACAGCAGCCATCAAGCGGGGATGAAATTCTGGTTTGAAGTAGGTACAAAAGATGAAGATTGCGACCGCAATAATAATGGCATCATTGACGCCATTGATGATACTTTGGATTTGATTAACGAACTCACCGCCTTGGGTTATCGCCCTCACGAAGATATTAAATATGTAGAAATTGACGGAGGAGAGCATAATCCTCATACTTGGGGAAAGATTATGCCTGACTTTTTGAAATGGGTGTTGAGCTAATAAATGAGCTAATAAAATTGATATAGATTAGTTAACTTTGTTTTGAAAAACTTCAATTTGTAATTGATTTTAAAACGTTTAAAATGAAAGATTTAAAATATCTACTTGCCTATGTGGGACCCATTGCGGCTTTTGCAGGCTTGTACTATGGTGGCTGGGTGTCTTTTGGCGTAACCTACATTGCCTTTGGCTTGATACCACTATTGGAGCAATTTGTACCTTATGATTTAAGCAATCATCCAGCTGAAACGGAAGAAGAACGTTCAGATAATCCATTTTTCAATCTTTTATTGTACTCTCACGTGCCTATTCTTTATTGCATTTTATTTTTTGCTTTTTACAAAATTGCCCATCAGGATTTATCAATGCTTGAAATGGTGGGGATGATTTTTAATGTAGGCATCATGGTAGGTACATTTGGGATTAATATCGCCCATGAATTGGGACATCGTAATTCCATTTTCGAGCAAAATATCTCTAAAATACTTTTACTTCCTGCATTGTATCAGCATTTTTTTATCGAACACAACAAAGGACATCATAAAAACGTGGCAACAGATGCTGACCCTGCTTCTGCTCGACAAGGTGAAGTTGTCTATTCTTTTTGGTGGCGCTCTGTAAAAAATAGCTACATGAATGCGTGGCATATTGAAAATGAGCGATTGGAAAAAGAAGGCAAATCTACCTCTTCATGGTCCAATGAGATGGTGCGTTTTCAATTATATCAGTTGGGTTATTTGGCTTTAATAGGTTTTTCATTTGGCTTGCTTTCAGCATTATTTGCTATCGCTTTCGCTTTAATCGGCTTTTTATTGCTTGAAACAGTGAATTATATTGAGCATTATGGACTGCGCAGGAAGCAATTAGCCAATGGGCGATATGAGCCTGTCTTACCCATTCATTCATGGAATAGTGAGCATGAGATGGGACGTATTTTTTTATATGAACTTACGCGACACAGCGACCACCATTTCAAGTCTACTCGAAAATTTCAGGTATTGCGACATTTTGATGAAAGTCCACAGCTACCTTTTGGCTACCCCCTCAGTATGATAGTATCTTTAATGCCTCCACTATGGTTTTTTTTGATGGATAAAAGAGTACCACAAGGATAAGGGAAAATTATTTTAAAAACCCTTTTTCAAAGTTTTTTAACTTTGTAGCAACTTTCCGAGCGTACGAAGTACTATCGGAAAGTTTTTTTTTGACATTGAAAATTAATATTTTATGAAAATGAACAGTATAGCCGTGTATTGCGGCTCAATGAAAGGCACAAAGACTATTTATACTGAAAAGGCAACCGAATTAGGCGTATTGATGGCTCAAGACAATATCCAGTTGGTGTATGGCGGAGGTAAAGTAGGCTTAATGGGAGTCATTGCCGAAGCCGTTTTAGGGAGCAATGGCAAAGTGATAGGTGTTGCACCCCATTTTTTAATGCAAAGAGAAGTCGTTCACCACGATTTGCACGCACTACATGTCGTGGATTCAATGCACGAGCGCCGTTTGATGATGATAGACTTATCGGATGGATTTATTGCGATGCCTGGCGGCTATGGTACTCTGGATGAAATAGGTGAAGTATTGATGCTCACAATATTGGGGGATAAAAAATTCCCCGTAGGCTTTTTAAACGTAGATGGATTTTATGACCCGATGCACGCTATGTTGGATAAAATGGTCATTGATGGATTTTTACAACAGCCTTATAGAGATAATGCCATTTTTGCTTCCGAACCAACTGAATTACTGAGATTGATGAACGCTTACGAACCCCCTCAGTATGATAAGTTTAAAAGTGGTGATATTCATAAGTGATGGACTTGGTTTAAGCTTTATTGTACTAAAAAAGATCCAATAACTATAAAATTTCGTAGTATCTTAAAATATCCTTAACAAATAACTTTTTTGTAATAACGTTAAAAAGAATTGAAAGGGTATGACTTAATTTTTAAGTCCATTTAAACCATTTAAAAGGAAAAAGTATGAAATTTTTAAAAATAAAAGGAGCTTTAATTGTTCTGGGTCTTTTCGCAATTAACTCGTGTAAAATTGGCAGTGGTGTGATAACTGCTCTTATGCCCGATATTTCGGAAGATGCTAAATTGGGCGCACAAGTCAGTCAAGAGATAGAAAGCAAGCCCAGCGAATATCCTATTTTAGCGGAAAGTGGTAATCAAAAAGTGTACGCGTATGTGAGGGGCATTACCAATAAAATACTCAACTCAGGTGCTGTAGAAAATCGAGATGCTTTCCCTTGGAAAGTAAAAATCATTAAAGATGATAAGACACTGAACGCATTTTGTACGCCCGGTGGTTATATTTATGTTTACACAGGCTTGATTAAGTATTTGGATTCTGAAGACCAGTTAGCAGGTGTGATGGGGCACGAAATCGCCCACGCTGATAAAAGACACTCAATGCGCCAACTCGTACAAACTTATGGTGTTCAAGCATTATTAGGCATCGGAGCAGCAGTAGCCACCAGTGGTAAGAGCCAAGGAACTCAACAAACCGCAAGCACCGTTGCTCAAGTAGCAACATCGGTGGTAGGTCTAAGTTTTAGCCGTGATCATGAAACTGAGGCTGATAATACGAGTGTGAAATACCTATGTGGGACGGATTATAATGCAGCGGGCAGTGCAGGTTTCTTTGAAAAAATAGGGAATGCCAGCACGCCACCAGAGTTTTTGAGTACCCACCCAAGCCCTGCAAATAGGGTGCAGAACATTTATGCACAAGCTGAAAAAGCGGGATGCAAAGGGACTACTAAAAATGCAAGCCAATATCAACGAATAAAAAATCTACTACGATAGTTTAAAAAATAAAAAAAGAGAAGCCGTCATGAATCATCACGACGGCTTCTCTTTTTCTTTTAAAAATGTTCATCTATAAGCCGAATTCTATACCTTCTCCTTGCTTGCGCACGGTCTGTGAAGGTGAAAGACCTACTTTAACTATTAAAACAACGTCAGTTTTTTAACGGCAAAACTGTTTCCTTGTTGGACTTTCACTAAATACATGCCTCGTGGTAAAGATGAAACATCGACAGAAGATTGATTATCTATCAATTGCTTGGATTGAATCAAATTTCCTTGCAGGCTATATATTGTTAAATGAGCTGGGTCAATATTATCGTCGCTCAAGTTGATTCTGACTTCACTATTAGCTGGATTCGGTGCAATGCTAAATGGTAAATTTTGTACTATTTCATTGGCACTCGATGTGAGTGATTGGCAGCTTTCGTAGGTATATATCGTGAATTCATCATAAGTATAGATACCTGTTCTGATGCCAATTTCAGTGCGTGTTTCTTTTTTTATCAACGTATCGACTTGGTATTCATTCGTTACATTAGCCATACGTTTCCATTTATTATTGGTATAGTCCCATTCATCCTTCTCAATTGTTAAAGGTTTTCCTTTTGTGTTAAAGGTTAGATAGCGGCTGCGCTCATGGGTAGAATCCGTTACTGCCTGTGTTTGAGCGTTGCGCTGGGCATATTTTTCTTCTGTCACTGTCAGATTATTGTCTAGATAAGTATGCGTAAACGATGAATCAACATAATAAGGCGTTGTTCCACCAATATATGAACTCTTGTAATGTGAAACCAACTTATTGTTATCGTACTGCCATTTTCTCTCAAACTGGATATAAAAAACTTTGGTGGTCGTATTATAAGTCAATTGCTTATGAAGTGTCAACCGTCTTTGGCTGTCATAAGTATAGATGGTGCTATCCAGTGTCTGTGCTGTGGTGCTTGATTTTCTAATAGTCATAGAGTCTTTGCCATCTGTTGCGAAGAAATATCTTGCATTGGTGACTTCTTGCCCACTTATATTCAAACTGCGATTGAGAGTATCTCTATTATTTTGATTTTTATAGTACAACCCTTTTGAGGAAAATTTCCAGTTATTATTTGTAGCATCCCACGATTCAAAAAGCGTCGTATCGGGTTCACCTTTGATAGTGCTGTATGAATAAGATAGGCGTTGAGTAGGTTTCATCGTAGGCGTGCTTCCTGGCGCAAAACCTTGTGTGCCTTGTGTAAGAATAAATTGTTTTCTTTTTCCACTGTTGTAATAACTCGTCTGATACTTTTTTAAACTGAAAGACGGATTTGTAAAACTTCCAGCCAATTGTTTTACTTCTCTAAGTGTATCTTGGCAATCAAATTTACTGTCAAGCATTACAGCATCTAGTATGAGTACATCATAATCAGGCATATCAAGATACTTAAATTGGTTATCTATCTTTTTTAGCCTTAAAGTTCCTTGCTGTGCGTGTGCAAGAATAGAAAGTCCTAAAAATAAGCATAATGTAAAAAATCGGTTCATAAAAAATTAATTTATAATGTTAAAAATAAGTTGTATTTCACAAGATAGCTCCTGTTCCCGTGTGCACTGCAAATAATAAGCCGTTCTGAAAAAGCAGTACAACTACCCCCTCAGTTATCGCTTGTTTTTAATTGAAATTGCTTTAAAAAACTTAAAAAGATGCTCTTTCCTACTCCGTTTTCTCATATTTTTAAATTGGTTTTGTTTTGTTGTCGGTTGTGAAATTTAGGTTTTGAAGGTTGTCTTTTTTTATTTTTGAACTTCACTCTTGGTCGGGCGGTTGCCCTCCTTTAGATGTGTGTTCAGACAGAGTC
>JANPHO010000437.1:0-4785 GCA_031424515.1 Saprospiraceae bacterium
ATTAGTACAAGTGGCCTAAAAATGGGTGAAGTACTCCCCATGTTGCGTTTGGCTTTGGCTGGAACGATGCAAGGCCCAGCGGTATTTGATATGGCATCACTTTTAGGCTTAAAAGAAGTGGAAGGTCGACTTTCAATCGCCTTTGATTATTTTGATTCTATTTCATAGCGGTTTTGTCGGTTTATTATGCAGGCTTATAGATATTGATATCTCAATTCGTCGAATATATGTAACCTTGCAATGATTATTCTTATCAAAAAGGTGTTACTTTAGCAACAGTAAAAATATTATTTTATATATTTTTAAGGTAATAAAATCAACTTGTAATATACATACATTATCAATGGAATCAAGAAGCAGGACAACGGCGGCACTCTTAGCACTTTTCGGTGGCATATTTGGTATGCACTTCTTTTATTTGGGTCGAACAGGCTTGGGTATAATGTCGGTCATTTTTACATTTTCGGGCGGCTTAGCACCTGTGGCAGCTATTATTGGCTTCATCAATTTTCTCATCCTTTTGGGGATGAGCGACGGTGAATTTGATAAACGCTACAACCGTGAAAAATGGCGAGACCAAAAACGCCGTCAAATGGAAGGCGATTTGCCTTATCAAGAGCCGCAACCTCGCCGAAATGAAGAAGCACGCAAGCGCATGAATCCTACTCCTCCTCGTGAGAGTACAGCACCTAAAATGGGTACGACTTCACCTTCAAAAGAGGCTTTGAAAGAAAATGGCTTAAAAAAATATAAAGAGTATGATTACGATGGTGCCATCGAGGATTTCGGTAAAGCATTAGCGATTGATAATAAAGATGTGGCTTTGCATTGGAATCTTTCATGCCTTTATTCGTTGAGCGAACAAAAGGAATTAGCGTTTTTTCATCTTCAAAAATCAGTAGAATTGGGTTTTAAAGATTATGAAAAAATTAAAACGCATGATGCTTTAGCTTACTTGCGCGTTCAACCTGAGTTTGATGAATTTGCAAGAGCGGGCTTTATCATGCCTGAGTCAATGGAACATTCTGATATTTTACAGCAACTAAAAACCCTTTCTGCACAACGTGAAAAAGGGCTTTTAACAGAAAAAGAGTTCGCTGAAATGTCGAAAAGGTTATATGAATAGCGTTAAAAAAAAATAAGCTGTCCCAAAGGACAGCTTATTTTTTAATATTATTTATGCGAATAATGGGTTAAAAGCATCAGAGATGCGTAATAGTTGTAGTAAAAAACCCAAAACGGACATTTAAGGTGCAGCGCACCGAGATATTCTTTCTATTATTTCGGTGCGCTGCACCTTAAACAAGATATTTAAATCCATTTCTACAAATATCACGCGTCTCTGACGCTTTTTAACCCATTATTCTCATTATTTATAGATTAGATTAATCGAAATCAAATTCTATGGTATCTCCAGCTTGATATTTACTTCCAGAATCTGTTTCGTTAGCGTCTATTTCATCCTCCTCAGATGCTTCAGATACTGAGGGGGGGGTAGCTTTAGGCTCTTCGGCAACAAATATCTCTTTTACATTGGTTAATTTTTGGTCACTCAAGCGATTTCCGATGGCTTTCCAACCTTTCACATCTATAAAATCTGCCAAATTTACTTCACCCTCCATCTTTTTTGAACCTATTTTCATGGTATATTGGATGCGTGGATTGGCTTTTACGGAGGCATAAAGAAGCTGTGATTTTTTATGATCCACGAGATAGCTGTACCGCTCGCCTATTTTATTGGTATCAATTTTAAAACGTTTGACCATCGTCCATTCTTTGTTTCCATCAAAATGTACTACAGAAACAACGGTATCAGAAGTTAATTTACCCAAGTGCAGCATTTCATTGGGTTCAAAATGCTTCGCAAAATCAAGGTCTCCTACCTCATAGCTACCATCTTTAAACAGGATTAAAATATTATCTCCTGTATCAAATTCACCCAATAAGCGGCCTCTTTCGTTATCGTTTAACTTGCCTGTAATGTCATCAAACCAAATCTTCTTGGCACCGAGCGTAGATTTTCCTACCGAAGTTTGTTTGATTTTGAAAATCGGGAATTTGGTGACAATATTACCTTGTGAGTTGCGACCTTTAATCCCTAATTCGCCAAAATCAAACTCAAAGGTTTTCTTTTTAGCCGTTGAATTTTGAGTCAATTGTACCGTAACGACCTCCGATTCTCCATTTGGATTAGCCGTGAAATATAAGAGTTTTGAGTTATTATTTCCTTGAGTAAGGTCATATTCAGTGGCTCGAGTGATAGCGGTTACGTTAAAACGTTTGGCGTAGCTGACTCCTGTTTTACCATCCAAATATATCAAATTATAGGTTGTCCGCTCATCACCTTTTTTCCAAACGGCAACATGAATGATATTTTTACCCACAAAAACCTTATCAGCAACCTTGACAACTTGGAATTTCCCATCTTTCCTAAAGACAATTACATCATCAATATCCGAGCAATCTGCAATGAATTTATCCTTTTTCAAGCCCGTACCAATGAAACCATCTTCAATATTGACGTACAATTTAGCATTATTCGCCACTACTTCCGTTGCTTGGATGGTATCAAAAACGCGAATCTCGGTCTTGCGTTCGCGTCCTTTTCCGTATTTTTTAAGTAAATCTTCGTAATATTTTATCGAATATTCAGTCAAATGTTCTAAATCATATTTCACTTGCACCAACTCATCCAACAAGCGTTGAAGGTATTCATCCGCCTCAAATTTATTGTATTTTGAAATACGGCGAATACGGATTTCTGTCAAACGCACAATATCTTCTTGGCTGATACCCCTCAGTAATGGGAGTCTTTTGTCGTCTTTTTGGGGCGTATCTTGTGGCTCAAGTACGTATTTTTTTAACTCGCGTGGGATTATTTCAAGCACTTGCTCCCAACTTTCAGCATCCTCTATTTCATGGTAAATACGGTTTTCAATAAATATTTTTTCAAGACTTGTAAAATGCCATTTTTCCTCCAATTCACCTTTCCGAATCTCCAACTCTTGACGCAGTAAATCCTTTGTCTGCTCCGTACAAATTCTCAAAACCTCATTTACATCCATGAAATGGGGCTTATCTGCGATGATAATACATGCATTTGGAGAAATTGAAATTTCGCAATCTGAAAAAGCATACAAAGCATCCATCGTCACATCGGGCGATACACCAGGCTGCAATTCAATGGCTACTTCAACATCTTTTGCGGTGTTGTCGTTGACTTTTTTAATCTTTATTTTACCCTTTTCAGCCGCTTTCAGTATGCTTTCAATCAAATCGCCCGTGGTGGTTGCATAAGGTATTTCACGAATATAAAGAAACTTTTTGTCCTTCGAAATCTCAATTTTAGCCCTTACGCGCACTTTCCCACCGCGTTTTCCCCCGTTGTAATTCGTGACATCTATCATACCACCCGTCTGAAAATCGGGTAAAATATTAGTGGAACGCCCTTTTAAAACGTCAATACTGGCTTTAATAAGTTCGATAAAATTATGCGGCATTATCTTCGTGGAAAGCCCCACAGCAATACCATCTACCCCTTGTGCCAACAGCAAAGGAAACTTAACGGGCAGAGTAACGGGTTCTCTTTTACGCCCATCGTAACTCACACCCCAAGGTGTAGTTTGTGGATTAAAAATGACCTCCAACGCAAATTTTGTCAAACGTGCTTCTATATAACGAGCCGCGGCTGCACCATCGCCTGTGCGAATATCGCCCCAGTTACCTTGACAATCAATTAATAAATCTTTTTGCCCTAAGTTGACCAATGCATCGCCTATTGCTGCATCACCATGCGGATGGTATTGCATAGTTTGACCGATGATATTCGCTACTTTGTGATAGCGCCCGTCATCCATTTCCTTCATTGAATGTAAAATACGCCGTTGAACGGGCTTTAATCCATCTTCAATATAAGGCACAGCACGCTCCAAAATCACATACGAAGCATAATCCAAGAAGTAATCTTGGTACATATTCCCCAACGTCATTACATGGTCGCCGTTATTATCGAGCGAATTGCCATTTTCAGGCGTGGCAGTATTTCTTTTTGCCATTATCTATATCTACAATTTGATTTAAAATTCATGAACGTTTTTCGCGTAAAAACAAGCAAAAGTAATGCTTTTTTTATTTTATTTAAAAACTTTTTGTTTTTATTGAAATAAAGTAAAAACAAAAATTAATATTCAATTGAGAACTGCCGATTTTGACTTAGTTGAAATCTTTTCTAAATACCAAAAGCCACTAAAAGACAATATTCCCAAGCCCGAAAGCACAAACCATAAAGCGGTAAAACCCCACGTGGCAATCACCTGAGTCCCCAACATAGGAGCGACTACATTCGAGACGGAATACGCCATTGTGTAGAGTGCTAAATATTGTCCCTGCCTCGCAGTGCTGCCTTGTTTGGTTGCCCAACTTGTACTGAATGGCATTACGAATATTTCACCAAAAGAGATGACAATCATGTAAAAAATAGCTAAAAACCAACCTAACGAAGCGGGTAAAGTAAATGCCAAATATGCCGTCATGTAGCACATTATGCCTAAACGGACGAACCACATAGGAGGTCGCTTGTGCTCGATTCTGAAAATTAAAGGCATTTCTAATGTCATTACAGCAATACCATTCACCGCCGACATTGCGCCGATTGCAGCTTCATTCCAGCCATACACTTGGCTGAAAAATGCGGGAACTGTCCACATAATTTGCATAAAAACTGTTGCACCTAAAAATGTAGAAAGGACAAAAAGCAGATATTTTTTATCTTTATATGCTGAGATT
>JANPHO010000438.1:0-3933 GCA_031424515.1 Saprospiraceae bacterium
GGCGTGAAAATATTATCTTTGCAATAGTCCACAAAAGATTTACCTACTTTTACTTCAATCAAATAGGCCGCCAATGACGCCGCAATATTAGAATAGTTATAAGCTGCACCCGGTTCGGTATTTTGAAAATTAGAAGCACTGTACAAACTCCCCCCCTCAGTATAATAGGCTTTTAAGAAGTCTTTTAAAGGCAAAATAGTGCTATTTTGGGCAAAACCCAATTCATTTATCATGCGTTTGGCTTCATTCGTAGTTGTATTTTCCCCACTCAGAATACTGTGGCTTTTAAAATACGTTTTTTCAACGTCAATTAATCCCGAAGTGTGGGTTGCCAAATGCCTAATGGTGATGAATTTGTTAGGGAAATTGGGGTTCTTAACCGTAAAAGGCAAAATATCATTAATAGGTGTTTCCAAAGTAAAATACCCTTGTTCGATGGCTTTCATCAAGGCAACACCGATAAAAGTTTTACTGACGGATGCAATTGGTTGAAGCGTTTGGTTGGTGTAAGGCGTATTTTTAGCCATATCCACTTGACCATAAGCCTTTTGAAACAGGATTTTATCCTTTTTAACCACCGACACAGCTAAGCCCACAAAGAGGGAATTTTGAGCTGTTTTTTTAATAGAAGCATCTAAATCTTCCGCCGTGGCGATTGTTTTTTTAGAGCAACTCAAAATGCTGAAGAGCACTAAAATGATAAAGAAAAAAGGGAACTTTTTCATGTATAATATAGATTAATGTGTGATAAAATAAAGTGCGTAGAATTTAATTATGACACAAAAATCCATCAAAAAAGGGGTGTCATCGCTTTAAATCACGATTTGACACCCCTTTTCAGCTTATTTTGATTTTTATTTTTGAATAAAAGCTGAAGGCATTTCACCCGTAGCCCTTTTTACGGCTCTATTGAAAGTAGATTTAGAATTGAAGCCGCACTCGAAGGCTATGGCTAAAAGCGTGAGGTGATTGAGCTTAGGGTCATTGACTTTCGCTTTAAAAATATTGACCCGATATTCGTTGACAAAATCATTGAAATTTTTGTCAAATGCCTCGTTGATAACAGCAGACACGAGTTTGCTGTGCGTTTGCAAACGTTGGGCAAAATCCGTGAGCGTGAGTTCTGGATTAAGGTATAATTTGTCTTGTTCTATCAATGTCAAAATTTTAAGTTTCCACTCCTCGATTTCTGCATCGGGCATTTTTGACATTAAAAGACTGGTTGTGCTTGTTTCCTCTTTGTCTTCGATATTATTGGTGGGTTCTTCATAGACCAATTGTTGCGGTTGATATTGCAAATAACCCATCAAACTAAGATAATACACCCCAAATGCCACCAGCAACTCTTGACTTGTATCTATCCAATCAGGGGTCGTAAAAATGAAATTATCGAACAGATTGAGCCCAATACCCGAAAAAACCATTATGCCTAATGCAATTAGAATATTTTTAAACCATTTAAACTTGACCCCCTCAGTATCCGAGCGTTCGTTAGGCAGCCAAAGCCTATATTTTTGATACAATCGCCACGATAAAAACCAATACACAAGTGTACCGATGGAGCGATAAGTGATGTAAAACCACATCATAATTTCATAAAACAGAGGGCGTTCCCATTTCCCACCATGTATGTATGATTGAATTGTATTGATGAAAAATAGAAAAATATAGATAAAAACAGGCAGAAAATGCCACAAACCTTTTCGATTTAACCGATAATGGGCGTTCAATTGGCATTTTAAGTAAAAATAAATGACTACACCGATGACGTAGTAGCTAATGGAAAGGGAGCGATTTAAAATATTATTGTCGCCACTAGGGTCAAGTTCAGCAGTGACATATCTAAACAAAAAACAACTGAGTACAAATAATAACCCTGCCAACCAATAATCAGAATAGCGTTCTTGAACCCAAGCCCGTCTTATCAATATAAAAGCGAAAACGATGCCTTGCAAAACTGCTAAAACCGAAAGCAAACTAAAAATATCTAAAGTAAAACTCATAAAATTGTGTTGTGTAGGGTTTTAAAATGTAGTAAAATAGCGCCCGTGGCTGTGCAAGCGAAAATTGAACTTGGACAAATATCAATAAAAAAGCCTAAACGTTGTCATAATTATAGACCGAAGTTAAGGATTGAGGGTTTGAAGTGTACATCACGGCTTTTTCAATAGAAATTTTCCCCGAAATAGTTATCCAGCATGTTAAGGATTTTGATTAAATTTGTTTTTTTTGTGAATCTAAAAAAACCAAGTATGCAACCACAACCCCTTACCAACATCGCTATTTCTTTTTCGGGTGGCGGTTATCGCGCTACCGCTTATAATCTGGGTACGCTTTCCTATCTCAATCATGTACAATCCAATAATGAGCCTTTACTCAAGCAAGTCGTGATGATTTCTACGATATCGGGCGGAACCATCACAGGTGTGAAGTATGCTTTGAGCCTTGCCAAAGAGGAGTCTTTCGAGCAGTTTTTTACTGAATTGTACGATTTTTTACAAAAAGACATCATCATGGATGGTGCTTTTAAAATCCTCAACACGCCCAATAATTGGGATTATAAAACGAAAAACAAGAACCTAATAAATGCTTTTTCGGCGATTTATCAAAAGCATTTATTTCACGACGCGCTTTTTGACGTTTTGATGGATTACACCGATAAAACAGGTGTAGAATTCATGTTCAATGCTACGGACATGCGGAATGCCAAGCCGTTTAGATTCCAAACAAAGGGAAAAATGGGCAATTTCGAGCATGGAATGTCCCCTGAAAAGGCAAAAAACCTCCGATTAGGCGATATTACAGCGTCCTCAAGTTGCTTCCCAGGCGGTTTTGAACCCATGGTTTATCCCGACGATTTTATGGATACTCCTCCCGATTTTGATAAAAGAGACAAGCTCAACATCATGGACGGCGGCATCGTTGACAATCAAGGAATTGAGAGTATCTGGCTCGCGGAAGCCCGAAAAAGTAAGGATGAAAGCAGCTTTGTGGGTACTTTTATCATTTCAGATGTTGCTCGAAAAGAGGTCATTAAGGTTGATGAAGAGGAGCCTCAATCAGGTTTGTTGCACCTATTGGGAAAGATGAGCTTGAATACTTATTATTATTTGAGCTTTTTAGTCTTGCTTTTATGCGTTTTTGCTGTTGTTACTACTGATAGTAAATGGTTTGTAGCAATAGCAAGCGTTATTTTTACGATGACGGCTTTTGTCTTTTTCCTATACAATCATTTTAGTACGTTGACAAAGTCAAACCTCCAAAAAACACTGAATCAAAAAACGCCTAAGTTTTTGAGTGATACCAGTATTATCAGTAAAATAAGCCTCAATAAATTAGCGCATCTCTTGGATGTGCGGATAAAATCGGTTTTGAGGTTGAATCAAATCGTTTTTTTGGATCGTTTGCGTCAATTGCACTACGATAGTACTTATGATGACAAAAAATGGCGTTATAGAACGATTTCCAATCTGATTTATGAATTGCCTAAATACCCTGATAAGCTGTTTCCTGCACTTAAAGAATGTGTAGATGGCGCCAATAATATGGATACCACGCTTTGGTTTTCGGATGCTGAAAAAAAGGATAATAAAATGCTACACGACCTCATTATTTGTGGTCAAGCAACGCTTTGTTATACCTTAAAAGCCTACCTTGAAGATAGATTAAAAGCTACAGATAATACTATTTTAAAAGAATTTAGACCCAATATCCAAGCGGTTTTGGAGCAATTAACTGAGGATTTTAAAAAATTCAATGAAAATCCAAGATGGCTTTTGGATGGTTTGGTAAAATAAACAAACAGGGAGCTGCAAAAGCTCCTTATAAAGAAAATATAATTGATTCTTCAATGTACGAGTCCGATGGACTCGTCAAAAGTGAACAATATGGTATTTCTACAAACGTGTGAGTCCGCTGGACTCATGCTAAACT
>JANPHO010000439.1:0-34877 GCA_031424515.1 Saprospiraceae bacterium
AAGTTCGACGTATAATGCAACGGGATTAACCGCTACGAGATATTATCGAGTGAATATTACCCAAACGGGTAATGGCTGTAATAATGCGACATCTGCGGTGACGACGGTTACTGTAGTGTCAGACCCTTCAGTTACCTTAACACCTGCGAGTGTAACAATCTGTTCAGGTGGTTCAAGCTTATTGACCGCGATAGTATCAAATGGAACAGGTACAACAAGTTATCAATGGCAAATTTCAACGAATAATACGACATTTACAGATATCAGCGGCGCAACAAGTTCTACTTATAATGCTACGAGCTTAACTTCTACGACATATTATCGGGTGAATATGGCACAATCTGGAAGTGGATGTGATAATGGTTCTTCAATATCTTCAACAGTGACGGTTGTACCAGACCCCTCAGTATCAGTGAGTGCGTCGAATGCTACAGTGTGTTCAGGCGGTGCGAGCTTATTAACAGCAACAGTATCAAACGGTACAGGCACCACAGGTTATCAATGGCAAATTTCCACGGATAATGTAACATTTACAGATATTAGTGGAGCGACAAGTTCGACATACAATGCAACGGGTTTAACTGCTACAAGGTATTACAAAGTCAATATCACTCAAACCGGCAATGGTTGTAATAATGCATCATCAACAGTGACAACAGTTACAGTTGTGGCAGATCCTACGGTATCGGTGAGTGCATCAATTGCGACAGTGTGTTCGGGAGGTGCGAGTTTATTGACTGCAACGGTATCAAATGGTAATGGTACGACAAGCTATCAATGGCAAATTTCAACGGATAATACGACTTTCACGGATATTAGTGGCGCAACAAGTTCAACGTATAATGCGACTGCATTGACAGCGACAAGATATTATCGAGTGAACATCACCCAAACAGGTAATGGTTGTAATAATGCCACATCTAACACGACAACGATTACAGTTGTACCTGACCCCTCAGTATCAGTGAGTGCTTCAAATGCGACAGTATGTTCGAGTGGAGCAAGTTTGTTGACAGCAACTGTTTCAAACGGAAATGGTACGACAAGTTATCAATGGCAAGTTTCAACGGATAATGTGACTTTTACGAATATTAGCGGCGCAACAAGTGCAACATATAATGCGACAGGTTTGACAGCGACAAGATATTATAGAGTAAATATTACTCAAACGGGTAACGGCTGTAATAATGCAACTTCTACTACGACAACAATTACAGTTGTGGCAGACCCCTCAGTAACCTTGACTCCTGCGAGTGTAACCATCTGTTCTGGTGGTTCAAGTTTATTGACAGCAACTATATCAAATGGTACGGGAACGCCGAGCTATCAATGGCAGATTTCCACGAATAATACGACCTTTACGGATATTAGTGGTGCGACAAGTGCCACCTATAACGCAACAGGTTTGACTGCTACAACCTATTATCGAGTGAATATGGCTCTTTCAGGAAATGGTTGTGATAATGGTTCTTCAATATCTTCAACAGTGACACTAGTAGCCGACCCGACAGTAACAGTGAGTGCGTCGAATGCGACAGTGTGTTCAGGCGGAGCGAGCTTGTTGACGGCGACTGTATCAAATGGTACAGGTACTACAGGTTATCAATGGCAAATTTCCACGGATAATGTAACATTTACAGATGTTAGTGGAGCGACAAGTTCAACATATAATGCAACGGGTTTAACCGCTACGAGATATTATCGTGTAAATATTACTCAAACGGGTAGCGGCTGTAATAATGCGACATCTGCGGTGACGACGATTACGGTTGTGGCAAAGCCGATAGTTGTAGCTTCTGTTCCTGAAACCACAGTTTGTACTGGTGGTAGTGTGGTTATAACGGCAACTTACACAGGAGGCACAGGTACGTGTACTTTCCAATGGCAATCTCGCCCCGATGCTGTATCAGCTTGGTCGGATATCCCGAGTGCTACTGGAAATACATATACGACCCCTGCTTTAAATTCTTCAAGCCGTTATAGAGCCGTTTTAACTTGTTCAGGGAATGGTTGTTGTAATTAAAAGGTATTGAAAATCAATAAAAAGAGTTCTTAAAGTACTTAAAAAGGGTTTATAGTATTTTTTTAATATATATCTGTTATTAATTTTTAGCACGAATTATATACACAACTAAATATAGTACCCCTTGATGACTAAGGCTACATTTAACTGAAAGCCTTACAGTATATTTAAATTATTTATATCTTTTTTAGGGTTTAAAACAATATTATAAACAGATAATAAAATGTATAATCAATAATGTTTTAAATATTGTAAATCAAGTAGTTATAGGTTTTATTGAATGTTTTACAGCAAATGAGATATCATTAAATAATTATTCATTTAAATTGTTATCTAATAAATACCCATAAAACGGTGTTATAGAAAATCCACTTTGGAATCGTTTTTGATTTATCAGAAGTTGAACTTCGTATATTAACTCCCCAATAAGAAGTAAAGCTGATAAATAAGTATTTTGGCTAAAATAAACGATACTTTTTTTCTTGAGTCGATCCTAAAAAAATAATGTAACTTCCTTTCAGTCGGTTACCTATATTTTTTTAAGACGACAAAAAAGTCCCATTTATTTTTAAACGCCTACTTACTTTGGTTGTAGTGAAAGCTGCCGATTTTTACAAAACAAACTCATCATTCTGAACTCCACTCAATTCTCCTTGGGAGAATAATACTATTGAGAGCTACAATCCATCCATTCGATCGATTGCCGCATGAAAATACATTAACACATAGGTGAATTATGGATACTCCCCTCAGTATCTGAGCTGCTGGCTGCTGCCATCTATGTGTATCTCTCAGTATTAAAAAATTAAAAAATAAGGATAGTTATACATAATAGGTTGATAATGCTTTTTTAATAATCTGAATAAGAGATCGATTATCAAAATATTGAAAATTGTAAGAAGAGTACACATATAGATGAGTTTATGAAACAGATAATTGATACAGTGTCGATGAATGATAGCGGATTTTGACAGGCTTGGATTAATAATATTTTGACATTAAAGATTAAGAATACGCGATTAACATTAATGAGAAAACGACCCCCTCAGTCATGCAGAGTTTGATAGCGTAAAATGCGCTCATATTTTTTGTGGAAAAAGCTTTTTAATAAATTTTACTCAAGGAATTCCGATAATCCTTCATGAACTAAGAAAATGAAGAAAAAAAAATTACTAACAAAATTGCATTCTATTTATTCAATCTTAAATCTAACCAGTGTTATGAACCATTTAAAAACTTTTCAAAGAGCCGCGGTTGTGGTCTTGGCGATGGTGGCGGGCTTCTCAAGTAGATTATCGGCGCAAACGTGCCCGGTTTCTAATGAGATTACCATCACGGTTATCCCAGAGGCGACTATAACCACGGCAGGGGCAACTACCATCTGTGCGGGTGGTAATGCGACTTTGACGGCAACTCCGGGCGGTGGCACGGGTACCTGTGGTATCCAGTGGCAGAGTAGCCCAGATGGCATTTCTTGGACGGATATTTCAGGAGCGACGAATCCTACTTTAAATATAACAGCATTGACGGCTACTACGAGCTATCATGCTGTTTATACGTGTAGTGGATCTGGTTGTGATGTTGTAACGTCTAATAGCCAAACTGTTACTGTTAATCCTGACCTTAGTGTTACGGCTAATTTGACGAATATCACTCAATGTATTGGTGGTAATTCTCAATTAAGCATTACAACTGCTGGCGGTTCAGGTGGACCATTGACTTATACGTGGGAACAATCAACTAATAACTCTACATGGGGAGCTGCAACAGGTGCAACGAATGCTTCTACATATACTCCATCAGCTTCAACAGCTGGTACAATGTATTATCGTGTGAGAGTATCAGATGCAGTATCTGGTTGTGATGAATTAACTTCTGCGACTTCAACGGTTGTTATTACACCAGATTTAGCTATTTCAGCAACTTTAACGCCTATTACAGAGTGTGTGGGTGGTAATGATGCTTTGACAGTAACTACGTCGGGTGGTTCAGGTGGTGCATTAACGTACACTTGGGAACAATCATCAGATAATTCTTCATGGGCGGCTGCTTCGGGTGCTTCTAATGCTGCAACGTATGTACCATCATCAGCTTCTGCTGGCACGATGTATTATCGCGTAAGAATTACAGATGGTGCTAATGGTTGTGATGCTATTACAGCAACGTCAACTACAGTAACAGTTACACCAGATATGTCAATTACAGCTAATTTGGCTAATATCACTGAATGTATCGGTGGTAGCGACCAATTATCAATCACTGTAACAGGTGGTTCAGGTGGAGCTAAGGTATATACATGGGAACAATCAACTGATGGCACAACTGGATGGACAGGTGCAGCGAGTGCTTCAAGCACTTCTTCAACTTACACGCCATCGGCTACTACAGCGGGTACAATGTACTACCGTGTAAGAGTATCAGATGCTGCTACAGGTTGTGATGCTATCACTTCTGCTACATCAACAACTACAGTTACGCCGGATGTATCCATTACAGCTAATTTGGCTAATATCACACAATGTATTGGTGGTAATGACCAATTATCAATCACTGTAACGGGTGGTTCAGGTGGAGCTAAGGTATATACTTGGGAACAATCAGCTGACAACGCAACATGGGCTGGTGCAGCAGGTGCTTCAAGCACTTCTACAACGTACACTCCATCAAGCGCTACAGCGGGTACAATGTACTACCGTGTAAGAGTAACAGATGCTGCTACTGGTTGTGATGCTATCACTTCTGCTACATCAACAACTACGGTTACACCAGATGTATCTATCACAGCTAATTTGGCTAATATCACGCAGTGTATCGGTGGTAATGACCAATTAACAATCACGGTAACAGGTGGTTCAGGTGGATCTAAGGTATATACATGGGAACAATCAGGTGATAACGCAACATGGACAGGTGCAGCAGGTGCTTCAAGCACTTCTACAACGTACACTCCATCAAGCGTTACAGCAGGTACAATGTATTACCGTGTAAGAGTATCAGATGCTGCAACTGGTTGTGATGCTATCACGTCAGCGACTTCAACTGTAACAATTACACCGGATGTGTCTATCACAGCTAACTTGGCTAATATCACACAGTGTATTGGTGGTAATGATCAATTAACACTTACTGTATTAGGCGGTTCAGGCGGAGCTAAGACTTATACATGGGAACAATCAGGTGATAACGCAATATGGACAGGTGCAGCAGCTGCTTCAAGCACTTCTACAACATATACTCCATCAAGTGCTACAGCGGGTACAATGTACTACCGTGTAAGAGTAACAGATGGTGCTACTGGTTGTGATGCTATCACATCAGCGACTTCAACTGTAACAATTACTCCAGATGTATCAATTACTACTAACTTAGCTAATATCACACAGTGTATTGGTGGAAATGACCAATTAACAATCGCTGTAACAGGTGGTTCAGGTGGAGCTAAAGTATATACTTGGGAACAATCAACCGATGGTACAAGTGGATGGACAGGTGCTACAGGTGCAACCAATGCAACTACATACACACCGTCAGCAGCTGCTGCAGGTACAATGTTCTACCGTGTAAGAATTACAGACGCAGCTACTGGTTGTGATGCAATCACATCAGCGACTTCAACTGTAACAATTACTCCAGATATGTCTATCACTGCTAACTTAGCAAATATCACCGAGTGTGTGGGCGGTACAAATACCTTGACGGTAACGCTTACAGGTGGTTCAGGTGGTGCTAAAACATATACATGGGAACAATCAACTGATAACTCAACATGGGCTGCTGCAGCGGGTGCTTCAAGCACTTCTGCAACTTACACACCATCATCTGCTACAGCAGGTACGATGTATTACCGTGTAAGAGTAACAGATGGCGCTACTGGTTGTGATGCTATCACATCAGCGACTTCAACTGTAACAATTACTCCAGACTTGACTGTTTCAACTAACTTAGTTGACATTAGTGAATGTATTGGCGGTACTACAGCATTAACTGTAGCCACATCCGGTGGTTCAGGTGGTGCATTGACTTATGCATGGGAACAATCTACAGATAATTCTACATGGGCTGCGGCAACTGGTGCAACAAGCTCAACGACTTACACGCCATCAAGTGCTACGGCGGGTATTATGTACTACCGTGTAACTATTTCGGATGCTGCAAGTGGTTGTCAATCAATTACATCAGCTGTTTCAACTGTAACTATCAATCCAGATATCAGTATCTCGGCACAACCAGCACCAGTTGTTGAGTGTATCAGTGGTACTTTACCAATGTCGGTAACGGCTTCTGGTGGTGTAGGAACATTGACTTATCAGTGGGAGGAAAGTACGGATGGTTCAACTTATACGGCTATTTCAGGTGCTAATAGTGCAACTTATATTGCTCCAAGTACTGTGGCTGGTGTTAAGTACTACCGTGTAGCTATCTCTAACGCTGGTAACGGATGTCAATCCGTAACTTCGGCTGCTACAACAGTAACAGTACTTGCTAAACCGACAATCTCAGTAGCTGCTTCGGTAACTACAGTGTGTGTGGGTGGTGGTACATTATTGACTGCAACGCCTGCTAACGGTACTGGTACATGTACAATTCAATGGCAAAATAGTACAAATGGTGGCTCAACATGGAATGATATTCCTGCTGCTAATGGTACTACATATACTACTCCAGCATTGAATTCAAATACTAATTACCGTGCAAAATATACTTGTGATGGTAACGGATGTTGTAACTAATAAATACACGTTGGGAGGCGGTTTCGTACCGCCTTCCAATATTTTGATATAAACGAATTGTCCCCTCAGTATTTTGATTAAAAAAGGTGTATTTAATTGATTTTCAATTATTTAAACGTTTTTTATTTAAAATACTGAGGTTTTTTTTAAGTTTTTAAAAGACTTATTTAGCTATATATTAAATGCTTTTCAAATTTATATAAAATAGAGATTTTTAAATCAATATTTTATACCACACTCATTTAACGTTATTCTGGGCATTCACAATAAACATTAGATACAAGGCTATTTTCTTTAACGATTGTAAAGAAAATGGACGCAAAGCTAATATTTCAAATGTTTCACTCTTTTAAAAGAGTATCATTTTCGGACCATGGACATGCGGAAAAATCTCCATAATATCAGGATGCAAAGCCCTGCTTTCATTCTTACTTTGCTCATAGGTTTTACAACCATGCTCAAGGCGAATACTTACATTGTTACCAACACGCGTAACGATGGAAAAGGCTCGTTGAAGCTGGCTATCAACCAAGCAAACGCTCATGCGGGTAAAGATAAAATCATCTTTAACTTCACTCAAGTGGAGTCTGCTCATGTTATTCGTTTAGGTAACGAATGGCTCAATGTTTCAGACGACCTCGTGATTGACGGCTTTGAAGGGAATAAAACTTCTCTTGGGGCAAATGATGAGAAAACTGTAAAAGTTTTCTTTGATAACCAATCTTTTACCAGACCCAGTGTCATGACTGAGCCTGCCTTGTCGGCAGACAGGGGGGGGATTTTTGCGTTCAAAAATATCACTTTAAAGGGCATCGGTTTGGTTAAAAATAATCCTTTGAAAATTCAAGATGGGGCTGATTTTATTTTTGAAAATTGTATTTTCATCAATAATGAGCCTACACACGATATACGTTTTAATGGCGTTCCAATGAATGATGAGCGTCATTTTAAAGACTGTTTATTTGAAATAAATCCAACTGATAATACGCCTAACCGGATTTCTAATAATACAATTAGCAAGTACATTCGCCAATTCTCCAATTTTATTAGAGTAACGGGCTTCGATTTTAATAAATTCGTTCAAAAAAATGTTGATTTATCTTTACTTTCTAAAAATATATCTAACTGTAATGTTTTAAAATTATACACGGATACTATTGCAGATTACAATAATAAAAGGGTTTTATATCGTTTTGCCGCTCAATCAGTGGATACTGTACCAGGCTCCAATGTATTGAATATTGTTATTTCTGAAAATGCTGTAATCGTCGCGCAACCCAACGATATTACTCAATGCGTAGGTGGTAATCAACAATTGACTTTCGCCACTACGGGCGGAACGGGCAAAATTGAATATCAATGGCAAGTTTCTAATAACGGTATTGATTTTACGGATGTACCAGGTGCGAAGGGCACGACTTATACACCTCCTTCTACGACGGTTAGTAAATTATATTATAGAGTAGTCATCAGTTCAGATGTGAGTGGTTGTGGTCCCGTGACTTCTACGGCGGCTACAGTGGTGAATTTGGCAGACCCCTCAGTATCAGTGGCTGCTGAAAAGGATTTGGTGTGTGAAGGTGAAACGGCTACTCTAAAAGCAACAGTTTCGGGTGGTATGAGCTCTTCAACATACCAATGGCAGAGCAGTAAAAATGGTTCTACATGGTCAGATATCGCGGGTGCAACGGAGTTAGTTTATGTAACACCTGAGCTTATCGAGCCTATGCAATATAGAATGATAGTTCGCCAAGGAAATGATTGTGAAACCACGTCTTCTCCTTTGGCTATCGCTATTGGTGCATGTAATGGTATCATAAGTGATCGTGTTTGGTTGGATTGTAATCAAAACGGTATTCAAGAAGCGGATGAAATAGGATTGAGTAACGTCCCTGTTACTTTAAGAGGCTTATCAGTTACTGGCGAACCTATTTTAAAAACAGTTACGACCAATTCAAACGGTCAATATCAATTTAAAGGTATAAAACCAGGTAAATATTCACTTCAATTCGGGATGCCGAGTGGCGTGACGGGTTTAACATTTACCCAACGTCACCAAGGCAATAATACTATTGACAGTGATGTGGATGCCAATGGTAAAACCGAGGAAATCACGTTTTCAGCCAACCAAGTCACAGCGGATATCGATGCAGGTTACAAGGATATGACTGCACCCGATGTAACTGTGGCGTCGGATTTAACTGTTAATTGTGATGGGGCAGGCAATGAAGTAGAACTCAAAAACTGGTTATTGAACCACGGTGGTGCGACTGCTGCAGATAATTTATCGGGTAATTTGATATGGACGGATAACTATGCAACCGTTTCAAAAGAATGCGGTGGTTCTGGTGAGGTAAAAGTAACTTTTGCGGTAATTGATGAATGTGGTAACAAATCTACTACTTCAGCAACTTTCAGAATAAAAGATACTCAAGCACCCACCTTTACGGATGCACCAAAGAATTTAAAATTAAAATGTGGGGATATTGTGCCAGCGGCGGCGACCCCCTCAGTATCTGACCTTTGTGATGGTGCTCCAGTGGTGTCAACCAGCGAAATCCGTCAGGCTCTTTGCGGCAGCTCATATAAAATAGTGCGTACATGGACAGCTCAAGATGCTTGCGGAAACTCTTCACAAGTATCACAAGAGATTTCATTTGAAGACAATGAGCCACCTGTAATGCTTAATGTACCGAGCAAACCAGTTACATTGAATTGTAATCAACCTATTCCTAACGGAGCGGGTGTAACAGCTAAAGACAATTGCGACGGTGAGCCTAAGGTGACGATGAGTGATGAAATCATCAGAGGAATTTGTGGGTCTAACTATAAAATTAATCGCCTTTGGACGGCTATTGACGTTTGTGGAAATATTTCAAAAGCGACCCAAGTAATTATGGTAGGTGATTACGATGCACCTGTGCTTTCAGGAATTCCATCTGATGCGACTTTTACTTGTGGAAATATGATTGCAGCTCCTTCTAAAAGTGTAAAAGCAGTGGATAACTGTTCGGTAGGTGTTGTAATTTCAGTAAATGATAAAATAACACGAGGCAATTGCCCCGATAATTATGCGGTAGCCAGAACGTGGACTGCTACCGACGTGTGTGGTAACGTTTCACGTAAAACGCAAAATATCATCATAAAAGATGATGTTAAACCTGAGTTGATTAGTGTTCCAGCGGATTTGACCGTGAACCTTTACTTAGGTCAAAGGGTTCCAGCAAAGGCAAACGTGGTAGGAACTGATAACTGCGATAGCCGCGTAGATGTTAGTTTTAATGAAACTAAAGTAGATAATCTTTGCGGTCAAACTATCAGAAGAACGTGGATTGCCCTTGATAATTGTCAAAATAAAGATGAAAAAACGCAAGTCATCACTGTGCGCAATGCGCAGAATGATGCTAAAGTTTTAACTCAAAAACCTGAAAACTGTAATGAAAAAAATGGTACAGTTGAATTAAGTCCTTCAACCGCTGCTTATTCTTACAAATGGAGTGATGGTAAAACGGGATATTTAAGAAAAGACCTTTCAGCGGGTACTTATCAAGTGACTGCTACGAGTTCTGCTAACTGTAGCATTGTATTGAATGTGGTAGTGACACGTGAATGTGATTGCGACCGTCCTATCGTTTCAGTGAATAAGGTGGATTTGACATGTAGTACACCAGAAGGTGGTTCAGCATCACTCAATATTGCCAATGCATTGCCAGCGGATTTGAAATTCATCTGGACCAATAACGTTTCTTCAAGCAATAAAGCGACAAATTTACCAGCGGGTAATTATACAGTGCGGGTTGAGAGAATCAACAAGCCAAGCTGTTTCAGTGAAATTAAATTCACTATTTTAGGTATTAATTATGTCAATATTCAAGAGCCGACAATTACGCCATCTTCTTGTAATACTTCAACGGGTAAAATTGAGTTTAAAATACCTGTAAATGATACTTTAAAATTCAAATGGGCGGATAATAACACATCGGCTGTCAGAACCGGTTTGGCTTCAGGCACTTATACCGTGACGATTTCGAGACCCAATTCGGATGCTTGTCCGTTGGAGAAAAAGATTGAAGTCGTCAGCGACAATCTTTTAAAAGCTGCATATGTCATTAATCGTCAGCCAAGTTGTGGTTTGCCAAATGGTGCAGTTACCATCAATACTACGGGCGGGTCAGGTAATTACAAATATTCTTGGGGTGAAGGTAATTCACGTTTCGTATTGCCTGCGGGTCCCGTGAATGTGACGGTTACTGACCTCCAAACGAACTGTTTTACTGTGGTTTCATTTGTTTTATTAAATGAATCACCGAAAGCAACGGTTACTATGGATTCTGTTTTCAAAGTTAGTTGTCCGGGTATGAGTGATGGGCGAGCAACCTTTGAAGTGGTTTACGGTCAAGGTTTTGCAATGCCTTCAAAATCTGAAATTAGAGAAATATCGACGAATAGTCTTTTCGCCAATGGTGCATTACCAACTGGCAAATATTATGTGATGATGATCAAGGATTCATCTGGTTGTTTGGCTGCTGAAATGAAATTCAGAGTAGTTGACCCAGCGGTAATTGTACCATCATTTACAAAAACGAATCAAACTTGCGATTCTTTAGGCACTATCACGATGAGTGCAACGGGTGGAACGGGAACTTACAAGTACCAATGGGCAGATTTAGCTGGTCAAGCTTATCAACCTGATTATCGCGAAAATTTGAAAGCGGGCGATTATTCGGTTACTGTTACGGATGCCGCTGGTTGCCAAAAATTTGTTCGCAATATCTCGATTAAAGATTCTTGCTTGTGTCGTCCGCCAGTTTTAGATTCTTTATCAATCGTAAATGCAAATTGCACGAGCAGCAATGGTTCTGCTAAAATTGTATTGGTAGGTGGTAACGAAAGCAACTTTACGTATGCTTGGACACCTTCTGCAGGTACACCAAACGCTATTGGAAATAGCAGAACTGGCTTGGCTACGGGCGTTTATAGCGTGGTAGTCACTTCAAAAACGAATCTATCTTGTACCCAAACGATTAAAGTAGGGATTGGCTCACTCGAAGGCCCTCAAGGTATTACAGTGAATGCTACATCTGCTACCTGCGATGCTGCTGATGGTTCAATAACTTTGACATCAGTAAACGGTAATTATATCTATAAATGGTTGTTTGATGGTCAAATCAACTCATCACGCAACGATTTAAAAGCGGGAATTTACCAAGTTCAAGTATCTAAGGAATCTGATTCAAACTGTTTCAGTATGTTGACGATAAAAGTAGGTGCGGCAAGTAATTTGAGCGCATTAGCGATTATCAAACGAAATTCGACATGTGGAGAAGCAAATGGTACAGCAGCAATCCGCGTAAAAGGAGGCAGCGGTAAATATCGCTTCTCAGGCAGTGTAGATAGCATGCGCTATAATTTAAAAGCGGGTGTTTATGTGGTTACTGTAACAGATTTAGTTACGAATTGTAAAGCGCCTGTTACGTTCACAATGACGGATGAAGTGGTTGCTGCGGCAAGCATTTCTATCAGCAATCCAATTGTGTATTTGAATTGTTCGGGCAATCGCAACGGAAGAGTAAATTACAAAGTTTTATATGGTCAAGGTTTCAAATTCCCCGCGGAAGTTTTAATTACCAATTCGAACGGTCGCGTGGTGGGCAATGATAGCTTGACTGTTGGGTCATACTGTGTTGTCGTGAAAGACGCTTCAGGTTGTGTGGCAGGTTCAAATTGTTTTGAAGTCCGTGAACCAGAGCCCATCAAAGCTACTTTCAGTAAATTGGATAAAACGTGTGCCGAAGGCGGACGCATCACCCTTGATAAAATTACGGGAGGTAGTGGTACTTATCAGTATGCGTGGAGCGATTTGACAGTTTTAAGTAAAACAGCTGATAGATATAATTTAAAGTCAGGCAGTTATAGTCTGACGATTTATGATAGTAAAGGCTGTACAATGGTGATTGATACATTCAAAATCATCAATGGTTGTCCTGCTCAAAGTGATTGTTCAAGCCTTACTGTCTCCACAACGGTTGCAAATAAGACTTGTACTGAGGGGGGTAAGATTCTCTTGAACATCGCTGGTGGTACATCGCCTTACACAATTGATTGGTTAGATTTGGATTTAGCATCAAATCCACAAAACCGTTTCGGTTTGGATAGTGGTTCATATTCTGTTATTGTTTATGACGCTACTGGATGTAAAACCCAATTTAATAATATTCTTATTAAAAATACATGTACGAGTGTTGCTAACTGTATACAACCTGTAATTGGTGATGTAGCCGTTGTGGATGCTACATGTAATCAGTCGAATGGTCAAATAACAGTGAGCGTTTTAAGACCATCAAATGTTACTTACAGATGGTCAGCTAATATTTCAACGAGCAATATTGCTAAAAATGTCCCTGCGGGCATTTATAAACTGAAAGTGATGACAGCAGGCGATTCTGCTTGTGCTGTTGAAAGAGATATTATCGTTAAAAACCAAAATGGTATTTCAATCGGTCAACCCAATATTTTAGCGGCTACTTGTGGTGCAAGCAACGGCAGAGTGGAGTTCCCAGGAACGGGTTCGGCGGTGATTTATACTTGGAGTGACGGTAAAACGGGCAGTGTCCGCAGCGACCTCGCCAAAGGAACGTATTTGATTACAGTGTCTGACCCAGCGGGCGCGCAATGTAAGCAGTACCTCAGTGTGGAAGTACCAGCTAACAGCACTTTAGTAGCAGCTTCAATTGTCAATAAAAGAGCAGTTTGTGGACAGTCTAATGGTCAAGCAACGATTAGAGTAATCGGTGGCAGTGGCTCATATTCTTATTCATGGGGTGCATCGGCAACAAAATCTGATTTAAAATCGGGCATCGTTACCGTTGTAGTCACTGATAATCAAACGGGTTGTCAAGCGAATGTGGTTGTCACAATGACTGATGAAGTAACGGCTTTTGCAACAGTCAACGTTGCTCAACCGACAGTTTACTTGAGCTGTGCAGGTGAAAACAATGCATCAGTGGTGTATAATATCTCTTATTCATCAGGTTTTGCAATGCCAAGCCGAGTGACTATTTCAGATAATTTAGGTAGAACGTCTAAAAACGATAGCCTTGCAGCAGGGCGTTACGCCATCTTTGTTTATGATAAAAACAACTGTTTGGCAGGTATGGGCAATTTTGAAGTAAAAGAGCCACAAATGCTTCTTTTAAATACTACTTCAGCACCACAAACTTGCTCGGCTAAAGGCAATATTACCTTAAATGTGAGTGGTGGCAGCGGTGTTTATACTTATAAATGGGCTGATTTAACGGGTTCTAATCAACCTAAAAACAGAAATGATTTAGCAGCGGGTAATTATTTGGTGACTGTTACTGATTCAAGAGGTTGTATCAGAGCGGCTAAAATTACAATTGCCAATGAAGCCATCAATTGCGATAGTAAATGCGACTTACAAGTTACAGCAGCGGCTTCAGCTAAGACTTGTACTGAGGGGGGGAGAATTGATTTAACAATTTTAAATGGCAGTAATAATTATGGCTTTTTATGGTCTGATTTAGGTACTGTTGCGCCTCAACCGCAAAATAGAACACGCTTGAATGCGGGTATTTATAGCGTAACCATTATTGATTCAACTACTTTATGTAAAGTTACTTTAACCAATATTATAGTTGAAAATAAAGCTATTAATTGTCCTGTCATAAAATGTACATTTATTGCTCAAGCAGATGTCAAAAATAAGACTTGTACTGAGGGGGGCAATATTTTAGTCACACCATTGACTGGAGCGAAACCTTATACGTACGATTGGCTTGATTTGCAAGGTTTAGAAAATCCTCAAAATCGTTTCAATTTAATAGCAGGTCAATACACCGTAATCATCACAGATTCAATCGGTTGTAGAGATACGATGGTCAATATTGCCATAAAAGACTCTTGTTTTTCAAATTGCACACCGCCTGTTATCGCTAATTTGAGTGTAAATGATGCGACTTGTTTTGAAAAAAATGGCTCAGCTACCATTGCCATGAATGGTACAACTGGTTTTAAATACCAATGGTATCCGAATGTTTCAACTACAAATACAGCTACTGGTTTGGCGGCAGGAATTTATACAGTGCGTATTTCAAGAGTAGAGGATACGTTATGTTTTATTGAAAAGAAAATTGTAGTTAGCAATAAGAATGAGACAATCACGCTCAGTGCACCTACGGTTAAAAATGCAACGTGTGGCACAAGTGACGGCTCAATTACGATTAACGGTCAATCAACTTGGACTTATAAATGGAGTGATGGTGCTTCGGGCAGAACGCGCGTGAATGTAGCACCGAATACATATTATGTCTCTGTGACTAACCCCTCAGTAAATGGATGTCCGGTGGTTCAAGAAGTGGTTGTTAAAATGGATGGCAGCCTGCAAGTAAGTGCAGTAGTTAATAAAAAACCAACGTGTGGTGCTTCTAACGGACAAGTAACGGTGGGTGCAACAGGTGGTTCTGGTAATTATAATTTTAGCTGGGGTTCAGCTATCCGCTCTAATTTAAAAGCGGGTACTTACACAGTCACAGTTTATGATACTCAGACTGGTTGTAGCGGCATTACAACTGTTTCATTAACAGAAGATATTGCAGCTGCTGCGACTATCAAAATCACGACTACCCGTTTTGTGTTGAATTGTAGAGGTGACCAAACGGGCAAAATTGACTATACCGTGAATTATGCTGCCGGTTTTGCCCAACCAGCAGTGGTCAAAATATTCAATGAAGGTGGGGTAGAAGTTGAAAATGGTAAATTAAAATTGGGTAAATATAGAATCAGCGTCATTGACGGCAATGGTTGTGTTGCAGGAATGGCATCATTTGAGATGACAGAACCAGACATCATCTTGGCTCAAGCCAATATAAAAGGTGCTGATTGTACTACATTGGGTACTATTGGTTTAAATGTGACGGGTGGTGCAGGTGGCTTTACCTATGATTGGGCGGATATTGCGGGTACAAGCGATTCAAAAGATAGAACTGGTTTGAATGCCGGTGTTTATTCTGTTACAGTTAAAGATATGAATGGCTGTACAGTAACACTTAAAAATGTTACTGTCTCAAATCTATGTCAATCCGTAAAACCTAAGCGTGATACTGTCTATTATTCAATCATTGCGGGACGCACGGATTCAGTTTGTATGATGTCAGATGCTGCTTTGGTGGGTCAAACCCTCAATTATACATTCTGTACTGGTAGTGCGGTTTTGACTTCAGGTTTAGGTTCGGCTTCTATAAGCAATGCAGGTTGCGTATTGTATAAGTCATCAAATACCGTTGGAACAGAACAAATATGCGTAAGGGCTTGCACTTCTGGCGGCGTTTGCGATACGTCAATACTTGTTATTAAAATATTAGAAGACCCATCAGGTTGTAAAACTTCATATTTGGGTTCTACTACTTTAACAGTGACAAGATGTGATACGACAGCATCGGCTTGTACGAATATACCTTACAGCCAGTTATCAAATTACATAGTAACAGATAATGGAGTAGCTACTCAATTCTCTACAACAGGTTGCAGACAAGATACCGTTTTTGCTTACTCGTATTTCACATTGACTAAATTCTATCCGAATGGTCCTTGGGATTTGGACTCTTGGGTAGTAAACGGTCAAGTATTTAAAGGAAAGATTGCCTCTTTGAAAGCTTTGGTGGATACAATGAATGTTTGGGATAAAACAGGCAATTGGACACTGGACGAAACCAATAAAGTAATAATAGGTGGAGGTACTCAAAAAGTATATGGTAACATGGTATGGAAACGCAGTGGCCGTACAGTCGCAACATTCCAACCAAATCGTCAATTCATACCCGTTATTTTATCTTTAAAATTGGCAGTTGGAAAACATAAAATCGTTTTCACCGATAAAGTAAAAGGCTGTAAAGATTCTACGAATATCACTGTGATATGCAACGCTGACCCACTCAAAGTGGCAAGTTATACCATTGATACAGTAATGAGAGTCGGTCAAAGAGATACAATTTGCTTGACCAATTGGGCGTATGCTTCTCAATCCATCATTCGCAATGTGTGTACGAGCAGCTTTAAAGGTTACGCTGGTTATGCCATTGATGATAACAATGATTGTATCAGATTGGTGGGCATCACCATCGGACGTGATACTTTGTGTTTGAGACGCTGCTATACAACGGGTCAATGTGATACTGTAAGGTTGGTTGTCTCTGTACTACCTGCTTTGGCAGTGGAAACGGGTTGTACTAAATTGTACACAGGCTTGAACTATTTCAACGTTCCATGCGGTACGAAAGCTAAAATATGCACCAATCTTCAAGGCTCTGATACATTGGCTTTCACAATTACGGATAATGGCGTGAACTATAAAAATGGTTATTATGCATGTTCGGCGGATACAACATATTCTTATTCTTATTTTTCATTGGTGTTGAATAGCCCAACAGGACCTTGGAAATTGGATTCATGGATTATCAATGGTTCTACATTCAGTGGTACTATTCCAAGTGTGAAAGCATTGGTGGATTCCATGAATAGATGGGATGTAGGCGGTAATTGGGTACTCGAAACCTCGAGTTATACCATTAAAGGTGGTAAATCAGGCAATAACTACGGCAATATGACGTGGTCTAAAAACAATAGCCGCATTGGTAGTTTTGGTCCTAATCGCCAATTCATTATCAGACAAGTGGGTATGTATTTGGATGCGGGTCGCCATCAGATTGTCTTTAAAAACATAGCTAAAAACTGTTCTGATACTGCTAATATCTTAGTAGAATGTCGCTTATTGCGGACAAGACCTTCGATGACGATAAAAGATACGACCGTATTTGTCAATGAAACAAGTAAATTCTGTTTGCCTACAAATGGTTTAATGGCTTCTAATACGCAAATCACGACAGTTTGTAATTCAAAAGGTTATGTAAACTATGTAGTAGATGATAACACAGACTGCCTTGTACTGACGGGTGCCAATGTTGGAAAAGATACAATCTGCTTACAACGTTGTGATTTTGATGGAGAATGTGATACTGTAAAAGTAGCGGTGACTGTTTTAAAACGTAAATTGATAACGACTGAAACTGTTTTCCATAGTACTACAGTCGGCAAAGACTCAACTTACTGCGTGAATACAAGTGAATTATCGGGTAAAAAATTCACATTAAAAAATGTGTGTGACCCTAATACCACGGATAATGTCAGCTTTATCATCAACAGTACTTGTGTTACGTACTTTGCTACGCGTTCAGGTGTAGATACGGCGTGTCTTGTTGTTACCGACGAATTAGGTAATAGTGATACCACAAAACTCATCGTTTATGTAATTCAAGAGCGCGAAGCATTACCAACGCCAATTGCTATCAGAGACCGTGCCACGACCGCAAAAGGAACAAGTGTCATCATTAAGCCAATGGATAATGACTCATTATTCGGATTGCCATCGAACATCATCGTACTGACACAACCTACGGGAGGTCGTTTATCTTATGACCCTGCTACCAATAATGTAGTGTATAGCCCAATTGCTGGTTCTGATTGCGTCAATCGAGACAGTTTCCGATATGCGGTCATCAATGCGGGTGGTAAAGATACCGCAGAAGTAGCCGTAGAGGTATTATGCGATGAAATAGTAGTATTCTCAGGCTTTTCACCGAATGGCGATGGCTCAAATGATACATTCACTATTTTAGGACTTGAAAAATATCCGAATAATCAGCTTTTTGTATTCAGTCAGCGCGGCAATCAAGTCTTTACTGCTACCAATTACAAGAGCGATTGGAATGCTACCCAAGACGGCGTATCTGTCCCTGATGGTACCTATTTCTGGATTCTGGACTTAGGCAATGGTAAAAAGCAATCTGGATATGTCCAAATTCACCGATAAACTTTAACTTACATATAATCACATGAATAGTGGGGGAGACGTAACCGTCTTTCCCACTTTTTTTATGCCATTAATTAAAAAATTGAGAAGGCAAAAAGCTCAATTCAATTTTCCATTTTCAATAAAAATACCCCCTCAGTATTAAACCCAAATTTAGCACTTTTTTAATGAAAATATATATCAAAACCTCATTTGGACATAGTAATTTCACCCGAAATTTGTCCTTTTAAAAATGAACAGAAGTAGTGTTTAAAATGATTATTTTCTTGAAATTTGCATCGTTGTTTTTATTTAAAATATAAGAACTACCTTGCCATCCTGAGTGCAATGAAAGAATCCGTCAACACCTAATTTTAATTCAGATTCTTTCGCTTTGCTCAGAATGACAAATTTGGTATTAATTCAGCATTTTCCGAGTAAAAAGTAATAAAAATAGAATTAGATGAGTAAGAGCACATTATTTGACAAAGTTTGGGATTCGCATGTAGTCCGTCATATTGAGGATGGACCCGATGTGTTGTTCATTGACCGTCATTTCATTCATGAAGTAACCAGTCCTGTGGCGTTTTTGGGATTGGAAACCCGCGGCGTAGGCGTTATGTTCCCCGAAAGAACATTCGCAACTGCTGACCACAACACACCTACCATCAATCAACACCTTCCAGTAGCCGATGCCCTTTCAGCTAACCAATTGAAAGCTTTAGAGACAAATACTGCTAAATATGGTATTTCTCACTGGGGTTTGGGTCACGCTAAAAACGGTATTGTACATATCATTGGGCCTGAAAATGGTATCACACAACCTGGTTTTACCATCGTTTGTGGCGATTCCCACACATCTACGCATGGTGCATTTGGCGCAATTGCCTTTGGAATTGGTACTTCGGAGGTTGAAATGGTTTTGTCTTCACAATGTATCATGCAGACCAAACCTAAGACAATGCGCATCAATATCGACGGCAAACTTCAAAAAGGTGTTATGTCCAAAGATGTTGTTTTATATATCATTTCAAAAATATCAGCGAGTGGTGCTACGGGTTATTTTGTGGAATATGCAGGCAGTGTTTTTGAAAAAATGAGTATGGAGGGTCGTATGACCGTGTGTAATATGAGTATTGAAATGGGTGCTCGTGGTGGTATGATTGCACCCGATAGTAAAACATTCAAATACCTCAAAGGACGTGAAAAATCGCCTAAAGGTAAAAAATGGAATCAAGCAGTTGAATATTGGAAAACATTGAAAACTGACGAGGGCGCTACTTTCGATAAAGAATACACTTTCAAAGCAAGAGATATAGAGCCGATGATTACTTACGGTACTAATCCAGGCTTGGGCACGGGCATCTCGAAGCATATCCCGATGGCTAATCAAGTCAAAGATGGTGAAGCGAGCTATCATAAAGCTTTAAAATATATGGGCTTTGCTGAAGATGAGGTCATTATTGGTAAAGAAGTGGATTATGTATTCTTAGGCAGTTGCACAAATGGGCGCATTGAGGATTTCCGTGCATTTGCATCTATCGTGAAAGGACGTAAAAAAGCGGATAATATCACAGCTTGGTTGGTTCCGGGTTCGCACGTTGTGGAGGCTCAAATCAGAGAAGAAGGCATTTTAGATATATTAACTACGGCAGGTTTTGAACTGCGTCAACCAGGTTGTTCAGCATGCTTGGCAATGAATGATGATAAAATTCCCGCTGGAAAATACGCTGTGAGTACCTCTAATCGCAATTTTGAAGGTCGTCAAGGACCTGGTGCTCGCACATTGTTGGCAAGCCCCCTTGTCGCCGCTGCTGCTGCTGTAACTGGCGTTGTGACAGACCCGAGAGAGTTAATGAATTAGTGTTTAGTATGTAGTGTTTAGTTTTTAGACCCCTCAGTATATCCTAAAAACTACACACTAAAAACTATAAACCCTTTCAATTTTTCAATTTCAATTTTTAATTAAAAGAAATGGCATACGATAAGTTCAATATATTAAAAAGCACCGCTGTACCCATGCCTATCGAAAACGTGGATACAGACCAAATCATCCCTGCTCGTTTTTTGAAAGCAACAAAACGGGAAGGCTTTGGGGATAATCTTTTCAGAGATTGGCGTTACAATAACGATAACACGCCAAAAGCGGATTTCGTTCTGAACAACCCAACTTACTCCGGTAAAATTCTTGTGGGTGGTAAAAACTTTGGAAGTGGTTCAAGCCGTGAGCACGCAGCTTGGGCGATTTATGATTACGGATTCCGTTGCGTAATTTCAAGTTTTTTTGCAGATATATTTAGAGGTAATGCTTTGAATATCGGTATTTTGCCCGTCCAAGTGAGCGAGGAATTTTTGGATAAAATATTCAAAGCCATCGAAGCAGATCCAAAGGCGGAAATCGAGGTGAATCTGCCCAATCAAACTGTTACGATTTCTGCAACGGGTGAGCATGAAAAATTTGCTATCAACGGTTATAAAAAACACAATATGCTCAATGGCTTTGATGATGTCGATTATTTGCAATCTTTAGGCTCTGAAATTAAGGCTTTTGAAGCGGCAAGAATGTATTAAAATAGGCATTTTAATTCTGATAAAAAATGACTAATTTTGTCTTAAAACGAATTAAAAATGGTAAAAACAGCATCAGCACCATTAATAAAAGAAGTGAAACAACCTCGTTTGTATTCCCTTGAAGAGTATTTCAAAAAGGAAGAACGGGCATTGCATAAGCATGAGTTTTTTAATGGTAAAATAATCACTATGTCTGGAGGGACTTTCAATCACGATCGCTTATCTGTTAAGGTAACAACTCTTTTAGAAAACTTTGTTGAGGACAATAACTTGAATTACTCTGTCAACGGAAGTAATCTTAAAGTGCGGGTTGAAAATTTTAACAGTATAGTTTATCCTGATGCTCTTGTGATATGTGAAAAACCTGCTTTTTATGAAGGTAGAGAAGATACAATTACCAACCCAATCATTGTAGTAGAGGTTTTATCAAAATCTACTAAAAAGAACGATGAGGAAAGTAAATTTGAAATGTATCGCTCGCTGGAATCTTTTAAAGAGTATGTTTTAATTCATCAAGACCGTAAAAAAGTCATTATCTATACCAAACAAAATGATGAAACATGGATTTTGAGAGATTATGCAGGAGAAGATGCCATTGCTGTTTTATACGCTTTACAAAATTGCCCTTTGCCTCTTAGCAAACTATACAAAGGTTTAGAACTGAAAGGTGAAAAATAAGTTACTAATTTAAATAAGGGAGTTTTTTAATGGAAAATTGATGATTTATAATTGAAAATTAGGAGTTTAAAATTATTCATTTTCAATTTTCCATTCTTAATCTTACCCCTCTCTGTCATGCTTTTGGCGTGATGGAGCAAAATGCACCATACTTTACGATTCATGCAAAGACATATAGAAATCATGGACACGACACTTCGCGACGGTGAACAAACCAGCGGGGTGTCGTTTTCAGCATCAGAAAAGCTACAAATAGCTCAACTTTTACTTCAAGAAGTGAAAGTGGATAGGATAGAAGTTGCCTCTGCCCGTGTGTCGGATGGCGAGTTTTCGGCTGTTCAAAAAATAACCAATTGGGCAAAGGAGAACGGTTTTATTGATAAAGTAGAGGTATTGACTTTTGTGGATGGCGAGGCTTCTATTAATTGGATGCTTCAATCGGGTGCTCAAGTGATGAATCTTTTAACAAAAGGCTCGTTGAATCATTTGACGCATCAATTGAAAAAAACGCCTGAGCAGCATTTTAGTGAAATTAAAGAGGTTATTAACCTCGCTCTTTCAAAGGGTATTAAAAGCAATGTTTACCTCGAAGATTGGAGTAATGGCATGAAAAACTCACCTGAGTATGTCATTCAATTTCTCGATTTTTTAACAAAAGAACCGATTGAAAGGGTTCTTTTACCCGATACTTTGGGCGTTTTGACGCCGCATCAAACCTATGAATTTGTTCATCAACTCGTACAACGCTATCCCAATACACATTTTGATTTTCATGCTCATAATGATTATGATTTGAGTATTGCCAACGTCATGGAAGCGATTCGGGCAGGTGCACATGGCTTGCATTTGACCGTGAATGGTATGGGTGAGCGAGCAGGCAATGCACCATTAGCGAGTGCGGTGGCGGTGTTGAATGATTTCTACCCCTCAGTAAAAACCTCCGTTGTAGAAAAATCTTTGTATTCTGTCAGCAAAATGGTTGAGTCATTTTCTGGTTTTAGAATACCTGTTAATAAGCCCGTAGTGGGCGAAAACGTGTTTACGCAAACCGCCGGTATCCACGCCGACGGGGACAACAAGAATAATTTATATTTTAATGATTTGATGCCTGAGCGTTTTGGTCGCACTCGTAAGTATGCTCTTGGTAAAACGTCGGGTAAAGCCAATATTGAAAAGAACCTTCAAGACTTGGGCATCAAACTCTCACAGGAAGAACTCAAAAAAGTAACCGCCAAAGTTATTGAATTGGGTGATAAAAAAGAGATTATCACCGTTGAGGATTTGCGTTACATCGTCAGCGACATTTTGAATTATAATGTGGCTGAAAATAAGGTTGAAATCTTGAATTATGTTTTGACCCATTCGCACAATCTGCGTCCATCAGCAACGGTAAAAATCAAATTTGGCGACCAAATTTTTGAAGAAAATTCACAAGGCGATGGTCAATACGATGCTTTTATGAATGCTTTGAAAAAAGTATATTTAAAAAAGAAAATCACATTGCCGGTCTTGACGGACTACATGGTGCGCATCCCACCCGGTGGTAAAACGGACGCCCTTTGTGAAACCATCATCACATGGAATATCAACAATAAAGATGTCAAAACCCGTGGCTTGGATTCCGACCAAACTGTGTCAGCGATTAAAGCTACGGAGCGGATGTTGAATTTGATATAGAATTTCAATTTTAAGAATAATGACCTATTTTTGTTTAAAAATTAGACAATGAAAGATACAGAGCGCGCACTTTTATTAGAGCGCATCACATTGAATCCTCATGTGATGACTGGCAAGCCCACCGTCCGAGGCTCTCGTTTGACAGTTGAGCACATTCTGAAAGCATTTGCTGCGGGTTTAACTTTTGAACAACTAAAAGAAGATTATCCTTTCTTAGAATATCCTGATATTCAGGCTTGCTTGCTTTATGCTGCCGAATTGGTAGAATCTGAAAAAGTGTTTTCAAACGCTGCATAACTTATGTTGAAATTTGTCCTTGATGTTGGCGTTGGTAATAAAGTTTGGGAATACCTCAATACTGAGGGGTATGACGCTTTGCTTATTACAATGCTCAACCCGAATATGCCCGATTCTGAAATATTATCTATTGCTGAAAACGAGGAACGCATGGTGATTACGATGGATAAAGATTTTGGAGAATTGGTTTATCATTCAAAGAAAGCTCATAAAGGCGTTTTATTATTGCGATTAGAAGATGCAACTGGTGTGGAGAAAGTCGAAGTCATGCAGTTTATCATCAACAATTTTAAAGACCAATTGGAGGGTAAGTTCTGTGTTTTTAAAAATGGGCGATTGAGGATTCGGTAAAAAATATTAGTACAACCTATCTTGTAAACAACTTATTTAATATTTAAATGAAGATTTCTAAAGGCAGTTTTTTACATGAAGTTTTAATTCTGGTTTTATATATATTTTTGAGTCCAATTTTATTTGGGGTGTTTTATACTGAAGAGATTCATGGTGAAGGGGCGTTGATTTATGTAGCAATATTTTTCAATTCACTTTACAGTGTTTTGATTTCTTTAGTTTTTATTTATTTCATAAAGAAAAAATTAAAATATAATGTAATTGAATTGACAATAGGAATTATACCACTTATATTATCTTTTGTAATATTTTTGAGAACATTCGTAGAAATTGATTCGGATGTAATATCGACTTTTTGGATTAGTAATACAGTTAGTATTTTTGTAGTGTATTTGCTTTCCATAGCACATAAGTTTAGAGATTACTTAGGAATAGGATAACTTTTATATCTATTAACCCCATGCTTCAGCATGGGGACTATGAGCAAAACTAAATAGGCTTTAGCCGCTAACATTAATTACAATTTACTATGGCATTTGTGAAAATTTGGATTCATGCTGTATGGGGAACAAAAAATAAAGTACCTATTTTAGAAAAATCTCAACGACAGAAACTATTTCAACATATAAAGGAAAATGCAGCAACTAAAGATATTTATCTTGATTTTATAAATGGTTATAATGACCATATTCATATATTAATTTCACTGGGCGCAGAGCAATCAATATCAAAAGTGATGCAATTAATAAAAGGTGAAGCTTCATTTTGGGCAAATAAAAACAGTATTTTTAATAGTAAATTGGATTGGGCAGATGAATATTATGCCGTTTCAGTGAGTGAATCGCAAGTGGATAAAGTTAGAGATTATATAAGAAATCAAGAAATTCGGCATCAAACGCTGACTTGGACAGAAGAATGTGAGTTATTTATGACTAAATATGGTTTTAGTAAATTCAATTCTAAATAACATGTTTATAAGGTTAATGCCTAAAGGCTAAGATTTATTAGATGCTTGTCCCCATGCTAAAGCATGGGGTTAGTAGATTGAAGTATCTATTAACTCCACTATTTATGGTGGGGAGGCAAAATCAGCAAGAAGTTGGGCTTTAGCCACTAATCTTTTATAAAGTATAGTAGCTAAATCTTAATCTTGTTTATATCTATTAACCCTAAGCTTTAGCATAGGGTTAATAGATATAAACTATTGAAATTCAATTTATTATCAAAATAATACCCTCTCAGTCCCGCAGCTATCGGGATTTTACTACGTTCAATATTTTTAATTAAAATTATGGCAAAGAAAAACATCTTAATCGTCCCAGGTGACGGTATTGGTCAAGAAGTAACGGCTGTTGGTAAAAAGGTTTTGGATAGAATAGCCGAGAGATTTGGACATGAATTCGTGTATGACACGGCATTAATCGGTCACGTAGCCATCGAAGCGACGGGCAACCCATTGCCAGATGAGTCATTGGCAAAAATGCGAGCATCTGATGCTGTGCTTTTTGGGGCAGTAGGTCATCCGAAATACGATAACGACCCGACGGCAAAAGTACGCCCCGAGCAAGGTCTTTTGAAAATGCGAAAAGAATTGGGTTTGTACGCCAATTTGCGCCCAATCAAATTATTCGATGAATTGTTGGATGCATCGAGCATTAAGCCCGAAATACTGAGGGGGTCGGATATTCTCTTCTTCCGCGAACTCACGGGCGATATTTATTTTGGTGAAAAAGGTCGCAATGCTGAAAATACCTATGCATATGATATTGCGGGCTACCACCGTTACGAAGTGGAACGCATCGCTCGCAAAGCATTTGATGCAGCGCGTACCCGTCGTAAAAAACTAATGTCTGTAGACAAGGCTAACGTATTGGAAACCAGCCGTTTATGGCGTGAAACAGTATTGGAAGTAGCAAAAGATTATCCAGATGTGGAATTGGAGCATCAGTTTGTAGATGCTGCTGCTATGTTGTTGATTAAAGATCCAAAACGTTTTGATGTTGTAGTAACAGGCAATTTGTTTGGTGACATTTTAACGGATGAAGCATCTCAAATTGCGGGTTCTATGGGTATGTTGGCTTCGGCTTCGGTGGGTGATAGTACGGGCGTTTATGAGCCGATTCATGGTTCAGCGCACGATATTACTGGCAAAGGTGTGGCGAATCCGATGGCATCTGTTTTATCCGCAGCTTTATTGTTGGATATTTCATTTGGTATGAAAGAGGAATCAAATGCTATCATCAATGCGGTAGATGCGGTACTAAAAGATGGTTTCAGAACTGGCGATATTGCTGATGCGAATACACCTAAAAATATGATTTTGGGTACTGAGGCAATGGGTGCTGAGATTTTAAAACATCTTTAAATAACCGTTCCACCGCTTCAAGCGGTGGAACGGGTTTTCAAAAAGCCTTTCAGCTACGTAGTTGAAGGGCTTTTTAGGTATTTATACTGAGGGGGTAAGGATTTTAAGTAAAAACACGATAAATGCAACCTTTTTAATAGAATACTGTACTAACTTTGTTGTCTTTACTCATCCATAATTCCCATTTTAAAAGAACAAATCAAAATCTACATTATGACATCTCAAATTATTATATTCTTTATTGCTGTAATTGTAGTTACATGGTCAATTATTTGGTGGCTCAGAAGTCGTGAAGAAAAAGCCAAAACAAAAGCGTTGAATACACAATTGGCTGCCAATAATTTAATCATTAAAAAAGATTCAATTAGGTACGAGTGGGTTGCCACGGCGCCCATTGACGATGAAGAACTCAAGGGACTGAATGCCTCGGTGGTGATGGTGGGTAATAAATTGAAAGTGTTGATTGATGTGGATAACCTCAAAGAATTACAAAAAGATAACTTGCTGCTTCATCAATTAAATGAGGCTTTATATACGTCAAATGATGATTTTGACCAACGAATCATCCAGTTAGAAGATGATAAAACGAATTTGGAGCGAATGTTATAATTTGAATTTCACGTTAGAGAAACTTTCAAAGTTTCCCTAACGTGACGTTCGACGTTTACATTTCCTAATCCAACTTAGGGCAACTGTTACTACCATTCCTGAAGTTTCTATTCGCTGCATTTTTACCTCCGCCAAAGGCTTTAGTGAGCGTTAAACCTGTGAAAAAATAGGTATCTTTACTGCTAGGATTGCCTAATTTTGAAACGCCATCCAAGTAATCTGTAAAAGTTTTTCTGTAACCAGACTCCAAGGCAAGGCTCAATTCCCACCAAGGTAACTGGTATTTTATCCCTAATCCCAACGGAATAGAGGGTGTTATTTTCTTATAATTGGTATTGGCATCTTCGTTAATATCGGTTGCAATAAATGGATTTGGCTCATTATAATTCGTATTTGGATTAAAAAACGCCACACCTACACCACCGAAAGCATAGGCAGTCCATTTTCCTTTTTGTAAAAACTCGTATTCAGCGGTCAAGCTCAATTCTCTAAGTGAGCTTTCAAACGCAAAACCCCGTTGTTGCCGCCAAGCAGCGGGATGATTTTTTTCGGATGCCGATAATTTTGTGGCTAAAAACTGACCCCTCAGTAACCAGCTATTAGAAAGGCGATATTTGCCCAAAATACCGATTCCGGGTTTTAAAGAAGAGCCAAAGTTGCGGGCATTGATGTCAATGTCACCATTGTAGGAGCTTAGGCCGAGTGTAAGCCCTGCTTCAAAATTTTGTGCTGATAGTGTGAGGGATGCGCATGCGAACGCAAGGGTAAATAAGAGACTTTTAGACATAGTTCAATCTTGATTTTAAGATGATTAATAACGATAAAATAACCACCATTTTCTTTTTGAGTCGGCTCTTAAAAGTGTATAAAATGCTTCGCTTCGCTGCGTATTTTATACACTTTTAAGCCCGACAGAAAATGCTGATTATTTTAAATGAAGTTAATACTTTAAAATGTAGAGATTGAAACATGCTTTATCTATGTCTAATTTTTGGCTTTTGATGAGCCGATTTTTAAATGTGGTTATGAATGTGCAATTTAGTACAGCTTTGAAAGGTGGGTATTTTTAGAGGAGGATAAATCATTAACGTGATTGGTGCTTGAAAATTATGTGAATTTGAAAAAAAATATCTTTTTTAAGCAGGCGTATGAAAATAAACGTGGTTTTCTGTCGGGCTTAAAATTACAGAAAATGCAGAGCGCAGCGGAGTATTTTCTGTAATTTTAAGAACCGACTTAGAAAGAAAACCACGTTTATTTTAGCCCAACTACTTACTGAGTTTTCAAAAACAATCTTTCATCAAACAAGAAAAATTTAAATAAAGCGTTAAGGATTCAAAACTACATTTCAGTATGAAGAATTTAATCATCTTTTTAAGCTTAACTACGGGATTTAGCTCAGTTTTAATGGCTCAAAATCCTAAACCTACAGCAATTCCATCAACTGGTACTTACAGCGCAAGGGGGAAATTCGGTATTTCGGATGTCCAAAACATTGAGAAATTTTTAAAAACGATTGAAGGCGTTGGTTCGTCGTCCAAGGAATTATTGGCAGAGCAAAGCCTTAAATCCTATATGATGCCGCCTCGTAAAATGCCCGTAACATCGCCTGCTGATTGTTATGCCATCACGAGTTGTTTGGAATTTTACATCAATCTGAATAATAATTACAAGGATAATTTATCGCCCGATTTCATTAAACTCAACTTGCCACAAGGTACTATTGAGGATGAATTAGCCTTTTTAGCGACTAATGGTACAGTTTCGGCGGCTATTCTGCCTTATGAATCGCCCAATTTGACCCCCTCAGTAAATGCGGGTGTAAAGTATAAAATCAAGAATTATATCAAACTTTTTCAGCCAACGACGCGCCCACAGCAAAAAATGTATGATTTGCGCAAAGCCATCACGCGTGGAAATCCTGTGATTGTAGAATTGCAAATCACTAATGAATTTAAAAATTTGCGCCAAGCCCGCACTTGGAATTCTGCTGATGGGGATAAAACGCCAGCGGGTCTGCACACACTCATCGTTGTCGGTTATGATGAAAATAAGAAGATGGTCGAATTATTGAACTCATGGGGACGTGAATGGGGAAATAATGGCTATATTTGGATGAGTTATGATGATTTCGGCAATTTAGCCTCGAATGGTTATGTGCTGATGTTGTAACTGCACTCAAATCCGTTCCATCCTGAGAATCGGGATGGAACGGTTATAAAACTGCTGCCTATGCCCAACCGTCGTACATTTTTGAAAACAGCTTCTCAGCTTTTTATCGGTGCTTCTATTGCGCCTGAAACCTATCCATTACCTACTTTTTCCTCTTTTAATTCTGAAAATGACTATTGGGACTCGATTCGAGCGGCTTTTCCTTTGGATAAATCTCGGGCGTTTTTCAATTGTGCTACATTAGGTCCTTCGCCAAAAATGGTTTTAGATAAGGTATATCAATCTATGCAGCGCATAGACGAAACGGCTGAAATGTCGCATGATATGATGGCGGTTCGGAAGCGGATTGCTCAGTTTGTGCAAGTAGATGCGTCGGAAGTTGTGCTCACCAAGAATACTACTGAGGGGGTCAATATTGTAGCCAATGGATTGCCACTTAAAAAAGGCGATGAAATCATCCTCACCAACCATGAGCACGTGGGAAATGCCTTGCCGTGGCTCAATCGTTTTAAAATGGGGCATTTAAAAATGAAGGTTTTGGACTTGGATGGAGATGACAATGAACTGATGCAAAAACTACAAAAACTGACCACTTCTAAGACAAAAGTCATTGCTATTCCGCACATTACGTGTACCACGGGTCGCGTTTTACCCATTAAAAAGATAGTAGAATGGGCAAAAACCAAAGGCATTTTTACCTTTATTGACGGGGCGCACGGTGTAGGCATGTTGAATCTGAATTTAAAAGATTTGGGTTGCGATTTTTATGCAACTTGTTGTCATAAATGGCTTTTAGGTCCCAAAGGAACGGGTTTTTTATACGTTAAAAAAGCTGTTCAAGAGGTTGTAAAACCCTATTTTGTGGGTGCGGGCGGGGATAAAGGTTGGGAAATTAGTGCTCAAAAAACAGATATTCAAGGCTTTATGCCTTCCGCCGAACGGTTCGATTATGGGACATATAATTATGCGATGTGGGAAGGTGTAATGGCAGCATTGGATTTTATGGATTCCATCGGAAAGGATAAAGTGGAGGCGCGGATTAAAGAATTAAATAGCTATTTACGCTTAAAATTGCTTGAAAATTGTGAAAAAAGCATTAAAATATTGAATCCTACTGAGGGGGTAGTCCAGTCAGGTATGTTGGGTTTTAAAGTTTTTAATAAGGATAATAAAGCCTTTTTCTCAGAATATTTTAAGCAAACCAGAGTCCGTTTTGTACCTGAAAGTGGCTTGGATTCATTGCGCATTTCTACTCATATTTTCAACAGCCCTGCTGAAATTGATATGCTTGTGGCTAATTTGAAGGATTTTATAAAGAAAAAGTAAAACCGATTTCAATTCCGATATTCCCAGAATTCAAAATAGAGATTCTTTCCTGTTTTCACAACCTTAATTCCTATCCATCGGTTTATAAAAGTCTGAAATGCATGGTGCATATTTATGATTGATATGTATCATCTTTCCTTTTTTTAAATTATTAAAATTATCATTCTACAACGCTTATCTTTACGCCGTTTTTAAAAGATAAAATTGAGTATATGAATACAAATATTGCACATCTTAGGCAAGATTATCTTCTTCAATCGTTGGATATTGGGGATGTGGACGTGAATCCGTTTGTTCAATTTGCGAAATGGTTTGAAGATACCATGAGGGCAGAGGTTTTAGAACCCAATGCTATGACATTGGCAACGGCTACGCCCGATGGAAAACCTTCTGCCAGAATCGTTTTGTTAAAAGGTTTGGAGTTTCATCATCCTGAATTGCAGACGGGCGGTTTTGTTTTTTATACTAATTATCACAGTCAGAAAGGGGAGGAAATGGCAATGAATCCGCACGTTGCTTTGTGTTTCAATTGGTTGGATTTGCAGCGTCAAGTGCGGATAGAAGGAACAATAACGAAGGTTTCAGATGATATTTCAACGGAATATTTTAATAGTCGCCCCAAATTGAGTAGGATAGGGGCGTGGGTTTCTAATCAAAGTAAAGTAGTCCCGAATAGAGCATTTTTGGAAGAAAAATTCAAAGTTTTGTCTGAAAAGTATGCTGATACTGAGGGGGTACCTCGCCCTTCGCATTGGGGCGGATATATAGTAAAACCTTCAAAAATTGAGTTTTGGCAAGGCAGAAGAAGCCGTTTGCACGATAGAATTTGTTACACGAAACTGGAGAACGAGGAGTGGAAGATTGAAAGGCTTGCGCCGTAAAAAGATTTAAGAATAAAGATTAACGATTTAAGATTTATGAAGTGGAATTCCGCTGGATAGAACTTCATAAATCTTAAATCGTTAATCTTTATTCTTAAATCTAAAAAATTAGCAGTATTGCTCGAAAGCCATTTTTAAATTTTGAGCGATAGATTGTGCATCTCTACCTTCAATATTGTGGCGTTCGATGAAATGAACCAATTTGCCATCTTTGAAAAGAGCCATAGATGGAGAAGATGCTGGATAAGGCAACATGAATTCACGCGCTTTTTGAACAGCTCCACCATCTACACCTGCGAAAACAGTGACTAAATTAGTGGGTACTTTTTCATTTTGAGCAGCCATAATAGCCGCTGGGCGAGCATTGCGCGCTGCACAACCACAAACAGAATTGACAACAACTAAAGTTGTACCTTCTGTTTTATCCAAAATTTCTTCTACTTCTTGTGCAGTTTTGAGGCTTTTATAGCCTGCATCTGTCAATTCTTGTGCCATAGGAGCTGTTAGTTGCTCCGGATATTGTGCTTGATTATTAATTTGATAAAACATAAATAACTGATTTTCGACTGAATTCAAAGTTCAGCATTAAACAATAATTGTTAATAAGTTTTGCAAAGTTAAGGTTTTAACACCTTTTAAAGTAAAAAAGTTTAGGCTTCTTTTAAATATTCACATTTAAAAGAAGCTAAATCAAATCCAATATTTATGACAGCTTATATTTTGACAGTAGGTGATGAAATACTCATCGGACAAATCACTGATACCAATTCCGCTTGGATGGCTCAACAACTGAATCTTCAAGGCATTCGTATTATTGGTAAAACGAGCGTGGGCGATGTGCATTCTGAAATTGTGAACGCTATTGATTATGCCCTTCATCAAGCCGATCTCGTGCTTATGACTGGCGGATTAGGGGCGACCAAAGACGATATTACTAAAAAGTCTATTGCAGAATATTTCGGTGTTCCGCTTATTTGGCATCAAGAGACTTTCAGTCGGATGGAATATTTTTTTAAAAAAATAAATCGGGAGGTTGGTGAATTGAATAAAAACAGCTGCCACATGCCTGCCAATGCCACTATTCTGAACAATGACAAAGGGCTTGCCCCTGGGATGTGGTTTCAAGAAGGTAAAAAAGTGTTGGTTTCGATGCCTGGAGTACCTTATGAAATGCAACATTTGATGTTAGAAAGGGTTTTACCGAGATTAAAAGAGTCGTTCCCGATGTCACCCATTGTGCATCGTACAATATTGACTGCGGGCGAGGGCGAAACAATGTTGGCTGAAAAATTAGGTGATTTTGAAGATAAATTGCCTGAAAATGTAAAATTGGCATATTTACCCTCATTGGGCACGGTGCGTTTGAGGTTGACAGCGCGGGGCGAGGATGAGGCTTTTTTAAATCAACAATTGGATATTTTAAAAGCAGAATTAGAAAGTGTGGTTTCGTATTGTGTGGCGGGCTATGACGATGATACAATGCCCCAAATAATCGGTAAAATGTTGCTTAAAAAGGGGCTGAAAATTGGCTCGGCGGAAAGTTGTACGGGCGGGTATTTGGCGCATTTGCTGACAAGCGTGGCGGGTAGTTCTGAGTATTTTGAAGGCAGTGTAATTGCTTATTCCTACGAATTGAAAGAAAGGCTCTTGGATGTGTCCAAAGAAGTGCTTGGTACTGAGGGGGCAGTGAGTGAAAATTGTGTTCGTGAAATGGTGCGCGGCGCACTCGATAGAATGAGCGTGGATATTGCCGTGGCGGTATCAGGTGTGGCGGGCCCCGGTGGCGGAACGCCCGAAAAACCCGTAGGAACTGTTTGGTTAGCCGTAGGTGATAAGAATAGGATTATAACGACTAAATTGGGTATTGATAGAGGTCGCCTTAAAAATATTGAATACGCAGCCAATAGCGGACTAAACCTTATCAGAAAATTTTTATTGCAAAAAGAAAAAGTGTAACTTTGCCGAAATTTTCAATGGCATATCACTGTTTTATGTTTTTAAAATTTTGATGTAAAAATGTAAGCCATTGAAAATCAACCAAATACAAACCAGATTTTAATTTCAGTTTTTAAATTTACGCAATGGCTCAAGTAGAACTTGTAATGCCCAAAATGGGCGAAAGTATCATAGAAGCGACCATTCTTTCTTGGAAAAAGAAAGTTGGTGACCGAGTGGAGCAAGATGAAACCCTTCTTGAAATCGCTACCGATAAGGTGGATTCGGAAGTGCCATCGCCTTCCGCAGGTGTCATTACTCAGATTTTATTTAGTGAAAATGACGTGGTGCCGGTTGGTCAAGTGATAGCCCTTATTTCTACTGATGTAACGGCCACTGTGGCTCCCGCTCCACAAGCCAGTACACCGCCTATCGTTTCACAAGAGGTGAAATCAGCCTCTAATAATGGTCATACTGCGGTGGAAGTACCTGTGGCTTCGCCTGCTGCGGCTACTGTAGCAGTACTTCCAAAACAAAGTGAAAGTGACCGTTTTTATTCGCCCTTGGTACGGACTATTGCAAAAGAAGAAAAGGTGTCGATTGCTGAATTGGATGCTATTGCAGGCTCTGGTCAAGGCGGTCGAGTGACAAAAAGCGATATTCTGAATTTTGTTCAAAATAGACATTCAGTGCCCCAAATGGTGGTAACTCAAGCGCCTCAAGTGGCTGCTGTAGTTGAAAAAGCTTCGGCACCAAAAGTAGAATATACTGCACCCGCGGTGAGTATATCGGGCAACGTCGAAATTATCGAGATGGATAGAATGCGCCGTTTGATAGCGGACCACATGGTGATGTCGAAGCAAGTTGCGCCCCATGTTACATCGTTTGTGGAAGCTGATGTGACGAATTTGGTGAATTGGAGAACTAAAGTTAAGGGTGAATTTCAAAAGAAATACGGTGAAAACATCACTTTTACACCCATTTTTGCGGAAGCTGTTTGTAAGGCTTTGCGAGATTTCCCGTTGGTGAATTCTTCGGTGGATGGCAATAGGATTATTGTAAAAAAAGACCTAAATATAGGTATGGCTACGGCTATGCCAAATGGTAATTTGATTGTGCCCGTGATAAAATCTGCCGACATGTTGAATTTAGTGGGTTTGACAAAGCAAGTGAATGATTTGGCTAATCGAGCGCGCAACAATCAACTCAAGCCAGAAGAAGTTCAAGGCGGTACGTTCACATTCACGAATGTGGGAGGATTTGGTAATGTGATGGGTACTCCGATTATCAATCAACCGCAAGTAGCGATTTTGGCTTTGGGTGTTATTAAAAAGAAGCCAGCAGTTATCGAAACGGAATTTGGTGATGTGATTGCAGTGCGCCAAATGATGTTTCTTTC
>JANPHO010000440.1:0-1505 GCA_031424515.1 Saprospiraceae bacterium
TTAAGGGCAATTTTAGTGTCATTCGCTTTAATTCTGTCAACATCTAAATTAGTGTAATTCGTGTAATCCGATGAATTTGTGGTTCAAAAAAACACCTTTATATCTTTATATAAAGATACCTTTATTGCTTCTTTTTCAAATTTAGCCAATACTTGTTTATTCAAATCATTGTAGGTTATGATGTTTCAATAATGATTATACATTCACCGAAAAAGCTAAAAAATCTTTATATAAAGATATCTTTACTAATCTTAAAATGCTCTAATTTGGATTTTATACTGAGGGGTATAGGCTTGTTTTGTAACTGAAATAAAACGGTATCACAAGGTACAAATTTACACTCGAAAACCTTAAAAACAGGTTTTGTATTTTTTAGATTATTGCCAATTCCCTACCCTATTGTAATTGGATTTAAAAAAATTTTAAGAGAAATATATGCAGATGGGCATTCTGATAGTTAAAAAACGGTCATTTTGCCATCTTTATCTATTTATATCTTTATATCTTTATGCACTGTCATTGGATTTTTTTTATTTTTGCCAAAAATTATTTAAAACTATGGCACAGGTAATTGGCATAATTTCTCAAAAAGGAGGCGTTGGTAAATCTACCCTCTCAAGGTTGCTGGCGGTGGAATATGCGCGCAACGAATTTACGGTAAAAATTGCGGATATGGATTTATCCCAGGGCACAGTCACTGAATGGAATCGCTTGCGTATGAGTAAAGAAAATGAGCCTTTGGTACACGTTGAGCAATTTAACAGTGTAGCAGAAGCATTAAAACAAAGGAACAATTACGACCTTGTTATCTTTGATGGCGCACCACACGCAACGCGTATGTCACTTGATATTGCTCTTCAAAGTGATTTTATCGTGCTTCCAACAGGTGTAACGCTCGATGATTTGCGCCCGACTATCAGATTGGCCCATGAGTTAGTGGGCAAGGGGATTGAAGCAAAGAAGATTGGTATTCTACTTTCACGCGTTGGTTCGAGTGTGAATGAAATCAATAGCGCAAAACGCTATATTACTGAGGGGGGGTATTTTTACGCAGGGGCGATTCCTGAAAAAACCTCTATAGGGCAGGCGCACGATACGGGAAAAGCGGCCAACGAAACGACTTACAAATCTATCACTCAAAGCATAGATGAAGTGATTCAAAATATGGTAAATAGAATTGAAGAAATTAAAAACTAAGACAAAATGGCTAAAATATCAAAACCAGATAATAAAGGCGTACCACCACCTCGATTCGATGCGAAAGGTGAACCACCTCGTTTAATTGAGCAAAGTCATAATCTTACAAAAGATGAAGCGGTCAAAAGAGTAATAATTAATTTTAATACCACCGCTGAGTTCAGAAAAGAATTGAAAATATACGCAACTGAATTGGGTCTGACTGTAACTGACCTCATCATGGAAGCCATTAAGTTGCATAAAGACTTGAGAAAATAGCAATATTTTATCTTTACATCTTGCTATCTTTATATAAAGATAGCAAGATG
>JANPHO010000441.1:0-4912 GCA_031424515.1 Saprospiraceae bacterium
AAGTTGAACGGCTAAAGCCTATTGAGTGCTTGTTTTTTCCACGCCTTGAAAGGCGTGGTTAGCCAAATTGTTGATTGTCAATAGTTTATGCAATTGAAAAATTTATAAAATTTAGCCATATAATTTCAAAACATACTCTAAAATAAGAAGGTTTATTTATACCTTAAATAACAACAAAAAGCCGCTGCTTTGAATCGAATTAATGTAGCGGCTTTATTTTATTTCCCTTGCTTATCTTTAATTACTGAGACGATGTACTACCGTTGCGCAACCTCATAACCCTTTGAAATGATTGGATATTAACATCAGTTTCGCGCGTTCCAAAATAGTATTAAATCCTTTAAAATTTGTAAAAACTCAGCTTGCTTCATTAATGACCCTCCCCCTCAGTATTTTCTCCATTTTTTTACTATTTTTCACATAAAAGACATAGCAATTTTGTATGTTTAATCCTTTGTGTACTCTGTCAAAAGTGCCCTAATACACCTATTTGTTAAGAAACTTCCTATTTTTAATCAAAAACATATTTTAGAATGAAAAGAATACTCCCTTTTTGTATTTGTTCTCTTTTATTTGCCATTCAAATAACGGCACAAACACCCGAGGAAAAACTCAAAGCCTTGAATATCGAACTACCGACCGTCAAACCCCCAGTTGCCAGTTACGTCCATCTTGTCAGAACGGGCAATTTGCTTTTTCTATCGGGAAAGGGCCCAAGCGATGCAAACGGCAATAATATAACAGGCAAAGTCGGGCGAGATTTGACCGTTGAAGAGGGGCAAAAAGCCGCCCGTTCGGTTGCCATTACCCAAATAGCCGTTTTAAAAAATGAATTGGGCAATTTGAGCCGTGTCAAACGCATCGTGAAAGTCTTGGGCATGGTACAATGCGTGGATACCTTCACCGAGCAACCCAAAGTAATGAATGGCTTCTCGGATTTGATGGTTGAAGTGTTTGGTGAAAAGGGCAGACATGCGCGCTCAGCAGTGGGGATGTCGTCTCTACCCATGAATATTGCCGTTGAAGTTGAACTGATTGTGGAAGTAGAAGCGGACATAAAACCCGTCAAGAAGAAGGTAAAAAGTAAATAATATCTCTAAAAGAGCCTTTATGGACGGTATAAATCCTTGTATTTCTTAAAATTAAAAAAATGACAAAACTAATATTTCGCGTATTATTCATCAGTTTAGGAGCTTGGTTACTCTATCTTTTTGGGAAAGATGTCATCAAGCCTATTCAATACAAAATTTTGGGCGAGCAAGTAACGGGGCGCATTGAAGGCTTTATAGCGGGGAGAGGGAGCGGGACTGTCGTGACCGAAAATACGGGCGTCCGTAAAGGAAAGCTCAAGGCACGCCGACCTGTTTTTCGCTATCCGACTGCAGAAGGGTCAAAGGACAGCATGAGCTCAAAGCAGGGGAGTGGCGTCTTATTTATGGTTTTTCAATATGATTTAGATGAACGGGTTTCAGTCGTTTTTCCCAAATCCAACCCAGCTGACGCTTACATCTTTAGCTTATCGACCATTTTTAGTAGTCTTTTATTATCTTTATTAGCCGTTTATATGTTAAAAATCGGTGTAACGGGTCGAGCCTGAATTCATGGTTTTTTTATTTTTGGTGTCCACATCGGGTTGTGGCAATCTTTTGGAAAGTGGTTTTATTCATTACCTTTGACTTAAAGAGTCCCCCTCAGTATAAACACACTTTTTAGGTAAATTTTAATGAAATGAAAATGAAAAACGTGAATCAAATACCTTCCTCGTGCCTTATTTTAACGGCATTTTTACTTATATCAAATACTTTAGTAGCTCAAATCAATCCACTGGGTTTGAAATTGATTCGGATAGAGGATTTAAAATCCGATTTGTATGCCCACGCGGACGCAAAATTCAATGGACGTTCGGCGGGGACTTTGGATGAGTTGAATGCAGCCGCATGGTTGGCTGAAAAGTACAAAGCCATTGGCATAAAACCGGCGGGCGATAACGGCACATATTTTCAATTTTTTACCTTATGGCGCAACCACATCGCCGATAATTCGAGCATCCAATTAAACAATAAACCCTTAGTCCTTTGGGATGATGTGACAATTTCACAAATGGCAAATGTTAATCTCAACGCGCCTATTCTATATTTGGGAAACGCCTTGGATATGGATACCACCGTGAATGTAAAAGATAAAATTGTGGCTTTTGAAGCCAACGCAAAAGGAATAAATTTGGATGTTTCTTTGCCTACTTGGCGATATAGCCGCTACATTTACACCAAATATGGGCTTTCTTTATTAAAACGCGGGGCTACTGCTATTTTGATTATTGCCGATGAAACCGGTGAAAAAGCGTGGGAAGATGCCAACGAAAATTTTAAAAGAGGCACTTATGACATTGACGGTGGAGCGAACGTGAATGTCACGACAACCGTTCCCGTCATATGGCTACATCCATCGGCGAAAAAAGAAATAGAGTCCAACACGGCTACTCTAAAAGCCAATTTGATAGTGTCAAAATATCCTTACCCCTCAGTAAATGTTATCGGTAAAATAGAAGGAACTGACGCTAAATTAAAATCCGAATACTTATTGTACAGTGGACATTCAGACGCCCACGGTATCCGAAACGCCATTAAAAATGACACGATTTATTACGGCGCGGATGATAATGGCAGCGTGAACGTTGCCATGCTTGCCAATGCGCGGGCTTTCGTGAAATATCCTGCCAAGCGTTCGGTTCTGTTTGTCATTCACGGGGCAGAGGAAAGAGGTTTATTGGGTTCACGGTATTATTCAGCCCATCCTACTGTGCCCATTGGAAGCATTGTTACTGTTTTAAATGGGGATATGATTGGTCGAAACAATATAGATAGTGCCGCTATTTTAGGCTCAATGCCACCGCATAGAAATTCATTAGATTTGGTCAATATGGCTATGGCTGCCAACCAAGAAGGACCTAATTTTAAATTGGACAGCGAATGGGATAAAGTAAGCCATATCGAGGGCTGGTATTTTAGAAGTGATCACTTACCTTATGCCCGCTTAGGCATCCCTGCCCTCATGTACACGACCCTTTTGCACCCTGATTATCACACACCGCAGGATAATGCAGAGAATATCAATTATCCCAAACTAAAAAAAATGGCAGACTGGATGTATCGAACGGGCTGGAAAGTTGCCAACGCGCCCAATCGCCCTGCCACGGATAAGGATTTCAAACTTGAGAGATAAAATGTGGGATATTGTCCTATCCCTCAGTATTTCACCACTTAAATTGTCAAAGACCTAAAATTATATTAGAATGAAAAACCTGTTATTGCTTATTTCTTTTTTTATTTTTATTAAAACAAGTACCGCACAAACCCTCAATGCGATTGAGCAAAAAATATTGAAAGACATTGAGACCAATATGCCTGCTACTATTAAGTTATTGAAAGAATCCGTCAATATTAACAGTGGCACTTATAATACTGAGGGGGTCAAGAAAGTGGGTGCACTGTACAGTAAAGAATTGGCGGCACTCGGTTTTACCATTGAATGGATAGCATTACCTGATTCTTTGAAAAGAGCAGGACATTTAGTGGCTTATCGGAAAGGTAAAAAAGGCAAGAAAGTGTTTATCATCGGGCATCTCGATACAGTTTTTGAGCCCGATATGCCACCTAATCCTTTCACCATGTTAAACGATAGCACGGCAACGGGGCAAGGTGTCAATGATATGAAAGGCGGTGATGTGATCGTGATTTCAGCCCTCAAAGCGATGCACCAACAAGGTTTGCTCAACGATGTATCTATCACCGTATATTTTACAGGCGATGAAGAAAATGCGGCTGATCCACGAGAAATCAGTCGAGGTGATTTTATTTCGCGCGCCAAACAACACGATGTTGCATTGGGTTTTGAGGGCGCATCGGGTCTGAATACCATTGCCACTGCTCGTCGCGGCGCCAGTACTTGGACTTTGGAAGTAGAAGCAGAACAAGCCCATTCTTCGGGCGTATTTGGCAAAGGAGGATATGGTTCTATTTACGAAGCGGCGCGCATCGTCAATGAATTTAGAGAGAAATTGAGTGCTCAGCAATATCTTACTTTTAATCCAGGACTTTTTATCGGCGGTTCAGAAATCAATGTTGATGAAAAAGCGCAACAAGGCACCGCTTCTGGTAAATCAAATATCATTTCACCCAAGACTGTTGTCATAGGCGACCTTCGGTTTTTATCTGAAAAACAAAAAAACAGTGCCCGAGATACCATGCGCCAAATAGTGGCTCAGAACCTAAAAGGTACCCGCGCCACAATCAAGTTTATGGACGGTATTCCGTCTATGCCCCCAACGGCGGGAAACGACGCTCTGGTGAAGGTGGTGAGTGGCATCAGTACCCGATTGGGTTATGGTGAAGTAAAAGCTGGTGACCCAGGTTCAAGAGGAGCCGGCGATATATCCTATGTAGCGGATTATTTGGATTGCCTCGACGGTTTTGGTGCCACGGGCAAAGGCGCACATGCACCTGGTGAAACGATTAACTTAAATGACTTACCCAAATTGATAAATAGAGCGGCTTTAGTCATTTATACCTTGACACGATGATGCTTCGCCTGCTTTTTAAGTGATAAAATTCTGTTATCATCTACTAAAAATCGAGATTTGCTTTTCATTAAATTTTGAAGTTTTGAAGTAGGCTTGATTGGATTTAATAGGATTATAAATGCGATTTTTTTGTAAAAATGCTATATATTTAACATAAATTAAATTATGGATAGTAGATATATTGTTTGAGTTTGAATCGTCCTGAAATCGCTTGACACCTATGGCGTAAAAGCCTGAGAATGAGACGAATAGAAAAAATGGGACAAGTTGGTTATCGAGATGGAAACTGGAAGCGCCAAGTGGTTGAATATTGGCTATGGTGTGATGAGCCAA
>JANPHO010000442.1:0-5699 GCA_031424515.1 Saprospiraceae bacterium
TTTCCGTAAAAAGTGTTATAGTTAGCGTTTATTCGACCTTTTATCTCCGTAAAATGTGATATATCCACCAAAAGTGGGTTTCCGTAAAAAGTGTTATACATAGGAAAATAAAGTATGAAATAATTTCCGTAATATCTGTTATATCATTCCGTGAAAAGTGTTATAATTCTCCGTGAAAAGTGTTATACTATTCCGTAAAATATGTTATAGCTACCCGTAAAAAGTGTTATAATTCTCCGTGAAAAGCGTTATAGATATATAGTTTAAATAATTGATAATCAATAAGTTATGAGACTCTACAATAATAACAATTAGAACAATATTTAAACAAAAACTACAACATTTTTTTGACTGTTGTTCTAATTTTCATTAAACGTGAAAAAAGGATTTCCTCGTAATGAGGAAATCCTTTTTTTGTTAGTTTATACACTAAAAGATAGATTCTATGAATTTAACGGTATTTAAAATCGCTTTTTGCTAAATCTTTTTCAATAAAATCTAAAAGATACTGTTTGATGGTTTGTTTACTAAGTATCATTTTAATTTTCATTTTTTCGTGTATGTTTTCTGGTATATCAATTGTAACCCGCACCATTTTCACATTGGCAGGTTCTTCTATGATAGTTTTTGGAGCAGGTTTTACCGTTTTTTTAGGTGCTGCTTTCGTCTCAGTTTTGGGTTTTTCGGCATTCTGAACAATTATTTCGGCTTCCGAAGGCATTTTTACTGAGGGGGGAGCTTGAACCTTTTCTGGGGCTTTGATTTTGTCGTCCTGATTTTGCTCCACCAAAAGGCGATTTGCAGCTTCTATTTTATCGGCAGTCAATTTATTTTTTAAAGAAGGCTTCATGTTCAACAGTTTTAATAATACTTTTTAATGATGGTTTCTACTTCAGCAAATAGTTTCAGCATTTCATCTTTTGCTTTTTTGTCGTCATATTCTGTTACACCTTTTCCTTCTATTTTGGCTTCACGGTATGCAACTCGATAGGCGATTTTTGACTCTAAAACGGGTAGTTCAAAATCATTGAGTATCTCAGCTACTTCTCTATCTATCTTTAAATTCTGATTGTACTTGTTCAAAATAATATAAGCTTCTACATCTCCGCCTATTCTTTTTTTCATCATTTTAGCCTCTTTATACCGTTTCATAAACCGTTCTAAAGTACGAACTTCCTCAATACTCGGTATCACTGGAATCAAAACGACATCACTTAGCAGTATTGCTTTACTTGATAACTCAAAAAGTGCGGGCGTACCGTCAATAATAACGACATCGTAATTGTCCGCGAGCGTCAGAACGCGCTCGGTGACATTGTCCTGATGAACAGCTTCAAATTCGATTTTTGAGAGGTTTTTTCCTCTGTCTCCACCCCAATCACTTGTGGTGCGCAGTTCGTAGTCTGTATCGACTAAAAATACGCTCTTTCCTTGATTGGCGAGGCACACTGCGATGTTTTGAGCAATGGTGGACTTTCCGACGCCCCCTTTTAGATTTGTTACGGACAAAATCATAGTTGTTTCAATTTTTAAGTTTTACCTGCTTCCCGTCTTTAAGTTTTGCAGTATAGCAGTATTGTTACATAAGCCTGTTTTATGCTTTTACTCTTATACTGCAAAGATGCAAAAAGTTTTTAAGTTTTACCTGTTATACTGCAAAAAGTTTTGCAGTGTTAACGTTTTACCTTAATACAGTTTTACCGTTTTTACTTAAAACCTTAAAAAATGCAATACTGTTGTGCTGCAATACCGCAAAAAACGATTTTACAAGGCTCACTATCATCTGTTTTTATATTTTAGACTGCAATCAGTTTTTAAGTACATACTGGCGTACTGTAATACTGCATTTTTCATTTCCAAAACAAGATTTTAAAAACCATTAGCAAAGAAAACTAAGACATTTTAAGGGAGTTTTCCATAACTCTGAATATTTAGTTTTTTAATGGAAAAATATTTTACTTAATTCGTGCAAAGTTTCTGTTTTCCAATCACAAATCAATCCTAATTATGCTCTCTTGTCAAAAACATCTTTTTTCTATTGAACCAGATTTTCATTACATCAACTGTTCTTACATGTCGCCGCTTTTAAAAGCAGCGGAAGAAGCGGGATTTGAAGGTGTTCGTAAAAAAGCGCGTCCTTATCGCCTGACTATTCCTGATTTCTTCGGAGACGTCGAAATACTGAGGGGTCTATTTGCCGAGATTGTCAATGCTGAAATATCGCAACGAATAGCCATGATTCCGTCGGTATCCTATGGTATGGCAATCGTGGCGCGTAATTTAAAGGCTGAAAAAGGGCAAAATATAATAGTAGCTGAAGCTCAGTTTCCGAGTAATATTTATCAATGGCGGACTTTAGCGGAAGAAAAGGGCTTAGAAATTCGGACTATACCGTACCCCTCAGTAAAAGAGGGTAGGGGAGAGCGTTGGAATCAAGATATTCTGAATGCCATTGATGATAAAACCGCTTTGGTCGCTTTGGGGCATATTCATTGGGCAAATGGTACTTTATACGATTTAAAAACTATCGGAAATCGAGTGCATGATGTAGGTGGTTTATTGGCTATAGATGGGACTCAAAGCGTGGGTGCATTGCCGATTGATGTTCAAGAAATGGGGATTGATGCCTTGATTTGTGGCGGTTATAAATGGTTAATGGGTCCTTATTCGCTGGGATATGCTTATTTTAATGAAAAATTTGATGGCGGAAAACCGATTGAAGAAAACTGGATAAATAGGAAAGACAGTGAAAATTTTGGAGATTTGGTAAATTATAAAGAAGAATATCAGCCTTACGCGATGCGTTATGATGTGGGCGAGCGGTCAAATTTCATACTTGTACCGATGGCTATTGCAGCGTTAAAGCAGTTATTGGCTTGGGGAATTCCAAATATTCAAGATTACTGTTCGGAATTGACTAAAGATGCCGTAAAGGTTTGGAAATCTAAAGGTTTTTGGGTTGAGGAAGATAACAGTCGCGCTAAGCATTTATTTGGGGTTCAACTGCCAGAAGGTGCATCAGTTGAAAAATTGCAGGAAAAACTGAAAGAAAAGAACATTTCGGTATCGGTAAGAGGGGATTTTGTTAGGATTTCACCGCATTTGTACAACGATAAAAACGATATTGAGGCTTTGACGAGAGTGTTTTTGAGTATATAAAAAGGCGTTGGATGAGTTTTAATTCACCCAACACTTTTTAAATAACTGGTTTAAAACTTACTTAAGAACGATTTTTTTATCGTTCACGGCATAAGTTTCACACTGATTGTTACATTGCATTAAAACATTGGTGAAAACCAAGATGTCTTCTGGTTTTAAACTTTCAGCAATCTTTTTTAGTTCTGCGGGAGCTTTTTTACCAACGATTTTAATCTCATAAATATCTCCTTTTTTAGGATAAACCATTAAATTAAAACCTCTAATAACGCAATTTGAATCAGCAGAGTCTTTTTTCAATAAATCAATAATACCGCTAACGGTTTTTACTTTATTGACATCAACTATACTGGTTTGTGAAAAAGCAGAAGTCGAAAAAGAAAAGAGAGCAATGAACAGTAAAGTAGTGTGAACTTTTTTAATCATTTTGATAGATGTTTTGTTTTTAAATTAGAATTCAAAGATAACGACTCATAACAATACTAATTATATATTTTCTGGTACTTTAACATTTATTTACGAAGAAATGTGTTCATAGAGATTTAAAATCACCGCAAAATTTTATAGAGAATGAAGAATGTATTAATAATTTTAATTTTTCTTATGCAAGCTAATTCATTAAAATCCCAAGATTTTCCCGTCTATGATGGTTCTGATTTAGGACTAACGTACACCCCTCAGTATTCTACCTTTAAATTATGGTCGCCCATAGCGCAGGAGGTGACGCTTCGTTTTTATAAAGAAGGAATCGCCACTTCTGACAATAAAGATTTGATTGAGACTGTAAAAATGGTAAAAGGGGACAAGGGAATCTGGTCTTACACTGCACAAGATGACCGAAAAGGGCAATATTATACGCTACAAGTGACAACCTTGGATGGCAAAACAATGATGGAAGTACCCGATATTTACGCCAAAGCAGTGGGCGCTAACGGTAAAAGAGCGCAAATTATTGACCTCAAAGAAGCCAATCCGAAAGGGTGGGAGAGTGATAAAAGCCCACAATTAGCCTATAAAACGGATGCTATTATCTATGAAATGCACGTCAGAGATGCGTCCATTGCTAAAAATTCGGGTATCAAAAAGAAGGGTAAATTTTTAGGTTTGACCCAAGAGAAAACTAAAAATGAAGCAGGATTACTGACGGGTCTATCACATATCAAAGATTTGGGTGTGACGCACGTTCAGTTATTGCCGATTTACGACTTTTTTACCGTCGATGAGGCTGAAAATGCTAAAAATAAAGACTATAAAAAGTACAATTGGGGGTACGACCCATTGAATTATAACACGCCCGAAGGCTCATATTCAACCGACCCTTTTGATGGAAAAGTGCGGATTGAAGAATTGAAAAAAGTGGTTCAAGCGTTTCATAAAAATGGTTTGCGGGTTATTATGGATGTAGTGTACAACCACACAATGTTTGGTGAGGAATCATATTTTCATCAACTCGTGCCTTTTTATTATCATCGGACAACTACCGAGGGCAAATTTTCAAATGCCTCGGCGTGTGGCAATGAAACGGCGAGCGATAAGCCGATGATGCGTAAATTCATGCTTGAAAGTTTGAAATATTGGGTGAATGAATACCATATTGATGGTTTTCGCTTCGATTTGATGGGAATTCACGACATCGAGACCATGAATATGATTTCAACGGAACTACATAAAATAAAACCCGATATTGTGCTTTTGGGGGAAGGTTGGACTGCAGGCGATTCGCCATTACCTGAAAATCAGCGGTCATTGAAAAAATACACTTATCGCCTTGATAAAATAGCTGCATTCAGCGATGATATGCGCGACGGCTTGAAAGGCAGCGTTTTTGCTGCCGAAGATAGAGGTTTTGTAAGCGGTAAAAAAGGCATGGAAGAAAGTGTGAAATTTGGAATTATTGCTTCCACAAAACACCCTCAAATTGATTATTCAAAAGTCAATTATTCAAAAGAGCCGTGGGCGGCTGAGCCTTTTCAGTGCATTAATTACGCGGAATGTCACGATAACCACACGCTTTGGGATAGATTTTTGAATTCAAATGCGAAAGATACTGAGGGGGATAGAATCAAAATGCATAAATTGACTCAAGCGATTATTCTCACTTCTCAAGGCATCCCATTTATTCACGCGGGTATGGAGTTTTTAAGAACTAAAAAAGGGGTTGAAAACTCATACAACTCACCCGACGACATCAATGAAATAGATTGGAATCGTAAAACCCAATATGCTGCGGTGAATACTTTTATTAAAAACATGATTGAAGTCCGTAAAAAACACCCTGCTTTTAGAATGCCAGCGACGGAGTTAATAGTTAAAAATTTGGAGTTTATGAATACCCTTTCAAAAGCAGGTACTACTGAGGGGGTGATTGGATATACACTCAATGGCAAAGCAGTGGGTGATAAATGGAAAACGATAGTCGTGCTTTTTAATGCCAATGCTAAATTCGTCTCAGTTGATATACCTAATGCGAAGTGGAAGGTGATATGTGATGGTGAAAAAGTGCTTGAAAAAGGCTTAAAAGATTTTAAAGGCAATCGTTTTGA
>JANPHO010000443.1:0-10905 GCA_031424515.1 Saprospiraceae bacterium
GTATTTTCGGCGTGTGGAAACATGTTTTTTAAATTGAAAATTAAAAATGGAGAATTGAAAATGCAGGGTTTTATGCAATTAATGAAGTGAGTATAGTTTATACAGTTTTAGAACGTTAGCGAAGCTCTAAACTTCGCTAACGTGAATAGATTTTTAGTCTAATATCTATAGTCTATTTTTCTAAAATCTAATTAATTCGGCTGCGGAATGAAACGCAAATATGACGTTTTCATTTCAGGCTCGACACCGTATTTCGCGGGAATGTCTTCGGTGGCAACATTTAATGTCACAATTACATCGTCGCCTTGTTTCCAATCGGCTGGCGTGGCTACACTGTAAGCCGCATTGAGTTGTAAAGCATCCAAACAACGTAGAATTTCGTTAAAATTACGACCCACTGCCATTGGATAAGTCAATGTCAATTTCACTTTTTTATCGGGTCCGATGATGAAAACGGAGCGAACAGTTGCTTTTTCACTCGCATTTGGGTGAATCATATCGTACAATTCAGCCACTTGGCGGTTTTCATCAGCGATAATCGGGAAATTCATATCCACATTATTCACTTTTTCAATATCAGGAATCCAACGATTGTGAGATGTCACATCATCCACTGAAACGGCAATAACCTTGCAATTGCGTTTTTGAAATTCACCTTTCAAAAGGGCTGTTTTACCCAATTCCGTGGTACAAACGGGCGTAAAATCCGCTGGATGAGAGAATAAAACACCCCAACCAGTGCCTAACCACTCGTGAAAATTGATAGTACCTTGTGTTGTGTCAGTTGTAAAGTCTGGGGCAGTATCGCCAAGTCTTAAAGTCATGATATTTAATTGATTTTATGATTTTTTTAAAAATATTTAAATAAAAAATTATTTATAATTAATTGATTTTTAGTTTTTTAAAATAAAAAAATACATTTTTACTGAGGGGTGTGTCTCACACTCTAACACTCAATATCTCCATATAGTTTAATGCGGTAATTTATCTTGAAAATAGCCATAAACCCATGCCCCCGCGATAGCACTCAATAAAGTGACAAACACCACAGGAAATCCCGCGCCAATTTGAGCATACAATGGTCCCGGACATGCACCCGTTAAAGCCCAACCGCAGCCGAACATTAAGCCGCCGATGATTACGCCTTTGTGCATTGGTTTTTCTGCGAATTGCACAGTTTCACCATCAATTGTTTTAATATTGAAACGTTTTATTAAAAAAACGGAAATTGCTGCTACCACTACTGCCGTCCCAATCACGCCGTACATGTGAAATGCTTGGAAACGAAACATTTCCTGTATCCGAAACCACGAAATGATTTCAGCTTTCACGAAAACAATTCCGAAAAAAGCCCCAATTATGGCATATTTCAAATTACCAACAAGGCTTTCTGTTTTTTTTGCGGCATTAATCCCCTCAGTCTCAATGAGGAGTTTTTGCTTTGATATAGTCGTAGAATCTTTCATTTTACTGTTTAATTTGCAAATTTATATAAATTCTATGAAATTAGTAGTATTAAAGGTTTAAAAGAAAAGGAAGTACCAACCAAGTTACTAAAAAACCGCCCGCCATAAAGCAAATAGTGGCAATTAAAGAAGGCAATTGGAAGTTTGAAAGCCCTGTAATCGAGTGCCCCGAAGTGCAACCACCCGCATAACGAGTACCAAATCCGACTAAAAAACCACCCAAAACGATGAAAATGAACCCTTTCAATGTAAAAAGGCTTTCAAAATTGAAAATATCGCTCGGCATGAGGTTGTCAAAGTTTTGAACGCCTAAGGCTGTTAAATCTGCTTGTGTTTGAGGAGCAATCTGTATCGGATTCGGGTCAGCCAAAGCTGTTGTAGCAATGACACCGCCTAAAATGACGCCTCCCGCAAAGAACAAAGACCATATTTCTTTTTTCCAATCGTAATTAAAATACGGTTTATTACTCGGTAAAACGGCGGTGCATATATGGCGCAATGTGGACGAAATCCCAAATTGTTTATTGCCTAAAAGCAGTAGTGCAGGGACTGTTAAGCCAATTAAAGTGCCTGCGACGTACCATGACCAAGGTTGTTGTAAAAATTCCATTTCGACGATTATTGTATTTTTTTTAGAACGCCCTGTGTTATTGGACTAATGTTATTATGAGAACAACTAATAAAATAAAGCGAACCTCTCTTTATTCGATATTTTGTACTTCTTTCAAATTTGTAATTTTGTAGGTTTGGATTTTTTTCAAAAAAATCAGCTTCGTATTTGCTTACACTTGAATGTAGTAATTCGTTATTTTCCCTTTCCACGTAAATGGTATCCTTTAAGATGAGTGTATCTTTTTGTGAAGTCCATTTACCTTCAAATTCATAGCAACAAGCGATACTTAACAATAAATCTCTATGATAATATTTAAAAGTAGAGTCAGATTCTATTTCTAAACGGCAATTTTTATCATCATTAGGTTTAATTACTTTGTATTTTCCTACAATTGAACTATTGTCAATAGAACTAATGTTTAACGATAAGCACAGAATAATGAAGATTTTAAGCATAATTTTAAGTATTTTTAAATCACATAACTTATCTGGCTTCCCACCTTTCTTTTCATAAATTTTTCCAATAAATGCAGCATTTGGTCGAACTCAATTAAAAAGCCGTCATGACCGAATTTTGAATTGATTAACTCTAATCGGGCGTGAGGGATGTGGGCGGCTAATTGCACTTGTTCCTCAATGGGAAATAATATATCTGTTTGAATACCAACGATTAATGTATTAGATTTTATTTTACTAAGAGTATTGTGAACACCGTCGCGATTACGCCCTACATTGTGCGAATCCATCGTTTTAGAAAGTGAAATATACGATAGAGCATTGAATCTTTTACTCAATTTTGCACCTTGATAGCGTTGATAACTTTGCACTTTAAACTTATCAAGGTGATTACTTTCGTCGGATTGAGCAATATTGTAGCCTTCATAACTTCTGTAACTCAACATACCTATTGCGCGAGCAGCCTCCATACCTTTTGCACCAGCTTTGGCAAAATCCTCGTAAGTGGAATATTTTGCTAAAGCTTCGGCTGATACTGAGGGGTCGGCGTCAATTGCCATGCGTTGTGTTTCATTGAGGGCAATACTCCATGGTGTCATACGCGCACCACAAGCAATAACGGCTATATTTTCAAAAAAATCAGGCTGAATAATTGACCATTCTAAAAGTTGTTGTCCGCCCATAGAACCACCTATACCTAATTTAACTCGTTGAATACCAAGGTGTTGTGCTAAACGAATATGCCCGTTCACAACATCTCTAATAGTGATAGTCGGGAACTCTCTACCATAAAAAGTGCTTGTAATAGGGTTGATACTGAGGGGTGACGTAGAGCCATAATGCGAGCCAATCATATTGGCACAAACGATGAAATCATTAGCAGGGTCAAAGAATTTACCTTTACCAATCATCCCGCTCCACCAATCGGCAGCCTCGCTATTGCCAGTGAGGGCGTGAAAAACCCAAACGATATTGTCTTTTTTTTCATTGAGCTTCCCATAGGTGTGATAAGCAATATCCACGTAAGGGAGCACGACACCACATTCAAGCGTCATGGGTGTTTTATCATGAAAAATTTTCAGACTCGTCTCGCTTGGCGCTTCAGTTGCTGTCATAATGTTTTCTCTATTTTTAAAGGAGACTCCTGCAGTTTGGTTATGTCTTTTCAGTACTTTATTCATTTTTTAGCTAAAATATACCCCGTTTTGTGAATTTGAGCCACTGATTTTAATATTTTATTAAAAAACTAAAACCAGTGGCTCAATACTTTATTTTGTAATTACTTAGCTCCACAGTCGCTTGCGCTCCGTTTTCCGATTCTCGGAACTGATTACACTGAAACCGACTGATTTTACACTGATTTTTAAAAAATAATACTTGTAAATCAGTGCAAAATCAGTCAATATCTGTAAAATCAGTGGCTAAACGGAGCATAAGCGACTATATCGCTAAGTCATTACTCTTATTTAATTTAAAACAGCCGTTGCTTCTTCCACTTTTGCGAAGGCTTGTTTGAAATCGGCTTTGATGTCTGTGATATGCTCAATGCCTACTGAAACGCGCAACAAATTAGGCGTAACACCTGCCGCAGCTTGTTCTGCATCGCTGAGTTGCTGGTGCGTAGTGGCAGATGGTTGAATGATCAACGTTTTTGAATCACCGACATTGGCAAGGTGGCTCACCAATTGAAGGCTATCCACAAATTTTGTAGCGGCTTCTTTTGTGCCTTTTAATTCAAAACTAAGGACGCCACCGTAACCTCTCTTTAAATATTTCGATGCTTGCGCATGGTTTGGTGAACTTTCAAGACCGGGATAATTCACTTTTGAAACTTGCGGGTGATTTTCAAGCCAATTCGCCAAGTTCAAGGCATTATCCACGGTGCGGTCAACCCGAAGGCTCAATGTCTCGATGCCTTGAATCAATTGCCACGAGTTGAATGGTGAAATAGCGGGTCCCCAATCACGCAAGCCTTCCACACGGGCGCGAATGATGAACGCAATATTGCCAAATGGCCCATTAGTGCCGAAAACATCCCAGAAAACCAAGCCGTGATAGCCTTCAGATGGCTCCGTGAATTGGGGATATTTGCCATTTCCCCAGTTGAAATTACCGCCATCCACGATAACACCACCGATAGAAGTGCCGTGTCCACCAATCCATTTTGTCGCTGATTCGACAACGATGGCTGCACCATGCTCTAAAGGACGGAACAAGTAGCCACCTGCCCCGAAGGTATTATCGACTATTAAAGGCAAGTCGTGCGCTTTGGCAATTGCGGCAATGCCTTCAAAATCAGGTACGCTGAACGATGGATTACCAATGGTTTCAACATAAATAGCCTTGGTGTTGGCATCAATGAGGCGTTCGTAATCGCTTGGGTTTTCACTTGCCGCAAAACGGACTTCCACGCCAATGCGTTTGAATTGTACTTTAAATTGGTTGTATGTACCGCCATAAAGATTGGATGATGACACAAAATTATCGCCTACTTGCGTGATATTATTCAAAGCAATGAACTGTGCTGCTTGACCAGACGAGACCGCTAAAGCTGCTACACCACCTTCAAGAGCTGCTACACGTTTTTCAAAAACATCGGTAGTAGGGTTCATCAAACGGGTATAAATATTTCCGAACTCTTTTAAGCCAAATAGATTTGCACCGTGTTCAGATGAGTTGAAAACATAGCTCGTGGTCTGGTACAAAGGCACCGCACGGCTGTTGGTGGTTGGGTCAGGAACTTGTCCTGCGTGGACTTGGAGTGTTTCAAATTTAAGATTATTGGACATAATTACTTGATTTTTAATAGGTTATAAATATTTTTATACATTTTAAATTTTAGAATAAAAAGAATATTACAAGCCGATACCCCCTCAGTAATTTTGGAAAATTATGCACTTTGAGGGTTCACTGACGAATCAGGGAAGACCACATGCTTGGATGAGGAAATATCGTGCAAGGATTAACCGCAACAACAACAGCAAATAATACAGTTTGATTGAGCCTGAATGGGGCTTAGATGAAAGAGAACCGTCTTGTACGAACCAATTTTTGGAAATTGCATATTAATCTGTTTTTATATTTCCAATCCCGAAATAGTCGGGAAGGGCAGGAATTGGCACCTTTTTCCAAAAGAAGGATTGGTTGCCCGAGCTTCATAGAGCCTGTCTCTCCGCTCGTCTGTATAAAAACAATTCTTTTTGAAGAGAATTGAATTGTGGTACAAATGTAGAAATCGTTTTGGGTTTATACAATAGATAGGGGTAATTATTTTTTGATTTAACAAAATTTTAAGGAAAAGGGGAAATTGCTGTATTCTTGTTTTTAAAAACTTTCTATCAAAATTTTGAGTGCATTACAAATTTAAGTACCCCCTCAGTATTTTTTACATTTTAGTATGTTTACCCAAGAAGAATAAAATACCGAGAGGGTTTAAGTGTTTTAAAACAAAAAGGACACAAACTTATTTACAACAACATCTTTTGTTTCATAATGTATTTGAACTCTACTTTAATAGAGTTTATTTTTCTTATCCGACTTCACTAAAATCCCTTTATTCAATATTTCGAAGGACTCTGGACAATATTTTTTAAGGGCTTCCAGTATTTTGGCTTGCTCACGAGCGGATTTCATTTCGCCATATTTTTTACGGATGGCTTCGCCACAGGCTTCTATTTGTGGGCGAATTGCTTCAAGGCGTGCTTCTTGATTGATTAAGGATTTGCTTAATTGTTTTTGCTCTGAATCATTTATGGATGCGACTAATTCAAACATGGGTTGCATACAATCGCAGGTTTCGATAGAGGCTGCTACGTATGTATCCGTATTGCTGAGCGCCAACGATTACTCCGATACAAACTGTGGTCTTATGCCTTCTGGTGGATTTTCAGAGTTATTACAAGCTGAAAAAGAGACAATTGTTGAGATTGAAAAGAAAGCACCTATAAAAGCTTTTACTAAATTTTGGTTAATAGAAATGGATAAATTCATGTGACAATCTTTTAGTTGGTACTGCTCTAAAAACAGGTTAAACGCAAAGTATTTGATTTAAATTTGTTTGACATTTTCAAACTTATTTTACTCAATTTTAAGCGTTTAACCTGATAACTTGACAAATTAAAAAAAGAAACGTGCTACTTAACCCTTTTAAATTTCAACTATGTTCTTAATATTATTTTCCTAATACCTTCATTTTTAAGACCATAAAACACTTTTATACCTGTTTATACTGAGGGGGTAGTGTTCTGTTTTAAATTTTAGTTATTGTACTTTTTTTAGTGGTTAACAAATATTGAATTATATCACAAAAGCACAAAAAAAAGATTCAAAAAACAAATTTGGAATATAGACAAGGCATAGACAAATTACTGATAATCAACTTTTTAGCCCTATATCAATATAAATTCAAAAGAAATATCTAATTAATTTGAATTTTGAACTGTCGTACAAATAAATTAAGATAAAATGAGGGTATTAGGCAAGATTGATGGAATGTTATTTTTAGACCCTAAGCTATTGTGAAAATCTTGACAAACAGTGTTTTTACATTTTTATGATAAAAATAGTTTCCAGATTTTTTTAAAAGAAAACTTGGTTGACTTTTTATTAACATTTGGACAGTTAAAAATGCGTTTTTTTAAACGTAGTTTTGGGCTCGATTAAACTGTTCTACTACTACATGCGTAATTTTACAATTCTATTTTATTCTATAGGTTTAACTATCCTATTAATCAGTAATGGTTGTAAGCCGGAAGATGGATTTAAACAACAATCTGACTTTTTTGGTCAAGCCAAATACAAAGGGAGTTTTTTTAAAAATCTACCATTATTGTCGGTTGATTCAACAGTAGCTCAAATTCAAAAAGAAGTGCCCCCCAAGTGGCAGAGTTATGCTTGTGAATCAACATATTATCATCTGACCTCAATATATGAAAATGTATCAGATTCGGCACAGTTGAAGTATATGGATGCTTATGATAGTACCTTCCCCAATGATTCAGTTCGCGCTTTCACTCAGATGATTCGGGGTGAAATATTCATGAAATTGCTACAATACGATACCGCTCGCGCTTGTTTGCAAAATAGTTATGACCTTAGTGTTAAAGGAAATCGGATGGTGAGAGCCGCTGATGTGAATCGTGATTTGGCGCGTTTGGCTGCAAGGGAGAATAATTATCCAGAAGCCATCAAACGATTTTTAGAGAGCTATGAAGTTATTAGCAAAATGGATTCTAATAGCGAAGCAGGTAGAACTTTTAATATATTAATGTCATTGGGTAGAGCCTTCAGAGAAAGTAACGATTTCAATGAAGCACAAAAATGGTATCAAAAAGCTTGGGTTTTTGCATGTGGAAATACAAAAGAGAAAAGTCAACAAGTGCTGGCATCTGCGTCAATGGCTGAAAACTATCTTTTGCTGAATAAAATTGATTCGGCTAAAATCATGATAGATACCTCTTTTTATTTTCAACGACTTTATAATTATAACAATGGCGAAGCGAGTAGGTACATGATATTAGCCAAAACTTACTTAGCGATGGGACTTTGTTCGGATGCATTGCTTAATTTTAAAGAAGCGAAAATCAAGAATAAGCGTATTGAAAACAAAATGCTCATTAGCAACTTTGATAAAGGGATTGCAGATAGTTATTTGTGTTTAAATCGAGTTGATTCTGCCCTTGTTTTTTTTGAAAAAGCGAAAGAATCGGCTGATTCTTTACTTCAAGCCAATGTCCATGAGCAACTTAGTAAAATATATGAAAAAAGAGGTGATAAAAGCCTTGCCCTTTTTCATGAGCGTGAAAATAGAAAATTGACCAATACAATTTTTAATGCCAACAAAGTAAGAGAAATAGGTCGATTACAAGCTAAAAATGACGCTGAAAAGCTACTCAAAGAGCAAGAGAATGAGCTTAAAATGTCAAAGCTTTATTGGTATATAAGTTTTTTGATTATGGCTTTAGCTTTGGGTATAGCTGTGTTTTGGATTGTTAAACAAAGACAAAAACAAGAAATACTCAAAAAAGAAAAGCAAATTATTGAAGTACAAGAACAGTTGAATAAATTGGCTTTACTGCGTGCGGAGCAAGAATTGAGTGAAAAGGAAAGTGCTTTAGTGGACTCCCAAAAGCTATTAGAACTCAAAAGTTTACTAATCAAGGAGTTAGAAATGAAATTGAGTTCTCAAAATACGCTTAGTGATGTACAAGAAGCGGAAGCGAATAAAGAATACAACCAACAACTTCAAGACCTCAAAATATTGACCAGCGATGATTGGCGTAGATTTCAAGAGCTTTTCAGTAATCGTTTTCCAGGTTATATTGATAGGCTCAATATGTCATATTCTGTGCTTTCAACAGCTGAATTTCGCCTTTTTTTGCTCATTAAAATTGGTTTTGATGCCAATGAAATAGCGAATATTCTCGGAATATCCTCGGATAGTGTTTACAAAAGCCGTTACCGCTTGCGTAAAAAACTGGATTTGGGAGAATCTCAAGATTTGGATGAGTTTATTCAGAAGTTTTAAGCAGCTTATCTTCAGTTTTATTTGTTGAAAATTGAAAAATAAGAATTATTTAATGTTCTTATCAATTTAGGTGTATACCTTTGCCCAAATTTTTAAAGAAAAGATAGCGGGTAATGGAAAAAAAAATAAAAATATCGGTGCTGATGTCAGTTTATAACACTGAATTTGTGTTGGTAAAAAGAGCTATTGATTCTGTGCTCAATCAAGATTTTCAAGATTTTGAATTGATAATTATTGACGATGGTAGCCACAATGATATTCAAAATGAGCTATTCAACTACGCTTGCAAACACGAAAACAAAATAACTTATCTTAGGCATAAAAACTGCGGTCAATCCAAATCCATCAACCGAGGTATTTTGAATTGTCAAGGCGAATTCGTCACAATTATTGATGCTGACGATGAATATCAGCCCAATCACTTAAGGTCTTGTCTTAAAGAAATGCAATTTGCGGATTTGATAGCATCTACTACTAAGACAATTGTAGACGATGACAAAGACTATTATGTACCCGATAAATATGATTTCAATCAAGTCATCCACGTGGATGATTGTGTCCTTTTTGCTACATTATTCGGTAAAAAAGAGATTTTTACCCATCAGAAATTCCAAGAAGGATATGCCGCGGATTCGTATTTTTTTGAAAATGCCGCTCAGAAATTCATTGTAAAAAAAGTGGATTTGAGGACATACACCTACTACCGCAACAGCCCCAATAGTGTCTGCTCAAAAATGAAAAAACAGAATTTGAACACGCTTATTTCACCTAATTAAATGCCCATAATTTCTGTTAAAAAACAGCTTGTAATGGCTTGCCATATTACAGGCATTTATGATGTCAATCGAAATACAACTTTACAAGATGACGATTACGCGCTTGTAAAAGATTGGGCTGATTCGGTGGCAGCGTTGAAGCTGCAAGGCATCATTTTTCACAATAATTTTACTGAGAAGACCTGTGAAAAATACTCAAATGAATATATTTCCTTTATTAAAATAGCTTATAACGCCCAATTTAACCCCAATGTGTACCGCTATTTTGTGTACAGAGATTTTTTAAGGCAATATTTTAATGAAATAGAAAGTGTATTTGTTTCCGATATTTCAGATGTGGTCGTGCTTAAAAATCCTTTTATTCAGCCTCTTTTTATTCAAAATCCTCATTCACTATTCTGTGGAGACGAGCCCAAATTACTCAATAACGAATGGATGAAAGACCATGCAAATCATTTGCGTAGTGGTATTTCGGATTATGCGCAATATGAAGAAGATTTTAAAAATGCTGTTTTACTCAATTGTGGTATTATTGGAGGGCATTTCCCTGTCATGCTGGAATTTATCGAAAAATTATGCGTCATCCACGAACAATACAATAAAAATAACACGACTGCTTACACCGGTGATATGGGCGCTTTTAATTACTTGGTGCGGACTCAATTCAACGACCGCATTTTACACGGCGCGCCCATAAATACTGAATTCAAGGCTTACGAAGTGGGTAGAACGGATTGTTGGTTGAGGCATAAATAAGAGTTTAGAATTAGGATGCGCAGGATTTTAAGGATGAATTAGGATTTCCGTATAGCGTATTATAATACCTTCTTTGGAAATTTTTTATCTAAAAATTTTTTCCCCAATTTCCTGATTTGATTATAGGGAAGTAGCTGATATGACCATAATAGAAACTACGGGTATCAATATTGAGTTTTAAAATTAAAAAATACCACAGCAAAATATACACAAATATCCTTAAAACAATGGCAATAGTTTTAGTAAAATATACATAAATATCCCTAAAACAACAACAACCGTTTTTGTGAAATCTCTCTTATCTCGCTTGTAG
>JANPHO010000444.1:0-15047 GCA_031424515.1 Saprospiraceae bacterium
TATTGTCGGCGGCGGAAAGATGGTTTTTCAAACGAGCGGCATCAAGCCAGCCCAATTCGACGAAAGTGCCGTACAAGGCTGGTACATCGTGCCCTTTTGAAAGGAATAAATAATCGCGGTTGGGGTTATCAAATGTTTCAAATGAAATATCAAGAAAATGCTTGTAGAGATAAACTATCAAATCCGTGGCAGAGAGCGATGCCCCCACAAAACAACCGCCATCGGTGGACATTCGGATAATATGTTGGCGTACTTGAAATGCTGTTTTCTCTAATAATTTTAACTGGATGTCAGACATCATATTCGTTTCTGTTTAGTCCGACAAAGATTAAAAGGCTATCTTAGCTGAATATTAAATGAAGGTTAAGTAAAGTTTAAGTTTTTAACAAAAAGGTGATTCAACTGTTTTTATAGAAAATAAATAGAATGGAGCAAATTAAACAAGTCATTAGTCAAATGATTGACATTTCAGAAAGTGAAATGAATGGATTCTTAAAGTTTTGTTTTGTTAAAACATTTAAGCGGCGGGAGGCATTGAGCAAGCCTAATTGCTATCTGAATGAGCTTTTTTTTATCAATAAAGGCATTGCAAGGGTTACGATTTTAGACCAAAGCGGTACGGAGCATACAACCCATTTTGCTTTAGAAAACAATTTTATAGCGGATTACACAAGTTTTATATTAAAACAACCTGCTTTTTATACTTTAGAAGCCATTGAAGAAACGGAAGTTGTCATTATTCCACGTACTGCCATTGAATGGGGTTATAAAAATCTCCAACAAGGCGATAAACTCGGACGCATGGTCGCAGAATTTTATTTCATCTACAATGATATGCGAATAAAAAACTTGTACATGATGACACCCAAAGAACGATACGACACCATTACAGATACTTTCCCGAACATCCACAACCGCGTGCCACAACACATGATTGCATCTTATTTGGGCATCACACCCATTCATTTGAGCCGTTTAAAAAAAGCAGAAAGCCAAAAAGTATAAACATTTGTTATCGTTTTCTTTTTTCAATATTCCGAATTTTGCAGTCTAAATTTGATTATTGAAAATGAAAGAATACATTTTATTAACAGGCGCATCGACTGGTATTGGCTATGAAATGGCTTTGCAATTAGCCAAGAAAAAATACAACCTTATATTAGTAGCTCGAAATGCTGCCAAATTGCAACAAGTGCAAAGTGAATTAACCACTCAATTCGGCATTTCAATCGAAATCATAGCTACAGATTTGTCCCATGTGGCGGCGGCTTTTGAATTGTATGAAGCCGTAAAAAGTAAAAACTTACTGGTGACAGGCTTAATCAATAATGCTGGCGTAGGAATGTATGGCAATCACATGGAGTTATCTTTAGAAGAGGAGCTCAAAATGATTGAACTGAACGTATCCTCATTAGTGGCTTTAACTAAATTATTCGGTAAAGACATGATTCAACGCAAATCGGGTAGAATTATGAATATCGCTTCACTTTTATCCTTTTTACCATTCCCTTATTACTCCGTTTATTCCGCTACAAAAACATTCGTGTTAGCATATACTGAAACCATAGCTGCCGAATTGGAAGGCACAGGCGTTGTTGTAACGGCACTTTGTCCAGGCACAGTAGAAACGCCTTTTCATACCGAAGCTATGCGTAAAACAAACGCCATGCATTCAAATAAACCGATGTCCGCATCTGTTGTAGCAGAAGCGGGAGTTGAACTGTTTTTGAATGGAAAAGGTAAAAAATTAGTGGGTTTCATGAATTGGTTTTTATCGAACTTGCCCCGAATAACACCTGATTTTTTAATGATGAAAATAAAGAAAAATTTGGCAAGTGCCAAAAAATAAATATGAACATGTTTATTAAAGAGCTCAAAACAAAACATATCCTAAAATTGAAAATTCTATGCCTATGTCTTTTCTCTACCCTTTTAAGCGGACAACTAAAAGCGCAATCAATGATGACGCAAGAGGAACGCCAATTTGTGGTAAAATACCTTCAAGATACCAAACTGGAATTTTTAAAAGCAACGGAAGGATTGACTGAAGCATAGGTGAGTTTTAAATCAAAAAATAGCAAATGGAGTATTTTGGAATGTGCTGAACATATTGCTTTAGCGGAACAAAGCCTTTTTTCAATTATCAAAATTCAATTACAAATACCTTTTGACCCTTTGAAAAAAAAGGAAATCAAAATAACGGATAAAAAAATAATCACCCGACTCACTTTTCGTTTATTCAAAGCAAAATCGCCTGAAAAGATTAGACCAACAGGCAAATTTACAGATTTGGAAACCGCTCGAAACGCTTTTATCCTACAACGTGATAGCACAATTGCTTATGCAAATAACACCCAAGACTCTCTACACGAGCATTTTTGGCAACATCCCGCAACTGGCACGATTGATTTATACCAAACCATTATTTTACTTTCAGCACATTGTAAAAGACATATTTTACAGATTGAAGAGGTGAAAAACCGGCAGCATTTTCCAAAAATACTGAGGGGGTAAAACATAAGAATGCTTGATTATCAAACCGATAGTCAAGCATTTTTCGTTAAAAACGGTGAAAATACTGAGGGGGTATTTAACCTACTTACCGCTCCACAATCGTAAAAGCAAAATCCCGCCCTTTCTTTTGCATCATTGCCAAGTTGATCCAACAGAGGGCAAATTGTTCCAAAAGAGCCACTTTATCGTTGCCACCAAAATCAATGCACCGCCCAAAACCAGCATCTTTAGCAAGAGTTTCAACAATAGCTTTGGCGTCTGCGTGACTGCCCGCCATGAACATATCAATTGCAGTATCGCCATAGTGCGGATTTTTCATATTTTCAAAACCCGTACTGTTGAAGCATTTCACAATTTTATCGGTATTGGTCAAAGCAGTAAAGGCTTCAAAAGCGTTATAGTAGCCTTCGGGTTTCGTAAATACGGCATTGGTGGCATCAATAATGACTTTATTGGGAACATTACTCAGGCTTTTTGCCACATCAATCACTGCCGCAATGGGTGTAGCCACTAAAATAACGTCGGCTTCGGACACACCATTTTCAAAATCCGATAACTTCGTATTAGGGTTTTCCAACAAATCTTGCCCTTTAAAATTTTGTTTATCTCGGACGCATAATATGATATCGTGCCCCGCTTTTGCCCATGATGTAGCCAATGCGCCGCCAATATTGCCTGTACCGATTATTGCTATTTTCATTATTTTTAAATTAAATTTCGATTAATTATAGGTAAATATATGGTGCGTTTCGCTCCATCAAGCCTAAGGTATGACTGAGGGGTATCGTTTGCAAATCTACATCAATGATGGTTTTGTTTAAAATTATAAGCCAATCCAAATGTCAAGATTTTATCATCGGTCTTTATTTTTTGAATAACCACATTTTCATGCGTGAAAGTATAAAGCGCATTAAAAGATAAACCCTTCCAAATCGGGAAATCTACGCCAATATCGTATTGCGTTCGATAATTATTTTTATTGTCGAAAGCGGGTTGCCAATAAGCATTATAGAATAAGCGGGCGTGTTTTTGAAATAGATAATGCCATCCCGCCAAATATAAAGTACCACGCCACAGTTTTATATTGTCGCTGCCATTGTATTCTGAAAAATTATAGTTTTTATCACTAAAATTTGTGCGCTCATACACAGCACTTACCGATAGTTTCAAAATATGATTTTTTGTATTCACCACTTGCCCCGTTGCACCCAAACCGATGAAATAACGCATATCAATCTTTCTTCTAAAATTGCCTGAAATAAAAGAAATGATGTAGGGGTAAAATCGTTTTTGTGGCTTGAAATAGAGCCAATTTCGGCTAAATACATCATTATCCGCTTTTTTATCGTAAAAAGCTTGGTACAGACTGTTGTTCTGCGATTTAAAAACCCACTCTTTTGTAGGTGCATACAAAGCATCAACCCGGCTGCGAATGACGAGCAAATCTACATTTCCTTTTTGATAATTACCCGTTAAACTTGCCCTAATTTGTATTTGAGCGGTATCGCTTTCATTGATTTGGGCAGTTGCGTACCCCCTCAGTAAAAAGCACGTAACTACCATAAAAAATGCTTTTTTCATCTATTGTATGCTTGTAAGAATTTTCAAAAACTCCTGTGGTTGCGCCACAAAAGGCAAGTGCGAAGTCGCCATTTCATACACTTTTCTCACCGTACCATTGTCTTTAATCATTTGCTGTTGAAGGGCATAAGGCACCGCGTAATCGTTTTTGGTTGAAATATAATACTTCGGAATGGCAGCAAACTTAGCGCTCAAGGTCACATTATCATTCAGTCCTTTTACGGGTTCAGCACGGTGATATTTGACCAAAACTTCTTTCATGTAATCAGGACAATCAGCACAAACGACATTGGGCAATGCGTCTTTTTTGATACCAACGAGCGTATAATCCTTATTAAATTCAAAAACTTCAATCGGTTTATTATTTAAAAACTTATTGGTAATACCCGAGACATTCTCCCCATTTTTAGGCAAATAAGCGGATACGTATATCAATTTATCAATTTTATTGGGCATATTCTCAGCCACTTGCGAAATCACCGCACCCGCCATACTGTGCCCAACCAAAACCACTTTACCTTGTTGTGCGCTGATGGCTGCTGAAACAGTTTTAACGTAGTCAGATAAGCCCACACCGACGCCGTATGTGTTGTCCGCACCATGAGCAGGCAAGTTGACAACCACCACATTTGCTTTTGTTGCCAATTGATTGCGCACAGAACCCCAAGCACTTTCATCCGCCCAAGCACCGTGCACGAGTACGTAAGTCGGGTAACGGGCTTTGTCTTTTTCCAATTGAGCAATGACCAACTTTGCGGCTTCGGCACCACTGTTTTGTTGCTGTCCCGTAATCAAATTACCGTCTTGAACCGCAAAAGCAGAAAACATCGGCGCTACCACGAATTTTGAATTGGGCATTTTCTTCGCCAAATCTTCAATTCTGAAAGGTTGGATTTGCTTGCCCACGTAGCTGTCTGCGTAATTCTCTTCACTATTTGCAAAGCCTGTCCATTTTTTACCTTCCACCAAATATTTACCATTGGGCAATTTAGTTTTTAATAAAATGCACGTTCCATGACAAATAGATGCTGTAGGCTTGCCCGTTTGGTAAAAATCTACGAAGAACTTTTGCAATTCTGTGTTGTCAATAAACGTGTACATGGGTCCTTGACCACCACAAACCAAAACGGCTTTGTAATCATTGGGATTGATGGTTGATAGTTTAAGTGTATTTTTCAATAGTTTAGATTTTTCAGGGTCTTTTAAAAAACCCAGTGATAGATAATCCCAAGCTGCATATTTGCTGGCATCTTCGGGGTCGCTAAAACCATCAATTTTGATTTCACCACCATCAGGGCTTGCAATATCAACGGTGTAGCCCGCCACTGAAAATTCCCAATACGGGTGAATAACTTCGGCTGCCCAAACCCCAATAGGCCAGCCCGTTTGCTTGGATACTGAGGGGTTAGAGGCAATGAGTAAAATCTTGCCATTGTTCCCTGCATTGTGTTGTGCAGACATCGGTGCGCTTAAAAAAGCACATGCTAAAAGCATTAAAATTACCTTTCTCATCTTTGGTTGCATTTTTAGTTTTTCTAAATAATGATGCAAAAATGCAGACAATGCAACCCAGAACTATGGTAGATTTTATGCTTTGTATGGTAAATTTAATTTTGATTGCGATAATTCATGGGCGTAAATTCTGTTCCCTTTTTAAAAAACTTATTAAAATGCGATGGGTCAGTAAAATCCAATTGGTAAGCAATTTCGGAAATGGACAATTCGGTATGTTTCAAAAGGGCTTTGGCTTCCATCAACAACATTTCAATAATAAAATCACTGGCGGTTTTACCCGTTTGCTCTTTGATAATTTTATTCAAATGATTGGGCGTAACGGATAAAAGATTGGCGTAATCCACCACTTGCCGTTTGGTGATAAAATATTGGGCAACCAATTTTTTATAGCGGGTTAAAAGCGTGCTGTCTTTCGTTGTATCCAATTTTTTAGACAAATTTTGACGGATATAACTTCGATTAGCGGCTATCAAAATCAAATTAATGTACAATTGAATCGCTTGTTTTAAGCCTGTTTTGCGCTGTTTTATTTCATTATCAATTTTAAAAAACAAACCTACGATTTCAATGGCTTCATCCTCATCCAATTGAAAAAGCGGAATACCCGCATAATCCAAAAAAGGAAAATGCTTTTGAATGGCTTGCAAAGGCAAAAGCCCTTCAATAAACGCTTCATTGAACAACATATAATAGGCGTGCATATCATCGCTTTTATCATAAAATGAAAACAATTGCGAAGGAAAATTAAAATGGATGGTGTTGCGATGGTGTGTAAAAGTCTCCAAACCACAATCCACGTTGACAGAACCACGCCGACAAATCGCAATACGGAAAAACTCGGATTTCAAAGGCCCAATTCTGCCTTTTACCCGCTCCGAAGAGTACAAACCAAAACCACTATCAATCAATTCGGTGGTATTATCCAAGCCAAATTGTGAATCCGTGACATCTTCCTTATGAACGAAAAGGTAGTCTTTATCGAGATTGTAAGTTTTGATTTCTCTTTGCATAAAAGCGTATTTTTTTACTAAAGATAGCTGTTTTAAAATTTTAGAACTAAAACTTAAAGCATAAAACTAAACAATTGTTATCGTTTAGCAATTTTAAACTACCTAAATTTGTGCTTTAAATTCCTTAAAAAGGAGAAATTTCAGTATATCAAAATCAATCCAAAAAATGATTTCATTTTTAGACATACTCAAAAGCAAAAACGAACCAATGTATTATTGCGGTTGGGTTTGTCTCGTGGGAGCCATTATTTGTTATATTTTAACAAAAACGACAGAAACGCAAGTTTTGGGCACAAATGCGTGGTTCAAACCATTCAAGTTTTTTTTATCTACGACCATTTTCGTTTGGTCAATGGGTTGGTATTTGCAATATTTAGACGATACCCCCTCAGTAAAATGGTACTCTTGGGGCATGATTTTGTTGTTGAATTTTGAAAATGTGTATATTATTTACCAAGCCAGTCGGGGTGAAATGTCGCATTTCAATCTCACGACACCCTTCAAAGCCGCCATGTTCAGTTTGATGGGATTTGCAGCCGCGTGCATTTCATTTTGGACGGCATATATCGGTTTTTTATTCTTTTCGGATAAAGTAGCGGAAATTCCCGCTGGCTATTTGTGGGGCATTCGTTTGGGCATTTTAATATTTTTTATTTTCTCTTTACAAGGTTTTGCGATGGGCGCTCGGCTTTCACACACGGTAGGTGCCGCCGATGGCAGCGAAGGCATTCCTCTCGTGAATTGGAGTAAAAAATACGGTGATTTGCGAATCGCTCATTTTATGGGTATGCACGCTTTACAGGTTCTACCCTTGCTGTCATTTTATGCCGTTAGAAATGTAAAAATGGTATTTGTGATGAGTATTGTATATGGGCTAAGCACTTTATGGGTGTTCATTCAGGCTTTACAGGGGAAACCGTTGGTGAAGTGAGATATAATTCATCATTATTATGCGCCTTTACGGCTTAAAACTTCGTCAATCAAGCCATATTCTTTGGCTTGCTCGCTCGTCATCCAGTTGTCGCGGTCACTATCGCGCTCGATTTCCTCGAATGTTTTGCCACAGTTTTTGGCATAAATCGCATAAAGAGAATGCCGTAATTTTTTAATCAAATTGTAGCTAATCTCCATGTCCGAAAATTTACCTTGCATCCCGCCCGACGGCTGATGAATCATAATATGGCTATGTGTCAAGGCGCTGCGCTTACCGTTTGCACCTGAACAGAGCAAAAACGCACCCATTGAAGCGGCCATACTGGTGCATATGGTAGCCACATCAGGCGATACATATTGCATTGTATCGTAAATTCCCAAGCCATCAATCACTGAACCACCCGGACTGTTGATGAACAACTGAACGTCACGTTTTGGGTCAGAACTTTCGAGAAAAAGCAATTGTGCTTGAATAACGTTCGCCACATAATCGTTGACGGCAACGCCCATAAAAATAATGCGATCCATCATCAAACGGCTAAAAACGTCCATTTGCGCCACGTTCAGTTGGCGTTCTTCGATAACTGAAGGCGTAAAACCATTAATATTGGGGACATCCCGATGCATCGGGACTTGAATGCCCACGGACATATTTGGAAAATTCTGAACGCTTTGCGCCATGTATCTTTCCAAGTGCATTGTACTCAGTCCAAGATGTTTGACGGCGTATTTTTTGAATTCATCGTGTGGAATCATATTATATTTTTTACTGTTTTTCCAAACCTGATTGAATCAGGCTTATATACATAATTTAATACATTTTAAACAGGTTACCTATACTGCGCATAAAGCCCACATGTTCTGGTGCTGTAGCTAAAGTTTCCTGTATTGCCTTAATCTCGGACTTTATATTTTGTCGGCTATATTGCCTGATAATTGAATAGGTGCTTTGCTGATATTTTACATCATCTGATAAATCACTATTCAATAGCATGTTGGCTTCGAATAATGGTAAATCCTCTGGTGCCATGCGACCTAAAAGATAATCGTCGATAATTTTAATATTATTCAATGAAGTCCGCATAGTTCAATGATTTTTGTTTAACCGTTTCTCTAACTTTTTCCAAACATTTATATTTTGCTACCGTAGCCGAATGTGTGCTTGAATATCCAAACAGGGTCGTAATATTGATAATTGACAAATTGTCGTAATAATACGCTTTAAGCAGTTCCATGCATTTCTTACCCGCAGTTTCAAGGTAATGCAATATTTTACCATCGGCAAGTCTTTCTTCAGGCACATCTTCTATGTCTAAATCATTTAAGAGCTGATTCTTACTGTCATCCTCATAGCGACGCATCCAAAGTCTTTTGGCAATGCCGAACAAATAGGCGTTCTCATTTACAATGATTCCACCCTTTTCTGATACTTTTTTTTCGTAATATATAACCAATGTATCTTGGAATATGTCTTGTGCTTCTTCAAGGCTACCACCCATACGAGCTACGTACTGCGCAACAACGGGAAACGTTTTTTTGTAAAGCGTCATAAAAAAGTCCTCACGCTCTTTGACAGTTGATAATCTGTTGTTATTCATTGCTATCATGATTGTTTACTACTATGTGCACTATATGAAATAAATATCACCCAAAAACTTCAAATATTTAAAAACATTCGTGTAAAATTCTAAAAAAAAATACTTTGCCTTAGTTAATATTGAGTTTATAGCTTCTTTAATTCCAAATTTCATTCAACTCTGTCAGTACAATTATTTTACCGTCAGTAACGACAAGCGAACAGCCTTTTAGTCCAATAATGTCAAAACGCTTGACTATCTCTTTGATAATCGAGCGTTTGTGATACTTCTTCTTTTAAATCTTAAATCCTCACTTTACATATCTTGAGAAAGTAACGGTTCCAAATCAACGAAATGATAAATCAAACGGCACTACTCACTGATGAAGGGCATTTGTCTAATAAACGTATTATCATCTATTTGAGTAACGATAAAATCTGCCAAATCGGAGCGAGAAATTTTCGTACTGGCATTAACCCCAACCCAACCTACCTTATACGTACCTTTAGCTGTTTCATTGTTGAGGCGCGAACCACGCACAATTATCCAATCTAATCCACTATTTTGTAGCACTTTATGATGTTCTATGGCATCATTAAGAATTTTAGGAACGACTATTTTCATAATCGTTCTAATCATTTTATCAACAAACTTTGGCTGGTCTTTTTCAGGAAAAGGCAAACCACCGCCCGAGAGAGATATGATTTTTTTGATTTTTTGGGCTTGCATGGCAGCAATAATATTTTTTGTTCCGTTGGTCTGCAACCATTCGGGAGAGCCTTTTACGTGCCCGAATAAACTGATTACTAAATCGCAGCCTTCCACTACCTTTGCGACATCTTGCTTATTCAAAACGTCACCTTGAATAACGGTTAAATGTTTTGATTGTTGGTTAATTTTTTCGGGCGAACGTACCAACGCTCTTACAGCAAAGCCATTGGCTAACGCTTTTCGTAAAAACGCTTGTCCAGTTTGTCCAGATGCTCCAAATAAGGCAATTTTCTTCATTTTTTTAACTTTTTTAATTGTGTGGCAAAATTAGTTTACTTTTGCTGCACTGAATAAAAAGCACATACATACCTTTTAGTTAGTATGAATAATAAAGAAATTAAAATCACTTCAAAGTGCCCCATTCGCACCTGCTTAGAGCTATTAGGTGGAAAATGGAAGTTGCTGATTGTTTATCAATTAAGAAGCAATCCGTTGCGGTTATCGGAGTTGCGTAAGCAAATTCCTGAAATAAGCGAAAAAATGCTGATTCAAGAGTTAAAATTTCTGGTGGACAGCAATTTGGTAACAAGAACCAATTTCGGAGAAGTTCCGCCTCGAGTAGAATATTCCCTCACGCCAAAAGGGTACTTGGCTATGCCCTTAATTGAAGAAATGAATAATTTTTCGGCGGCATATATAAGCTGACCCCTCAGTATTTCCACAATTCCTCTACTTTTGGTCATAAGGAATATAATTCTCCCAACGCCACGGGGTAAAAGTATCGCCAATAGCATAGGCGAGCAATTCTTTAAAAATACTTTCGCCGTTGTCGTTATTGGTCATGATGATAATAGCAATTTTTTTATCGGGAAAACAAATAGAATAATGTCCCCAACCCTCATCATGTCCTTCTTTAAAAAAGGCTCTGCCATAAGGTGTTTTAAAAACGCCTATGCCCAGACCATAGCCCAATTCAATATTATCATTGTCGGTGCTATCCACTTTTGCCAATGGTCCGAATTGGCTTCTCGACCTAATGCGCATTTGGGTATTGGTCATGTCTTGAAAACTCTTTTTTGACAACCCTTTCCGGTTTATCAAAGCGGTGAAAAATTTTGTAAAATCCTCCAACGTTGTACTCATCGAACCGCCTGCACTGGCATCTTTCCATTTCATCAACTCTTGAGGCTCGCCCTTTGCATCGTGTCCATAACAAATGGCGGTATCGAAACGGCTTTGCCAAACTTGGCTCGTTTGGGTCATAGCCAATGGTTTGAAAACTCGTTCTTGCGAAATGGTTTCATAATCTTTCCCTGTCACTTGCTCAATAACAAATTGAAGTAGATACAAGCCTTCACCTGAATAACTGTAGCGAGCGCCGGGGTCAAATTTGAATTTCAATTTTTTATCAGTTTCAAACCAACGCCAATTCGGAAAACCTGTCGTGTGCTTTAGGCACATGCGAGCCGTGATTTTTTTATAACGATCGTCATCTTTGAGGTCATGATAGCCCCTTCTTTTCCCGTTGATTTTATAATCGGGTAAAGGCTTATTAAGATATTCAACGAGCGGTTTATCTAAATCAATCATCTTTTCTTCTACAAATTGCATGGCAATGTAAGCAAAAACCATTTTTGCAAACGAACACGCATACATAACGGATGACGGTTGAAAGAGAATATTCTTCTGAACATCTGCCAACCCATAAGTCTTACTGAAAACGGGTTTGTTATCATTAAAAACAGACACCGCCACGCCTGACACTTGGGCGGCCTTCATCAAGTATTCGATTTTGGCATTGAGGCTATCCACGCTGATTTTGGAGCCATCGATTCTTTTGAGCTTTTGAGCAAACGACATGGATAAACTGAAAATGGCGATGATGAGTACAAAGCAAAATTTAGGCATAAATTGTTTTATTTTTATGATAAAATAGATGGTTTTTAAAGGTTAAAAATAAGGTCATTTCAAGAGTATTGAAAGAAATATTTCGAAATAGATTGAGATGTTTTATTGGTGATACCCCCTCAGTATTTTCAAAGTTTTACTCTCTCTTCACTACCTTTTATCCATCATTACAGCTTTTCCATTTTGTATAATTTTCCCATTACCGTTTCTTTCACCCTTCAGTTCGTCTTTCGCATTAACGATTATATCTCCGTTGCCAAATGAATTTACAAATACTGTATCAGCTAAGAGCTTTTTTGCATCAATCCTTCCATTTCCATCATTTTTTAAGCTCAATTGTTTCACAAAACCTTTAAGAATCGCTGAACCGTTGCCCTCATTTATCACGGTAAATGCGGATTTATTAGAAATAGAAACCGAAACATTGCTGTTTCCCCTTTTATACAAGTTAGCTAAACTCGGACAAGTTATTTTAACTTTAATATTTGGGTTTTCAATGTATTTATTATTGTCTTTGGTGTATTTAAAAACAATGGTCAACTCCCCGTTCATTTCAGTAACTTCTAAAATGGACGTGTATTTATCTTTAATTTTTGTCTCAACCGAAAATGGTTTACCCACTTCAATTTCGGTCACACCGTCTAAATCTAAAATTGAAATCTTATCAAAATTTGTGAAGTCATAATTTTGGGACACCATTTTTTCCGAGCCTACAAAAGGGTTTTGTTGACCATTTGCTGAAAAAAGTGATAATGCGAAAATCCAAACCAAGAGATTTTTTTGTATCATACTTTTAAATTGTTTAATCTAATTTTAGTGGCAACGAATTAACGCCAAATAATTTTATGTTGTTTTATTTCTGCTTGCACATTTTTATAGCGAGGTCCAAAACATTGTCTTGATTGGCTTTTAGGTCTGAAATCTTATCAAAAACTTCATAGTCTGGAAGTCTCTTTTTGGGGTATTTCTTTTTAAGTTCACCAAAACATAAAAGAGGCATATCTACTTGAATTGAACTATTGGGCAATTTAATTGTGTAGCCTTGACCAGCGCACATCGTATTACTATAAATATCGCCGCCGTTTTCTTCTCCAACAAAGAGTATTTTTCTTTTGTTTTCATTCCGATAATTGTATAATCGTTTAATCAAATTTGTAGAAGCTGAAAATGAGCCGCCGTTTGTCAAAACAATAAGTTTACCATCAAAACGATTCTTTGAGACCGGGAAAATAGTTTGTCCTGTGTATTTCTCTTTGAGTGTTAATGAAGTATCATTTTGTAGGAATTCATTGGGATTTTCAATAAATGCCTTCAAGTCATCCGACACATTCATGGCATACTTGATAAAATTGAATTGACGACCGGGCACTTTAACATTGTCTGCAATTATGGGCGTGTTGATCAAATAGCTCAAAAGTAAAAAATCGTAACCGTCGCCGCCACCTTCATTATTTCTTAAATCAATGATTAAATTCTGTGCGTTTTTTGACTTGATGTCTGCAAAGGCACTATCTAAAAAAGGTGCATAATTTTGTCCAAATTGTTCAATTAATCCCTTATAAAAACTACCAATTTTCAAATATACCGTGTTATTTGGCAAATTTGGTTTGTATTCAAGTTGTTTATCATAGCTGCTAATGCTTTTTTTATTTTTGGTAAGATAATTTTTTTCTATATCTCGGGCTTTCAGCAATTCAATATAGTAATCAACATATTGGCGTTTGTTTTTTGTTTTCAACACAATGCCTACACCTTTTTTATCAGGAAAGAGAAGGTTGAATAAATAATGAAAATAATAGTAATTGTAAAGGTTATAATATTTAAAAGACTTATTGATACCATCAGCAGCAGCAATTCGCTAAGTTTTGAAAATGAATGAGTTATAAATTAGGATAAAAGTTCAATTTTTAGTTTAATGTCTTTAGTGATGATTTTAAAGATAGTTTCCATATCGTTGACGGGCATTAAATCAAAAATTTGACGAACTCTTAACCAAAGTAACTTTTTAGTCGAACAGATATTTAAGGCTTTATTAAATAGTTTATCAAGCAGTTGTTGAATTTGATCAAATAAAAAAGCTAAAAACATAAGTTGAGCGAAGTTTTGAGCTAAATGTTTTTTTCCATGACCAAAGTTGTGTTCATATTGGTAGCCTTGATTTTTAAGCGTATTAAATGTTTCATTCTCAATTTTCCATCGAGCTCTACCCGCTTTGACGATAATTGAGCAGTTTTGGATGGTAATGGGGATGTCTGTTATCCAAGTCATGGTGAGTACTTCACCTGATTGAAGGTCAACTTGTTGAAACCGAATGAAATTGACTTGAATATCCTGATTTTGACCATTGAGACATAAATTATTGGCAAATTCGTAGTGATATTGATACTTTTTATCTTTATTACTGTATTTTAAGGTCTTTTGAGCCTTACTTAGTTCATTGAATTGAATAAATGGATAGCCTTGATAGCCTTCTTTGATACTGAGCAAAAAGTTGAAATTGAAGCTATGAGCCAAGCGAATAAAAGGGGCGTTAGCAAACAGCGAATCACCACCTAAAATTGCTTTTCTTTTACCAATACCTCGACGGATTGAAGGCATTAGGCGAATAGCAGCTTGTAATTCGTGGTCGTTTTTAGTTTTACCATCCTGTATTTGAATATCTTCGGTGGCGACAACCAAGACTTCTGACCGATCAGGATGCACTATAACACCGGATAAAGCATTATGATGATAGGTCATTGTGCCATCTTTATGCTTTTTTGTTAAACAACACGGGCAACCTACTTTTTTTGAACAGTAATATTGAGTCCCATCAAGGGGAATTAATAGATGATTAGACAAATGCTCCCCTTTAAGTTCAAAAGGTGACAAACAGCCTTCTTCATCTAATAGTTGAATATATCTACTCGGTAGTTCTTGCAACTGTGAAGGTTCAACTTCATCCAAAATTTGACGCATCGCTGTATCTGATGGACATTTTTTGATACCGTAAACACTTTTGAGATTACTCTGTCGTGTTTTATATTGATGAATATACTCTAAAAGGGAGCTGTCTTTTAGTGAAAACAGGGCAAAACCGCTCAGCAAGACATCCTTGAGGGCTATCTTTTGATTCAATGAACTTCTGGTGTCCTTTATATGCGAAAATTGTTCTTGTAAATCGGCTATTAAATTATCTATTACCATTGCTGTTTATCCTTTTTTCAAAACCACAATATCATATACTTAATCCCTATTTTACTAATATTTCTTTTTTTAATTAATAACTCATTCATTTTCAAAACTTAGCGAATTGCTG